>PBBR01000018.1 GCA_002716645.1 Chloroflexota bacterium
AAATTTTCTACGTAATCAATAGTTGCTTCTTCTAGGAAAGGAGCGCTGTCAGAGTCCATTAAGAAGCTGACGCCATCCATGCTTAGTACTGTATCGTCTGCTTGGCTTTCATTTTCCATAGTCAGCATGTACTGTAACCCGCCGTTCTCAGACGGCATGGCGACGACTCGTAAGGAACTTCCAGATTCTCCTTCTCCTTCGATTACTTCCTTGAGTTTCTCGATTGCTAGTGTTGTTACTTCCATCTTAATTCTCCCCTTATCTAGGATGCTTAGGAAGGTCTTAGTAAATATATATGCCTAAATTGAAGGCTACCATAGCACCGGGTTACAGTCAATTAGTATTCGTGCTGCGTAAAGTGTATTTGTTATATTGAAGCTAGCTTGGCGAGAGCTAAATTGGCTGCAACTTTTCCAGACACGATAGCTCCATTAATAGAGCCATTTTCCCGATAATCTCCACATACTAGGACTCCGTTTTCAAGATATACAGTCTGATCTTTTATTCTTGAAAATTTTGGTGATTGGTCTGGCAGTACGTGAGGTATTACGTAAGAGTTCAGATGCTCCCACTTGTCAACTTCATTGCCGAACCAATCTCGTGCTTGTGTTACCACATCTGACATCATGTCCAAATCATTGTCATATTTGTTACCTAGGACTGTTATTGATATTAACGATTTACCGTCTGGCGCGTATGACATTGATACATTACTAGGGACGCATAAACTATTTATGGGTCCGTAGCCTGTTCCGTTTAGCGCTAGACAATCTTTGATGCCTGGCGACTTGTCGGCACAAAAGTAAATGCACGTTGAGCCTTTACATGAGGCATATGGTACTTCTATAAGGGTTTCTGCGGAAGGACCGTCAGTAGCGACGATCACAGTATCGGCGTTAATATGGTCACCGGAAGATGTCTCGATCGCAGTTCCTGTTACGCGTGTTACATGGGTGTTCAATAGAGTTGACTTATGAGGTAGTGATTGTCCCATTTGCGAAGGAATAGCCTGCATTCCTTGCTCTGGAAGAGTCGTCTCACCCGCTGACATCATTGAGAATATGAACTCAAACATGATACTTGATGTGACCAATTCGCTATCCCCGAATACCCCGCCTAATAGTGGCTTAAAGAAGGTTTTGATGATCTGTTCGGAAAAGCCTAGGTTTTTCAGATATTGGCTACTCTGGATATCCTCGCCATTGAAAATGTCATTTAGAGATTTGCTTTTGAGTGCTCTCCGGAGTAACCCAACTTTCAACTTGTCCTGTAATGACCCTATCGGAGCGCGAAGAGTATTCAGTAAATTTAGAGGCTTACGCCAAGGGTCAGCCACTTTATGGAATCTATTGTTTATGCGCACAAGACTTCCGGGATAGAACTCATGCAAGTTGAGCGATTCGTAATCTAGTTCTCGCTTAGTGTCAGGATAGGCTGTAAATAAGACTTGAAACCCTCTATCAAGTAAATACCCATTGATGTAGTCTGTTCGTAGTCTACCTCCTACGGAATCAGATTTGTCTACTAACAAAAATGACGTATTTGAGCGATGTAATTCTCGTGCACAGGAAAGCCCTGCCAATCCTGCTCCTACTATTATTACGTCATATTTCATAGTCTTTTGACTTTCCTAGATAATGCTCTAGCGCTTCCTCAATACGCGGGAATATATAAGCATATCCGCTTTGTGATAACTTAGTGGAATCTACTCTGGTGCTCGCCAAGATAGTCTCCTTGCCCATTTGCCCGAACATAATCTTTATTATGAAAGCTGGTATTGTGGCCACAGTAGGCCTGCGTAAGGACGTGCCTAGTTGTTTAGTAAATTCTTCGTTAGTTACCGTGTTAGGAGAAGCAATGTTTATAGGTCCTTCTACAGTCGAATTTATCATCAAGTGATGGATAGCACAGATTGCGTCATCCAAGCTAATCCAACTCATATATTGTTTGCCATGTCCAATCTTGCCGCCAAATCCTAGTTTGAAAGGCATCAGTAGTTTTTTTAGTGCGCCTCCCATTGGATTTATCACTACCCCAAAGCGTAAATTTACAACACGTATCCCTTGGTCAGTAGCGGATCGTGTAGACCGTTCCCATTCATCAACCACTTGAGCAAGAAATCCGGTCCCATTTGGAGATTGTTCATTTAGTAAATCGTTTCCAGCATCTCCGTAATATCCAGTAGCCGACGCGCACAATAAAGCTTTTGGAGGGCATTTCAAGTTTGATAGTGATTCGGCAAGAAATTTAGTGCTATTGATTCTACTATCGGAGATCCTTGCTTTTTTCTTTTTAGTCCACCTGCTTTCCCCGACATTCTCTCCCGCTAAGTGGATAACGTAGTCAAATCCCTCTAGGGATTCACTATCTATAATATGGTTTAAAGGGTCCCAAAAAATAGTGCCTTCATCGTTTAAGTTGGAGTTACGGACCAATCTAACTACCTGATGGCCTCCAGTAGATAAATACGAGCTTAAAGCTTGTCCGATTAAACCTGTAGATCCTGATATTAGTATCTTAGTCACATCGTCTGGTTGATGTCTGCTATGAGATCGCAAGTCTGAGCGCAAAACGTTGTGTCTGTAGGTGAACATTTTTTGGAGCAAGTTCTTCACTATCGGACCACCTAATATATTGCCGATTATTCCACCATGCATAGAATATTCTATTTCATCTTCTAATATGCATGTATCTTCATTTTGTGGCTCTATCTTGTGTATGTGTTTCCAATATGAGAAGGGGCCTTTGATGAGAATGTCTGCGAATTGACGGTCTTGAATGAAATCGGTATGTTTCAAAAACCACTTAGCGGATAATGGCCCAATTTTAGTCTTGATAGTGATAGACCCATTATCTTCGATGCTTCCTAGCTTCTCTATAGTTTCAGCCGGTTGCCAAGGCGGGTTTAGTCTCTCAAAAGCTCCTTCTCTACAATGCCAATTGAAAACCGTGTTTGCTGAGTGGTTTAATTGGGATCGCTTAACGTAGGTCATAGTATTCATTTTGTGGTCCTTTTCAGTGCGGAGCCAAGGCCCCACTCCGATTACTTGCATGTATTCTGACTGTCTAATATCCAGGTGATTGCTGGCACGATCTCAGATGAGCGTAATGCACCTTTTTAGTACCCGTATGATAGTTTGCGTCGAGTTCCATTCTAAGTTCTCGTAAGGCTGTGGAATTTTGCCTAGCCAACACATACTCCCTGGGTGATGTAGATCAAGTTATACAATATTGCACCGTTAATATTTGAGCGATCAGAGTTTGCAAACATTTTATTAACATGATTATCACTTTATACCGTTTGTAGAACTTGTTCTACACGCAATGCCGTTTATGTTGACCTTCTTCCACTTACTGTGTATCATGATAGACATGTAAACAGAAATTTGTCAATCTTGTACTACAAATGCGAGTGCGAAATGGATTTAGCGTGTGGGTCCCAGCTAAATATACCTGCTGAAGCGAGGTGAGAAGTGTTCTGGTTTAAGTTGTGTCAGAAATGTGAAGGAGATTTATTCGAGAGTAGGGATAGTTTCGGTCCGTTTGTAACTTGTATTCAATGTGGGAGTTATTTTGCTGGGACGGTAGCTGCGCCTCAAGAAATAGACGAAAGCGTATTTATACGTGAGCAAGTTCGTCGTCGTCGGTCTCGTCGGAAAGCTGCATGACGAATGGTGATTTGTACGAAGTGTTCTATTTGCGAAGTCAAAAGAGGATTTGGGTTAGTCTGAAATGAGTTGTTTGAGAGGTACTTCTAAGGCGTCGGCTAGTTTCAAAACTACACCGATAGTCAAATTCTGTTTGCCGTTCTCGACTGCACTTATGTAGGTTCTGTCCAATGAAGAGGCTTGGGCTAACTGTTCTTGATTCCAGCTTCTCCCTTTTCGCAAATCCTGTATTCTGGAGCCCATCACTATTAAGTATTCATTTAGGCTCAAAGGGTCCTTTGAGAGTCCTCCGAGGCGGCGAGCCTCTTGGACTGCACTGTATGCGTCGGTGGCGAATCCATCCGGTCCAAGCCCTTCAGCTTGATCGCTATCGGTAACTCCGTATCCCCCTAGTAGTATCTTCGGTGCATCGGGCAGTCTTCTTAGTTGGGTGATTATTTGACCTGCTGTGCTAAGGTCTTCCTTCATGGAAACGGATAATGCGACAAGCTCAGGGTGGCCCTGGCGGACGAACTCAACTAAATCGTGAGTTGGTGTGTCTGCTCCTAGGAATTCAACGTCCCATCCATCTACTAATAAGAGGTCTGCGATCATTCGGGATCCCACATAATGGAAATTACCTTCTACGCATGTTACAACTGCCTTGATTCCCCATTTCGTTGTAGCGTGGTAGCGTTGTCTCATTTGGTCCATAATGTCTAGTGTCATCTGGGTTGCAAGATGCTCTTGCGCTATGTTGATCTCGCCGGTGTGCCACATTTCACCGACTCGAATCTGGGATTTACCAACGATTGAAACCAGTATACTGACTGGGCTCAGCCCTTGGCGTATAGCATCTTCTATTACAGATATCGTGGTGTCGGGATCTCTCCGGATTAGAGCGTCTAGGTAACGATCACTCAGTTTAGTTGTTACTAGATCGTCTGTACTCATATGCGAATCCCTCCAGTGCTTTAGATAGCTATATTTGATGTATTTGAACATCGTTAATGTCACTCATATTTTACACAAATATTGTGTAAACGCAAGATGCGTACGGAGTGTTTTGTGCTTACGATAGTCGTGAGCGGCGTGTTTGTTGACTAAGTGATGTGTTGTAGAATATATTCTATATACAATAGGTGTGAAAATAGTAAACAACTTAACAGTAGTTGGGGAGTTTGATTTTTGAATTATCTAGAGTAATGGGAGTAGTGATCACTGTTCTGTTGAGAGCGATGATCCGATAAGATATACTACTTCCGCTCTCATTTAATTCGGAAAATGGAGGATGGATGGATCTAGGTTTAACTGAAATACAGCAAATGCTGAAGAATAGTGCCAGAGAATTCCTAAGCCAGGAATGTCCGCTTACATTAGTCAGGGAATTAGAAGAGAGTAGCAAAGGTTATTCTGAGTCTTTATGGAAGCAAGTTGTAAGTCTTGGATGGACTGGTCTGGTATTTCCTGAAGAATTTGGTGGTACGGGAGCTAGTTTTGCGGATCTTGCAGTGCTTTTGGAAGAGATGGGGAGAACCTTGCTGCCGGCTCCGTTCTTTTCTACGGTTGTATTGGGCGGTCTTACAGTTCTTGATGCTGGGTCTGATCTACAGAAGCAAGAAGTTATTCCAGGTATATGCGATGGGAGTCATATTTTAACGGTCGCTATTCTGGAACGAGAAGGTTCTTACCAGCCTTGGGGTGTTCATATGACGGCCACGAGTCAAGGGGATAACTATGTCTTAAACGGAACCAAGCTATTTGTTCCGGATGCAGACGTGGCACATTCTGTTCTAGTCGTTGCACGAACAACAGAATCCGATGATGCGAACTCTGGAATTACCATATTTGTTGTGCCTATGGATAATGAAGGCATAACTGTCAGTTTATTAAACAGTATCGGTGGAGAGCGACATTGTGAAATGCATTTCAATAATGTCACAGTCCCAAAGGGTAATGTTATTGGTAATGTGGACTTAGGTTGGCCGATAGTGGAAAAAATGTTGCAGCGTGCGGTCACGGCTAATTGCATAGAAATGCTTGGTGGTGCCGAAGCAGTATTAGATATGACTGTCGAGTACGCAAAGCAGAGAACGCAATTCGGTAGGCCAATAGGAAGTTTTCAAGCTATACAACATCACTGCGCTAATATGGCATCAGATGTGGAAGGTAGCCGTCATATGGCATACCATGCTGCTTGGCGTATATCAGAGAACTTGCAATGTGCTAGAGAAGTATCGATGGCAAAGGTTTGGATAACCGGTGCATATGCCAGGGTTTGCTCTACGGCTCATCAGTGTCACGGGGCGATAGGTTTCACAAAGGAACATAATTTACAACTTTATACAAGACGAGCCAAAGTGCAGCAGCTGATGTATGGTGATGTTCATGATCACAAAGCAACTGTGTTAGAGCATATTGACGACTAGTAGGACAAATTTTATATGTTTATGCGGAGGTAGCTATGGTTACAAATCAATCAGTATTTTCGGATATCGCACGAGATCCTTTGCACCCTGCACCTATTTATAGAGATGAACAAGTTATAGTTATTCGCGATATAAACCCGAAGGCACCTGTTCACTTGTTGATTGTTCCAATCATGCCTCTGACGTCGCTTGCGCAAATTGGCCCAAACCAAGAATCTCTTATTGGTCACATGTTTGTGGTCGCTGAAGAGATGGCTCGACGTGAGGGTGTCACGGGGACAGGATTTAGGTTGGTCCTTAACCAGGGAAGTGATTCTGGCCAAGAAATTGATCATATGCATATGCATTTGTTAGGTGGTAGAACCCTAGGCGACATGGGCTAACGGTGCTGGGAATTATCGGCGTCATTAGGAATCGGGTATCTAGATTGCCCCTTGGGCTTCAGTCACACATAAACAGAGTTGAAGAAATAGCAGCCAGACTGAGTGATAGTAATGGAGTAGACCCTGACCTAGGACGGTTAGGCGCTCTATGCCATGATGTGGCTCGAGCCATGCCAGACAGTGAATTGCTGAGTAGGGCATCTGATATGAACATGGCCATCTGCACAATCGAAAGAGATATACCAATGTTGCTCCATGGTCCTGTTGGGTCTGAAATCGTTAGGATAGAAGATGGCGTAGAGGATGAATCTATACTGAACGCTGTATATTGGCATACCACAGGAAGCGATACTCTAGATGAGATCGGCAAGATAGTTTTCCTAGCTGATAAGCTTGATCCGCAAAAGAATAAAAAGTACCCATATCAGAAGTATTTATATGAATTAGCAGGTTCAAATTTGGACTTGGCTATGTTTGAGTTTCTTAGAAGGGAAGTCGACAGTCTCATACAAAGCGGAAATCAGGTTCATCCGCGTATGATGGAATCTAGAGACTACTTTTCGCAACTAGTTTAAGAATAGATAATATTTTGGGTGAATAATCTAGCCCTGTGATGTTATCTGCCGTGGAGAGCTGTGACATGAAATTTGGATTAAATCTTGGCGGTGGAAACTTGCCTCATGAATCTAGAGAAGAATCACTTAATGGGCGATTAGAGAAATCTCGATTGGCTAAAAGGTATGGGTATAGTTCTATCTGGTCTGGAGCAGGGTATCTGAACAACGATTTTCACCCAATGTTGTTACTGTCGAGAGTAGCGGCCGAAGCTCCGGGGTTGGAACTAGGGATGGTGGGACTTCTTCCTTTATATCATCCTGTCGAGGTAGCTGAGCAGATAGCAACGTTAGACGTAATATGTGGCGGAAGATTTATTTTGGCACCTGCTCTTGGTTGGCGTGACTATCAATTTGACGGTTTTGGCATACCCAAGAATCAACGTTTGTCACGATTTAGGGAAGTTCTTAAGGTCATGAAACTTTTGTGGACTGAGGAGAGAGTTACGTTCCAGGGAGATCACTTCAATATTAATGATGTACCGGGTGCCGGAAAGCCTTTACAGGAACCATATCCACTCATATACATAGCGGCGAACCAGGATCGTGGAGTAGTTAGAGCTGCTAGGCAGGGAGATGGGTGGTTAGTTAGTTCAAGATCTACCATTACTACCATTTCCTCTCAAGTCCAATTATATAATGAAACCGCAGAAGAGTATTCTAAAAAGCCTTACATTTCTGCATGGAGAGAAATGTTTATCGCTGAGACTAGGGAAAAAGCGATAGATATAGCTAGACCTCATGTGGAATGGCTGTACAAAGATAGAGCGGCATCTGGGCATAGCAATGAATTGCCTTCAGCAGATCGCATAGATGTTGAATTTGACCAAGTTTTGAAAGATCGGTTTATCATTGGAAGTCCTGATGACTGCATTAGAGAAATATATAGATATCAGGACCTTGGAATCCAAGAGTTAATATTACGTTGCCAATGGCCTGGAATGTCTAACGAAGAATCACTGAATGCTGTAAGCATGTTTGGCAAAGAAGTCCTTCCAGAATTTGCTACCAAATATTAATATGCGTTTGTAATGGCGTGTCACATGGACATTGATTCAAGCTTTTCTAATCTGTGTATTAAATCAGTGCCCATGTGACTAGTTTTATCGGGCGTGGTATTCAGGTGGCCTTTTTTCTACAAATGATTTGCTAGCTTCCTGAAAATCTTCGGATAGATGCAGTTTTAGTGGTTGATTGTACATTTGCGCATCTGCGACAGAATGTAGCCATGATCTTCTAGTTATTCGCACGCCGGCTCTAGAAGCTAATGGAGGAGTTTTTAGGAGTTTTTCGGCTAATTCTTCAGCTGCTTCTAAGTGTTTTCCTGTTGGTACTAGGCGGTTAATGAGTCCTAATCTATACAGTTCACCAGCACTGATAGGTTCACCAGTTATAAGCATCTCTGTGGCGATTTTTGATGGCATGAATGCTGAAACTTTTGCCCAGACTCCACCTCCAGGTACTCCTCTTTTAGTCTCTGTGATTCCAAATAGAGTCTCTTCAGAAGCTACTATTAAGTCACACTCTGCTGCCATAGACATGCCCGCTCCCAATGCATATCCATGAACAGCTGCAATTACAGGTTTCCAGTTTATAGAACGTCCAAGACGGTGGTCTGGACTGTTTCCCCGAGCCCGTCGGGCTCGGGACTGAGGAGTCATATTGACGAATCGTTGTTTTATATCAGCGCCGGCGCAAAAGCATCTTCCGGTCCCGTAGAGGATACAAACCCAAGCGTCCTCATCTATATCAAATTCTAACAACGCTTCTTCCATATCATCTTCAAACTGGTCTGTCACAGAATTCAATGCATCAGGTCGGTTTATCATTATGTATCCAATTTTCCCTTTTCTATCATATGTAAGTGTTTCGTATTCAGTCACGATTATCTCCTTAGGCATAATTTATTAGAACACTAGTGCTAATTTGACCTCAAAAACTATTGACAGTAATAGAACACGCGTTCTAAAATAAGATCATACGTTCTATAGAACAAATATTCGAGGTGTTCTAAATGGTTAGTATGATTATATCTAAGCCTGAATTGGATTCAATCCCAGAGTTTTATCATTATGAAGATACGGGTTGTGAGGTTTCGTCATCATGTTTAAAATGCCCGCTTCCACAGTGTAAATATGATGATCCTACCTGGTATCAGAAGAACCGTAGAATAGCGAAGGATCTAAAAATATTATCTGCAATGAAAAATGAAAATCTTACTGTTGAGCAAACAGCAGATAAATTCTCAGTGACTGTGAGGACTATATTTCGTATTATGCGTAGGTGTCGTGAGGATGTTGAAGTAAATATTTCTCAAGATGAAATACAGTTGTTTGCTGCCTAACCTCTAGGTAGATCAAGTCCACGTCCCGCAATTATGTTACGTTGGACCTCGGATGTTCCACCGGCAAGTTTGTGAGAAAAGCTTATCATCCAGTGTTCTTGTATCCTTCCACGTAGTGGTGCCCATTTATCATTTCGCCCGATTGATCCATATGGGCCAAGTATTTTTAAAGCGGATTCAGTTACTCTTTGTAGAGTTTCACTACCAAAGACTTTACTTATTGAGGCTTCCTTGTTTGGTACTAGGTCTTCTCCCTGTAGGTATGCCACGTTGTAGGCCATTAACCTAGCAGCTTCGCATTCCACATACCTATCAGCTAGCAAGTCCTGAACCCATGGTATGTCTAACATTACTTTGCCATTTATCTTTGTTTCACTGGAATAATCTCGTATTTCATCTAGTAATCTACGTGCCATAGCAGAATAATCTATTCCGGATCTCTCGAAATCTAACAAAGTGACTGCGACGTACCAACCTTTATTCTCTTCTCCAACTATATTACTTCTTGGAACTCTAACGTTGTCGAATATAACTTGATTGAACTCGTGTCCCCCAGCCATATTTACTATTGGACGGACTTCTATCCCTGGGCTCTTCATGTCAATCAACAAGAAACTTATGCCTCTGTGTTTAGGTGCGTCTGGGTCGGTTCTTGCCAGGCAAAATATCCAATCAGCCCTATGTCCTAACGTAGTCCATATTTTAGTTCCATTTAATACATATTCGTCGTCGTCAAGTACAGCCCTTGTAGCTAATGATGCTAAATCTGAGCCAGATTCGGGCTCACTGTATCCTTGACACCACTGAATTTCACCTCGCGATATAGGTGGTAAATGAACCTTCTTCTGTTCTTCTGTGCCATGGATCATTAATGTTGGCCCTAGCATGCGTACCCCGAATATATCTCTGCCTGGAGCTCGCATGTAAGCTAGTTCTTCATTATAAATAGCAGATTTGATTGGAGATGCGTCCTGGCCGCCGTATTCTTTTGGCCAATGCATGGTTAACCAGCCTTTCTCAGCTAGTTTTCCCCTAAGGGACATGGTGAAATCCCAGTCCCATTCTTCTGGCCAGCGTCCCCCACCTTCCCAGTTGTCCGGGAGTTGAGACTTTACAAAATTTCGAAGTTCTTGACGGAATAGATCGTCTTCTGGACTAAACTGAAAGTCCACAGATGTTTACCTCTTTTATAATTGAAAAAATAATTAATAGTATTCTCTAGTTTATTTACGTGTATGGCTTTTAATTACCAGTGGCTATGCATGTGACAGCTCTAAGAACCCCTTCTACATTATGGATTTTTTCTGTAACTAGAGTACCGATCTCTGTCATGTCTTTGGCATTAAAAACGGCTATGATGTCATAAGGTCCAGTTACTACGTCTACGATATCTATGCCATCAAACCCTCTAATAGTGTCGACCACAGTTAGTGTTTGCCCTACAGATGTTTCAACTAAAATGTATGCTTTGATAGCCATTTTTACTCCCTAGTGTACGTTGCTAATAATCCGATATGTTTATTGTTTTACATGTGATCGTTTAGATTAACCAATTTTACTTTTGACCCATATCACTGTCAATTTGGGGTTAAGAATGCGATGTTTTGGGTATAATGATATTGAAATAGATTATTGATGTGTATCTTATGACCTCACTTAATTTACTGAATGAAGGAATGCAGGAATTAGGCGTTCCCATGACTAGCTCTCAGGAAGAAGCATTTCAAACTTATTATAATGAACTTTGTTCTTGGAATGAGCGTATAAACCTCACTTCTGTAATTGATTACTTTGAAGTTCAGGTGAAGCATTTTCTAGATTCACTAACGTTGTTACTAGNTTTTGATGCTAAAGAAATAGAAGATGCCAAGNTCATNGATGTGGGAACTGGTGCAGGNTTTCCGGGANTACCTTTAAAGATTATGTTTCCATCTNTAGACATTTCTTTGATTGATTCGNTAGGCAAAAAAACGGGATTTTTAAATCATTTGCTTTCNCGNTTGAATCTTTCCGGNGTTAAAGTGTTTACAGANCGTGCGGAGCAGTTGGCNCATGATCCNNANATGAGAGANCGATTCGATTTTGTTTTAGCACGTGCCGTGGCTAGAATGCCGGTCCTTTTGGAATANACCCTGCCATTTTGTGCGNTCGGAGGAAAAGTAGTCGCATGGAAACATGGNGGCATAGAGGAAGAACTCTCAGAATCCGNCAATGCCTCTCGNTTATTGGGNGGTTCTGAACATANTGTTTGTGATGTTAATCTGACGAGTCTCCAAGATAATAGAATTTTGGTAATAGTAGAAAAAACTAGCTTAAGCCCAGTTCGTTATCCTAGGAAGGCCGGTTTGGCAAAGAAGTCGCCTATATAGTTAAAGTACCCCCAAAGTCATAATGCATATATTGATAGCTGAGTATTACGACAGTATGATTGCTCAAGCTACATCCCCAGAATTTATGTTGGATATTTGTAGGAGCCTGATTTATGTCTGTAATGGTGACTGGCGGCACGGGATTTATTGGAAATCGGATTATTAGGAAACTCTTGGAAAAAGGCGAAGAAGTTGTTTGTTTTGATCTCGCCCCTCCAAGGGAAAACCTTCAACCCTTTCTGGATCGTATCAAGATATACCGAGGTGATGTGACTCAGATACCCCACCTTTTAGAGGCCATAAATTTTCATGATGTAGATCGAATTATACATATGGCAGCTCTTCTTCCCCCAGATACTGAAGATCGCCCTCATTTCGGGATGCAAGTTAACATACAGGGCACTAATAACGTTTTTGAAGTTGGTCGTTGGACTAATATGAAAAGGATAGTCTACGCAAGTTCCATTGCTGTTTATGGTGTTCAAGAAACTTTTGGTGATAGGTTAATAAATGAAGATGACTTATCAGCGCCTATAAATATGTATGGAATGACCAAGGCTGCCAATGATTTCGCGGCGGCTAAATACAGAAGCAATTTTGACATGGATATCCGTGGTGTAAGAATATGCACGGTTTTTGGTCACGGTAGAATAACAGGCATGACCGGAATGATAGGTGGATTATTAATGTCATTACCAGCTATCGGAAAGTCTGTCGAAATGGATTTTGATCCAGAGGAACCTTCCCCAATGATACATGCAGAGGATGCCGCTGAGATATTTGTTCAAGTTGCTTTGGCCGATAAGTTAAATCATCCTGTTTATATAAGCGGTGGGCATCTAGCTACGATACGGGAAATGGCAGACTTGGTGAAAAGCATAATACCGGATGCCCAGATAACTATGGGCAACCGCCCTGTGCCACACGTATATAAGGTCGATCACAGCCGCATGTTAGCGGACATTGGATATGAAATGCCTCCTTTGCGGGCAAGGGTATTAGAGCATATCAATGATGCCCGCATAGAAGCGGGCATGAAACCTATCCAAGATTGATTCTGATACGTTTAGTAGTATAGTCAGATGTATGCCCTAAAAGATTCTTAGGGAGGGTCATATGAGTGTAGCGATAGGATACGTTCCTGGAGCCTTTGGTCAAGGCGGTGATAACCCTGATTTTTTGAAGGACTTAGTAGATCTTGGCGATAGGTATGAATATGATTCGATATGGTTAAGTGATCGTATTGTCAGCGACAGTTTTAATCTCGAACCCATAGTAGCTTTATCAATGATAGCGGCGTACTCGGAACGGATGAAGTTTGGAACGAGTGTCTTGGCGCTGCCATTGCGTAACCCTGTGATATTGGCCAAACAGATAGCTACTCTAGATTATTTGTCGAAAGGGAGATTCTTTCCGGCAGTTGGTCTGGGGCAAGAAGATCCTGGGGAGTATGAAGCATGTGGTGTTCCGAAAGGGGATCGTGGACGTCGTACAGATGAAGCCATTCGCTTGATGCGTATGTTGTGGGAGGAAGACAATGTTACGTATGAAGGTGAATTTTTTACGTGCCATGATGTGAGTATTACTCCTAAAACCTACCTCAAACCATCTCCCCCTGTCTGGATCGGTGGCAGAAGCATGGCAGCTGCTAGACGCGTAGGTCGTGTAGGGGATGGTTGGCTTGTATCTAGTGCGACACCACAAGAGGTTAGTCTTGGACGAAATGTGGTCTTCGATACTGCAGATAAAGCCAATAGAGAAATTGAAGAGGACCATATAGGAGTGTTGCTGGGATTTTATATTTCTGATGATTATGAAAATGCGGTTAATACATCTCATCAATTTGTCACGCGTCATCGGCCAGATATGCCTTTCACGGAATTTACAGCCTTGGGTACTGTGGAACAAATTGCTGAGATGATTCAAAAATATATCGACGCCGGTGGATTTAAGTTCGCTGTACGTCCGCTTTGTTCTGGTACTGAATCTATGGAGCAGTTGGAGAGGATGGGAGAAGAGATTCTGCCATTGTTTCATAAATGAGGCTCTGTGCAGCCGAATGTGAGTTAGTGCTCATTAAAAATGGCAACAGCGAGTTTTTAATTGGTTGATAAATCGCTTATACGAAATAATATTTCATCTGATAGGGTAGAAAACTTAGCAGATTTATTTTATGGCCAAATTGAGAAAGGGTTTCACCCTGGAGCTGCCCTAGCTGTTTATTACCAAGGAAGTCTAGTTGTAGATTTATATGGTGGCCTTGCTGATCGGGAGTCTGGCAAGCAGGTGTCTTCTGATACTATGTTTATTTTGTATTCCTGCACTAAGCCACTGACCGCTGCATGCATATATATCCTGTGGGAACGTGGCCTATTACAGTGGGATGAGCCCGTTGCTACTTATTGGCCTGAATTTTCTAAGAATGGTAAGGAAGAAATAACTATACGACATGTTCTTACCCATCAGGGAGGATTTCCGCAAACACCTTCATCTCTTACCTGGAATAAATGGGAAGACTGGGATTTCGTTACGAGAGTTATATCTGGGGTGACGCCGCAATATAAACCTGGTGAAGTGATGGCATATCATCCACGTAATTATGGCTGGGTTCTTGGAGAGGTCATACGGCGAGTTGATGGTAGACCTATAGATCAGTTCATGTCTGAAGAAATCTTTCTTCCATTGGGAATGACGGATAGCTATCTCGGGTTACCAAGAGGCCTGGGGGATAGAGTTTCCCGTGTACACGCTATGGAGGATTGTGATAGGGCTGGTGCGATTCCTATTTACAATCAACCGGAAGTTCATCGTTCCGTCCAGCCTTCTGGTGGAGGTATATCTACAGCACGAGATATAGCCAGATTTTATTCTGTGTTGAATGCAAATGGTTCTTTTGAGGGTGTAAATTTATTGTCGCCTGAGACCATATCCGAAGTGACACGCATTCACGCGGAGGGTACTGATAAGTCTCTTGGTGGATATCGGAGGCGAGGGTTAGGGTTAGTGATTGGCGATTCGAGAATGGGTTGCACGGGACAACCTGATGAGAGTAGTTTTGGACATGCGGGGGCAGGTACATCAGTGGCTTGGGCGGACCCAGTGTCCGGATTGTCATGTGCTTTTATAACTAACGGCTTTAGATCGGAGAAGACCAATGTGCCTCGTCTCGGTTCAATAAGTAAATCTGTACGAAGCTTATCAACGACTTAAAGGATCAGTGATCTTACTCCGAAAACTATTTGTGTGGGCTAGTTTAGTCAAAGGTTATTACACTTCTAGCGACATTTCCCGATTTCATATCTGCAAATGCCTGGTTTAATTGATCTAACTTCAGGTGCTGGGATACTAATTCGTCCAATTTCAATCTGCCTTGCTTATAAAACTCAATATATTTCGGCATGTCGGTACGAAATCTATTTGATCCCATTGAGCTACCTTGTATCTTGCGTTCACGCCTTAGGAAACTACCTGCATCGATCTCTATTTTTGTCCCCTCAGGTATCATCCCGATGATCGTAGCGGTCCCGGCCGGTCTCAACATCTCATAACATTGTTCTGCTGTCTCTTTCAATCCAATTGCTTCAAATGAATAATCTACCCCTCCATCCGTCATATCTATGACCTTTTGTACAACATCGCCAGTGGAAGCGTCTACGACTTCTGTTGCGCCGAATTGAGTTGCTAGGCTTAATTTGCTTTCAACCGTATCGATAGCAATTATGCGTAGCGCCCCTGCTAATACTGCTCCTTGTATGCAGTTAAGGCCGACTCCACCACAGCCAACGACTGCCACAGTACTTCCAGGCTCCACTTTTGCAGTATTCATTGCAGCGCCCAAGCCTGTCGTTGCGCCGCATCCGATAAGGGCCAACCTATCAAAGGGTACATCATTGTCCACTTTGACTAGCGAATGCTCGTGGACCAGCATCGACTCCGCATATGTCCCTAACTGCGCAAATTGTGTAATGGCTTCACCGTGTTGACTTAATCGAGGTGGTTCATCTGGTCCGCGGACAACATCTGTTCTAGTACATAGATGAGGTTGACCTCGTAAGCAGTATTCACAGTGTCCGCAGAATACTGAGAGGCATAAAATGACAGAATCACCGGGCTGGACATAAGTTACTAGATTGCCGACTGACTCAACTGTCCCTGCTGCTTCGTGCCCTAGAACTGCTGGCATTCTGATACGATATTTTCCCTCCACGAAGTGTAAATCACTGTGGCAAACTCCTGTTGCTCGCGTCCTAACCAGCACTTCATTTGGACCTGGATTATCAATAGAAACCTCTTCCACTTCTAAATGCTTGTTAATTTCCCGTAAAACTGCTGCTTTCATTAAACAATACGCTCCTTTCTACATTGTTCGGAGTTTAAATATACAGTTGTCTGACTACTCTGCTGATTATTGGGGCGTGAATTTCGGGAGAACGTCTTGCCCGAACCATTCTAATTGCTCAAGAGTCGCTTTTAACGGCATCCCCATATTTGTTACGCCGATGTTGATTTCGTCTAAGCCAGGATATCTATCTTGAACCTCTTGTATTTGTTCTATGACTCGATCCGGTGGCCCGCAAAACCAAGAGCCACTTTTAACCGCATCTTCTATAGTGGGGAATTTAGCTAAAGGAGCCTTGGCAGGATCTGTTAGGTCTTGTAATTGCTGATCCGTTAAACCCGGAATAAATCCTAATGGCCCGAACATTTTGATTCGCTCCTCTACCCATGCTCTGGCTTGATTGATTGCCTCGGCCTCTGTATCAGCCAATTGTACCGAAAAGCCTATAATTAAATCGCCACCAAGTTCTGTTTCTTTTCCATGTCTGGCTAGTGCTTCTTGCCATCGTTTAACTACCTCATCACTGGCTCCACCAGTAGCAGCCCCGCCTCCTATCATGCCTTTTATTCCATGTTTAGCCATAAAATCTAGAGACCTAGTGCTTCCGCTAACTATTGGTTGCCAGCATTCAACAGGTAGATTAGCGGGTTTTGGAACCAGGGATATGTTTTCTAGTTCGTAGCCACGATATGGTACTTGCGGAGGTATATTGTAATATTTTCCTTTATGAGAGAAGGCCCTTTCATTAAATGCTTTGAATATTATTTCTATTTGCTCTTCAAATATTTCTCGATTAGCATCTTGGTCTAATATAGGGGATCCAACCGTTTCTACCTCTCTAGTATGGTATCCTCTGCCGACTCCAAATCTTACGCGCCCATTCGTCAATATGTCTGCGGTTGCGTAGTCTTCTGCCAGTCTCAACGGGTGCCACATTGGGGATATGTTAAATCCGCATCCGAATCTTATTTTCTTTGTCAGGTGGGCTAGATGTGTAAATAGCATCATCAGATTTGGTATACATTCATATCCTTCCCGTTGGAAATGATGTTCTGCTGCCCAGAAGGTGCTGTACCCGTACTTGTCCATACAGGTGGCCATAGCTTCGCATTTATCAAATACTGAGGCGAGGTCCTTATCTGGTAGCCAACGTTCGTTGGCAGGAGTTCCTGCGAATCCAATTTCGGGCAAATCTACATTCCCTGCGAATAAACTGCCAATTTTAGTAATCATATTTTCCTGCCTGTTTATGCGGAGTTGTCTTCAAAAATTTGCGCTAATAATACACGATAATTCTAGGTAATGCTTTTTACCTAGGGGTTGATAAATTGGTACGGCTACTGTAGTGCTTAAGGGGACGTATACGTTATGCTTAAAATGACAAAAACATCAAGATTTGTCTTGAGATATTTGCAGCAGTATTTGTTTTTGGAATACTGCATTGCCAAAGTTATTTCAGATTCCCAACATCACGTTTAATACCGCTTGAAATTGGGTTCTTGTTATGGGATGGTTTTTGTTGACAAGATAAATCGTGCATGATAGGATCACGGCATTCTCGCTCAGAAGGGCGAGAGGGAGTTGTATACGTTACTTTTAGGAGGACCCATGAGAATCCCTAGTATGCGCAGTAAACTTCTACTAGCATTGACTCCAGCGTTAATGATGGTATTAGTGTTCGCAGTAGCCTGCGGAGCTGCACCAGCTGAGCCCACGATAGTGGAAAAAGAAGTTATCAAGGAAGTCGAAGTCGAAAAGGTAGTCGAAAAAGAAGTCGAAGTTGAAAAGATAGTGGAAAAAGAGGTCGAAAAGATGGTGGTAGCCACCCCGACCCCAGTTCCAGTTGATCCAAATGCGATCAATACTAGGGACCGTATCACTATGCTTACCGCCTCGTTTGGTAACGAAGTATTCAACTCTCGATACATCTCCAGTGACAAATTTGGATGGTGGGATCTACTACAGGAGCGCTTAATCCACGCAGAAGGCGGTATTGAGCTCGGTGGAAATGGTCCAATCAGCAGTTTTGAATTAACTGAAGATAACACTGGTTATGTTCTCACCCTCAAGGATGGTCTAACCTTCCATAACGGTGATCCCATAACACCTGACGATGTTGCTTTCAGCCTGCAATGGGCATTTGATGAAGAAGCAGTATCACGTGTCAGGCAACGTATTGCCAAAATCATCGATACCCACGCATATGCAAGTGGAGACAACGAGGTAACCATCGAGTTTACCCAGGTCAACACAGCATTCCCTGGTTATATTTCTGACCAAACCGCCAGTGGTGGTAGTGCAGGAATTGTTCACCAGCAAGCTTGGTTCGAGAATTATGGTGACGCAGCTTACGAAGCTGACCCGAACCCTTCATCCGCTGGTCCTTTCGAGCTAGTAGCTCACCTACCGGCAGAAGAAATTCTCTACAGGAAATGGGATGGTTACACAACCCGCCCAGATCGTGAATATGCATTCAACGAACTGTCAGTACGGTTAGTTGCTGAGCAGTCCACCCAGATCGCTGCACTGCGAACTGGTACCGCCGATCTAATTCCTGCTGACCTAGTAGTGTTAGATCAGATCTTAGATGCCGGTGGAAACCTCTTCTTTGGTCCTGAAGCGACAGTAATTTGGATTAACTCAAACAGCTGTTCTGATGATCAGCCACCACAGGCTGGTGGTGCTGGTAATGGTTTGGATCTCCAAGGTCGTACGCTGATGTGTAACGACAAGGACATCCGTTATGCCATGGCTCATGCAATCAACAAAGAGACAATCCAGACATTCTTCGGTGGACCTGATGTATTCCACATCAAGGGTACCGCAGCTGTCTCACCATCAGGTCTAGGTTTCGGTCCTGGTTTGGATCCGCCAGCTTATGACCCAGATAAAGCCCGTGAAATCTTCGCGGAGAAGGGTTATCCAGATGGCGCAGGATTCAACTATGACGAGCCTTACCAGGTTTGGACATGGCCTGCCGGAGCCTCAGCTCCTCGTATCATTGAAATGTCAGAACTCTTCTGCAGCATGTGGGAGACGGAACTGAACATTGAGTGCGAAGTAAACGTTGGTGAAGAAGTATCAGTGAAAGATAAGCAGTATTCTGGTGCAATACCAGGTGAACAGCTTGTCCGATCCAATGAGCACGACTATGACGTAGGTAGCAAATACAAGGGCCGCTTCGGCACGTCCTCAAGTAGCTATATAACTTATGACCCATCAATCGAGGAAAAGGTTGACATCCTCTTAGCTGCTGTCACACCTGAAGAGAAGGAAGCCGCATACTATGCAGCTCACCAGCAGGTACATTCACAGCTATGGGACTGGGCACCTGGTTACCTTGATGCTCCATATGGAGTGGCCAGCGACATCATTGCCTGGGAACCATATCCGCTAAAGGCTGATATGAGCGCCCTACACACAATCAGATTCGCTGACTAAAAACCCTCTTAAATAGAGGTACTAAGGTACTCAAGACAGGGAGACTCATAAGAGTCTCCCTGTTGTTTGTTTGCTATCTTTTGTGTGTTCCGTACAGTATTATCATCAAGTGATTGTCACATTGGGTTCATGAGAAATTTACAGTTTGGGAAATCATTATGCATGAAAATATAATCACTATCGGGAACATAGAAGTCCTCTCTATTTCCGATGGAAAGCTTGAATTTGATATTTGTGAATTCTTTCCTTCTATTCCTGATGAGTCTTGGGATCAGTATCGAGACCATTTAACTGAAGATAATAAAGTGAGCTTCAACCTAGCGTCTTATTTTTTGCGGTCAGATGGTAAGAATATTCTTGTGGATACAGGGATGGGTCCGCGCTCTCCTCGTCATCCAGATGCACCTTGGGGTGAACTGATGGACGATATGAAGAGGTACGATATTAATCCAACCGATGTAGACCTGGTAATCATGACACATGCCCATAGAGATCATATAGGATGGAACCTTACTCAGGAAAACGGTAATTCTGTTCCGACATTTCCTAACGCCAGATATTGCCTGAGTTATAAAGACTGGGAGGCGTGTCATAATCCTGATTTGATAAGAGATAGATTCCCAAATGCTGAGCGGTGTGTTTGGCCGCTGCAAGAATTGGGGTTAATAGACTTTTTAGATGAGGATACATCTATAACTAGCGAAATGAAAGCTATAGCTACTCCTGGGCATACCCCGGGCCATTGCAGCATACAAATATCATCGGGTGGAGAAACAGGGATAATATTAGGTGATGTTTTGCATAATGCAGCACAGCTTCAGGAAATGGACTGGTCGTCGCGAGCTGACATAGATCCCGACTTGGCGAGAGAAACTCGGCACGCTATAGTTAATCTTATCGAGGCGAATGATTATAAAGTTTTGGCAGGGCATTTACCGTCTCCAGGGTTTGGCAAAATAATAAAGCTAAATGGTAAGAGGTATTGGCAGGGATTCTGATTGATTTTGGTGATATCAAGCTCTAATTTGCGGGTATAATAATTTTCACAGATTAATAGGAAGGGTTATTTCATGAAGTTTGGGTTATTCCATTCGGTTCAATTGCCAGATCCGACCAGGCAACAAGAATATTATGACGAGGCATTGGATCAAGTTTTGTGGGCAGAGCAACTGGGATACGAATCAGTATGGTTCACGGAGCATCACTTTTCTAGGCATGGTATTGTGTCGGCTACATTCTCAGTTTTGTCTTATCTAGCTGCTAAGACTAGTGATATCAGATTGGGTACTGCTGTAACAGTTTTACCATTTCATAGCCCTATTGATGTAGCTGAGCAAACTGCTACGGTGGATCTACTTAGTAACGGCAGACTTGATTTAGGAGTAGGTAGAGGATACCAATGGGGAGAATTCAACAGATTGAATATTCCCATGGATGAGGCTGATAGGCGGTTTAAGGAAGCTTTGGATGTGCTGATAAAAGGCTGGACAAGCAAAATTGCCTTCGACCATGCCGGTGAATTTTGGACCTTTAATGACATGACGGTACATCCTAAACCTATTCAGAACCCCCATCCTCCATTATGGGTGGCAGCTAGCAGTCAGGCGAGTATGGACCGTATAGCACAGAACGGTTGGAATCTTCTGATCGGACAAGGAGAGTCTTTTGCAAAAGTAGGTGAACAAATCAATTATTTTGGTTCGGCTGTAGGAGAAGCAGGGTCGAAATTTGATCCTTATCAGGTGACAGTCGCTAGGGCAATGTATACGCACAAGGACGAAAAGCAAGTGCGAGAAGATTCTGAAGTTCCTTTCATGTGGTTTAAAGAGACTAGTGCAGAAGTGGGAGCTCCTCCGGAACGTAGAGGCGAGCTCTTACCTGAAAATTTCAGTGAGTATCGTAGGAGATTCTCGGCAACTTCTTCGGTAGATTACGAAGAGATGTGTGAGAAAGTCGTTCTATTTGGAACACCTGACGAACTGATCGAAAAGATTCAGTTATTGAGTGATTTAGGGGTAAGAAAGATTATATTGTTCGTCAACTACGGCGGTATAGAGAGCACTAAGGTTAAAAAGTCATTAGAACTCTTTGCAAAAGAGGTTATGCCTCAGTTTCAAGATTAGATTCGTGAAGGTCTAACCATATATAAGGCGGGTCTACGACCCGCCTTATATATGGTTAGACCTTCACGAATCTAATCTTGAAACTGAGGCATAACCTCTTTTGCAAAGAGTTCTAA
>PBBR01000019.1 GCA_002716645.1 Chloroflexota bacterium
TTACTACACTGCCCCTTCACTTACCAGAAAATCTAATTCAGACGTTGTTAGCCCCCCTAGACTAGTCAATATCTCTCTATTGTTTTGGCCTAATATCGGAGGAGTTCGGTTGTCTATGTCCTCGCATTCAGTTAGCCAGATAGGAGTTCTTAGTGAAGTAAACTTACCGCCTATACTGTCGTCAGTCTCGACAAACATGTGTCTTGCTCTTAAGTGCTCGCAATCGGCTAGATCAGAGACAGTTTGGGCTACTCCCATGGAAAATCCAATTTCTGTGAGTTTGGCAGCTACTTCCCATTTTGGAAGTAGTTCGGACCATTCTTCAATGGCGGGTATAACATGATGGAAATAGAAATCTCCGTCAGGATTACGACCTATATACTCAGGGTCGTTTGCTAAATCCTCTCTTCCTATCATTTCCCACATTGCACGTAATCGCTCTTCGGAACGCGCTCCAGCCATTACTACATAACCATCTTTTGCTTTGAATGGCATTCCCGCTGAAACCAGCCTAGCACGGGACCTTCCCGGATTGGTCTTTGTGGCTTGGTATGAATTCATGTTGCTGACTATATGAGACACCATGCAATCGTACATAGACATATCCACGAGTTGGCCTAGTCCGGTTTTATTTCTTGATTCCAATGCCATCATTATCCCTAATGCTGTCCATACTCCTGGCACTGAGTCTCCCACATTATCTCCTACACTTTGAGGGGCTCCGTCCGGATCGCCGGTCATTTCCATCCACCCAGACATTCCTTGTATACTTAAATTATTGGCAGGCCAGGAAGAATACGGGCCACGTCTAGTTTCTTCATCTCCGTATCCGGTTATGCTCGCGTAAATTAGCCGAGGATTTATCTTATTAAGGTGTTTGTATCCCAATCCGAGTCTTTCAAATGCCCCAGGACCCCAATTGTCGATCAAAATATCTGAATTTCTCACCAAATTTTCAAACGCTTCTTTGCATTTGGTATTCCGTAAGTCTAATGTCACACTCTTTTTGTTGCGATTTATACCAAGATATCTGGAGCTTACCTCGTCTCCCTTCTCATTTTTTATAAATGGGCCACGCCCTCGTACTAGATCGCCTGACAAAGGGCGTTCTATCTTTATAACTTCAGCTCCCATGTCAGCTAGTATTAGTGAGCAAAACGGACCCGCTACAATATGAGTGGCGTCAAGAACTCTAAGTCCATGAAGCGGCAATTGTCTTTGCGTATCATTATCTGCCATTGGTTCACCTCAGCTTGTCAAATCATCAGGGCAGTGTAATTCCGGTCAGTATGGACGTCAACGATAATAATATGAGAGAAGTCAGTTAGCTTATTCAGTCGCCAAGTGGATGGACGTAGGTTGGTCAGAAGTGCGTACCAATAAGGCAAGGCCAATGATTAATGGTACTAACAGAACAGCGGTAGCTATTCGGAAACGGACAGATCCTAGGCCTAAGAACGCATCTGTTGTTATCCCCCACAAAATAGGCCCAATGACGGCGGAGAATCGGCCTGCAAATTGATAAAAACCAAAATACGTTCCAATCTGATCTGGCGGAGATATTCTCAATAATAGTGCTCTGTCAGCTGCCCACAGAGCCCCGAGAGATATTCCAGCTATAGATCCTATAAACCAGAAATGAAATGGATTAGTCGTAAATGTGGCTGAGGAAAATACGAGGAACCATTGCGATAAAATTATTAACAGAGTTTTCTTGGGACCTATTCTATCCGAAATTCTGCCATATATCAGGGCTCCGAATATAGCACAGGTTGTTGAAACAATCAGTAGCATTTCTATTTGTTGGTTAGAGTATTTGAGTACTTGGCTCACAAATACAGCCATAAATACTATTAAAGTATTAATGGCATCAAGGTAAAAAAACCTGGCTATAATGAATTGAAAAGCTGGTTTATGCATCTTCGCCTGGCGAACAACTTGATATACATTTATATAAGCCTTCCGGAAAATATCTATGCTGATCGAAGAAGTGATCTGTTGCTCTTTAACAAAGACTAGGCAGGGTAAAGAAAATAGTAAGAAAAGAAATGCTGTCGGTATGAAAGCCGCTTGTCTGCCCCATTCTTCTACAAACGGAGATACCATCAAAATTCCTGTAATAGTACCTATGTAACCCAGTGCCACCCCAAACCCGGAAGTTTTACCCCTGTTATTCGGGTTACTTACCGTGGGCAGTAATGCGTCATAGAATATGTTTGACGACTGGTAAGAGTAGTTTGCTATAGCAAACAATATTAGTCCGACAGTTACACCCCCTAGTACGCCAATTAAGGAAGTAGCTAAGGCGCATACTGCAACTCCTGTTGCCAATAGCAATATTCGTTTCCCAACTATATCGCTGATGCTTCCGTAGAACGGTGCCGTAACGGCAGAAGCTAGCATGGAACCGGAGAGGAATAAACTGAAGGTAAGCTGAGTACTAGAGTGATCCTCTGTGGCCCATAGGACAAAGTAGAGGCTTAGTATATTCATTGCGAATATTGTGTTTGCGAAATCGTAGAATGCCCACGAAATTACCGGGAGATAAGCAGCTTTATCCTGCAAGTTGTTAAAGCTAAAACGTAGCAACACATTCCTTTTTGGATGCTTTAATTCATCTGTTGTATCTATTATTAAGATGATAATACCAGAACACTATTTGTGTAGTCGCTGCTAGGTGAATCAATGCGGTAATATCTGTTGACATCAACGTACGTTCATGCTACATTTCCCGAATTCCGCGCGGGGGTGGAATAGGTATCGTCGCGTGGTATATGTGGGCATAATAAAGAGTATGAATTCGTATCTGATACCTATTAGTTTTTAAGTTAATAAAGCAGTTATCAGACATTATCAATAGAGTATATCGTCGTTCACGTTTTAGGGGGGGCACATGCAGCGGTTTTTATTCATTAGGGTAGTACAATCATTCTTCACCCTGTTGGTGTTGAGCGTAGTTGTATTTTTCGGCGCTGAACAGACCGGTGACTTAGCATTAGTGCTCTCTACCGCTGATACTACTCAGGAAGAATTAGAAGAGCTCAGGGAGAAACTGGGCCTGAATAAACCCGCCTACCAGAGGTATTTGGCCTGGGCAGGTAAAGCTGTCATGGGAGATCTCGGGGATTCAGGGACTAAAAGACGCCCGGTGTGGGATATGTTGTTAGAGCGAGTTCCCGCAACCCTTCAGCTAGCAGGGGCTGGTTTGCTGGTAGCCATGGCAATGGGTATACCGCTGGGTATAATTGCGGCGTTATATCGCAACTCTTATATAGATCGTCTTTGTAAAGTGTTTGCTATTGTTGGTATGTCGGCACCTCAATTCTGGGTAGCGATTATGCTAATCATGCTATTTGCAGCCCAGTGGAAGTTGTTGCCTGCTTTTGGTAAAGGTGGAATAGACCATTATATCCTTCCTGCCTTCTCTATTTCCTTGTTCATTATGGCAGGGTTCATGCGTCTGACTAGGTCTAGCATGTTAGAAGTTCTGGATAGTGAGTTCGTGAAATTTGCACGAATTAAAGGCCTAAGTGAGAGAGTAGTTATCTACAAACATGCTTTAAAGAACGCAATCATACCAGTGCTAACATTTGGCGGTGTCAGCTTTGCAGGTCTGCTAAATGGGTCAATAGTAGTTGAGGTTGTGTTTGCTTGGCCTGGTATTGGATTACTCATGCTTGGAGGTATCAGGGAGAGAGACGTAAACGTCATCTTGGCCACTGTTCTAACGTCCGGGCTCCTGTACATAGTCCTATCAACTATTGTTGATTTGCTGTATGCGTATGTGGATCCGAGAATTCGGTACGGTTAAAGGAAACACAGATAACATTTGATCAAAAAGATTCGGAGGATAGCCAATGGCCACGGTCGACGCAGAAGCGGTATTAAACGATAAAAAGTCATTTGGGACTAAGCTCTCAGATTTGCGAAAAAAATCCAAGGAATTAAAAATGCCTTGGTTCCCGATCACTGTGCTTATCGTTCTAGTGATATGTGCAGTATTCGCTCCTTGGGTCGCTCCACATAGTCCTGAAGATCTGGACGTTCTCAAGGGTGTGTCTAAGATAGGGCCTTTCGAGTCATCTGAAAACATCCTAGGTGTGGACCGGTTAGGTCGCGATATGCTGAGTCGTCTGATATACGGAGCTCGTATATCAGCTTTTATTAGCTTGGTTTCACTAGCATTTGGCGCCATTGTTGGAACTGCGATTGGTATAGCTTCAGGCTACTGGGGTGGGAAGACGGACGCATTCATTATGAGATGTTGTGATGCTGTTATGGGATTCCCAACTATATTGTTGGCACTGATTATCGTTGCTATTCAGGGAGGAGCTGGTATACAAAACGTTATAATCGCGATCATGGCGACTGTCTGGGCTCGATTTGCCAGACAGATTCGTGGAGAGGTTTTAACCTTGAAAGAGCGTGATTTCGTGGTTATGGCTGTCGTGGCCGGAGTCCGACCACACGTGATAATGTACAGGCATATATTCCCAAATGTTATTAACACGGTGCTTATTATCGTTAGCTTGCTAGTAGGACAGACTATATTACTAGAAGCGTCATTGAGTTTCTTAGGTGTTGGTGTCCCTCCAGGGACTTCGGCTTGGGGCATTATGGTATCCGAAGGTAGGGATAACTTAGTAGACCTATGGTGGCTGTCGCTGCTACCAGGTCTATGTATTACCATTGTTGTTATTTGTATGAACCTGTTTGGCGACTGGTTGAGAGACACATTGGATCCGAAACTACGTAGGACGTAGGCTAGTTAGTAAATGCGTAATTTAGAGTATGGAGGGCCGGTATAGTGGCACAAGCTCCAGTTTTACAAGTAAATAATCTCAAGACTCATTTCTTCACTAGGTCTGGTATTGTGAAAGCAGTGGATGGCGTCACCTTCAGCTTGAATGCTGGAGAGACTCTGGGAATAGTAGGCGAGTCTGGGTCAGGTAAGAGCATGACAGCCTTATCTATAATGGGGTTAGTTCCTCAACCCGCCGGTAAGATAGTAGAAGGCGAAATACTATTTAATGGGGATGACTTAGTTCAAAAAACCCAATCAGAATTACAACGTATTAGGGGACGTGATATATGCATGATCCTTCAGGATCCTATGACTTCCCTAAATCCAGTATTCAGCGTGGGGAATCAGGTTATAGAGACTGTGAAGCAGAGTCTGGCTCAAACTGGCGAGACTCTAAAAGAACGAGCGATTGATCTCTTGCATAAAGTTAGGATCGCAGCTCCCGAGAGCCGAATAGACAACTTTCCCCACCAGATGAGCGGAGGCATGAGACAACGTGTTGTTGGTGCCATTGCTATAGCTGGATCACCACAGGTATTGATAGCTGATGAAGCAACAACGTCTCTGGATGCGACTATCCAGTATCAGTATTTGGAATTACTGAAAGAACTTCAGCGCGATACCGGAATGGCGATCATATTCATTACTCACGACATGGGTGTGGTTGCAAAGATGTGTGACAGGGTAGCTGTTATGTATGCAGGTAAGGTCGCCGAAATAGCGGACGTCCGTGACATGTTCAATAATCCACAGCATCCATACACGGAAGCACTTATGAAATCAGTTCCGAATGTCGAAGAAGATGTGGAAATGCTGTATGCAATTGAAGGCCAACCACCCGCATTAGACAATCTTCCAGCAGGATGTACTTTTGCGCCGCGTTGCCAATACGCATTTGATAAATGCCAGGTAGAATTCCCTGATATAGTACAGATTGGGGATGCTTCTAAGAGACATACTGCTACTTGCTGGAAATTATCGGAGAATTAGTATGGCTGCTGTAAATACAATAATAGAACTTCAAGAGACCCAGAAATATTTTCCCGTAACATCCGGGGCTATCCTGAAAAAAGTGACAGGCCAAGTTAAAGCCGTTGATGGGGTTTCCTTCAAGATAAACGAAGGGGAAACCTATAGCTTGGTAGGAGAGTCGGGTTGCGGTAAAACTACAACTGCAAAGATGGTCCTGCAGGTAGAAAAACCAACGGGTGGTATGATCCGATTTAATGGGAATGACATGGACACATTCACCAGGGATCAGCGAAAAGAGTACAGGGCGTCGATACAAGCTGTGTTCCAAGATCCATGGAGTTCCTTAAACCCCAGAATGAAAGTCGGGAATATCATAATGGAACCCCTCCTTGCTAATCAGGAGATACCTAAAGGAGAGATCCGAGAGCGTACAGAGAAACTATTGAACGATGTAGGTTTGCACACTTTCCAGGCTGATTATTACCCTCATGAATTTAGCGGTGGGCAAAGGCAAAGAATAGCCATTGCGAGGGCTTTGTCACTACAGCCAAAAGTGATAGTCCTGGACGAACCGGTTTCAGCTCTGGACGTATCGATCCGAGCCCAAATAATGAATCTATTGAAGCAATTGCAGGACCAATACGGGGTTAGTTATTTGCTTATAGCTCACCAGTTAGCCACGGTACGCTATATGAGTCACCATGTCGGTGTTATGTATCTAGGGAAAATGGTGGAAGAAGGACTTACTAAAAAGGTATTCGACAACCCTAGGCATCCGTACACTAGAGCTTTGATAGAAGCTTCTTTGCCTGCTCATCCAGATTCTCAGCGGGAAGGTTTCATGCTAGAGGGTGAAGTGCCATCACCTCTGAATCCTCCGCAGGGCTGTAGTTTCCATCCAAGATGCCCGAGTCCTACTAAAGAGTGTGCTGAAGGGTCGATGGAAATGGGATTAATTGAAGTTGAAGAAGGTCACAGAGTAGACAGATGCTGTGTTAACTGCGGTTAGCGTTTTGTCGGGAAATATTGGTATATAGTAGATATCCCTACGACCATAGAGCCAGCCTAATGTAAAAAAGGCCTCTCTCATAGAGAGGCCTTTTTTACATTAGGCCAGTTCGTTTAAGGGGCCTTTGCGACGATTAAGTTGCCACCGAAACCGCCCTCATAACTAGGAAAATTACGTATTTCAGTACTAAATCCAATCTCTTTCAGTAAGGCTATCCATGTTTGCTGTGGGAATATTCCTGTAATGTGCTTGTCCTGCTCTATTTGGATATCTCCATGATTGTTAATAATATATAGGAACAAGGATTCTATTGTTGTATCTGTTTTATCTGCATCGTAAAGATATTCAATAAAGGTAATGTGACCATTAGCAGTAGTTTTTGTCCAATGCATTGTTATTGGAGGGTTGAATGTGTCTGAGAACCAGTCAGGAGCTAATATGAGAATGCCTGCTGGGTTTAAATGTTTTATTGCGGTAGAGAATGTTGATTTCAAATCTTGTTCAGACAGCATGTAGTTTATAGCGTCGTGGATCAGAATCACATCGAAACTTTGCTCTAGGGCCACTGATCTCATATCGCCTAGGTAATGCGGTACACTGGGGTTCAGATTTTGGGATAGATTTAGCATAGGCTCAGATATGTCGACTGCTGTGCATGCGAAGTTGTTAGTCAGATGGGAAAGGATATGCCCCCCTCCACAGCCAAGCTCGAGGAGCAAAGGGCGGCCGCGACGGATATTTTGGTGAATAATTTCTGTAATATTCCAGGCTTCTACTGAATATTCGTGCGGAGGGCTAATTATCGGCCAGATGTAGCTTAGATCATTGTAAAGGCGGTTATCCCCTTGGTTGATATTCACTTGATCACCTTTGGAGTTGATTGGGATAGATTATGATTTGTATATGTATAGGTATTCAGCGGCAATCGATTCCCATGAGAAATTAGATTTAGCATAGTTGTATGCTTGTTGGCCAAGTGCGATTCTATACTCGTTATCATTAACCAGCTTTATCAATGAGCTTATAGCGGCAGTCTCGTCGAAAGCATCAGATATAACTGCTCCACATTTCAAGATTTCCTTAATGCTTCCAACGTCGTGCGTTAAGACTGGTAGTTTGCTCAGCATTGCTTCCAAGAAGACTAATCCGAAAGCTTCGTATTGTGAGAATAGGGCAAATATGTCGCTTGACCAATATATCTCAGATAATTTGCTGTCTTCTAATTCTCCTGTAAACATGACTCGGTCAACAATATTATGCTGAACAACAATTTTCTGAAGGAAATCTTTTTGGCCTTCGTCTCCTCCCACTAATATCAAATTAGTGGGTCGGTTGAACGAAGGAATAGCCTTTCGATATACGTCCAATAGCCATCTTTGCCCCTTGTGTTTCCCTAAGCGGCCGACTGAGACGATCTTCAACAAACTATTATCATCAGAAGGTGGTTCAGTGAAATAAGATAGAGAGGTAGCTCCCCAGGCAATAACTTGTTGTTTGCTAATGGGTACATGATAATCTTTTTGTAAGTATGTTGCCTCAGTCTCAGTTAAAGGGACTACTTTGTCTACTAACCTACTAAGGATGGAATTGATGATTTTAAGCCAGGATTTTCGTAATGGCAGAGGGTGGTAGGAAGGTGTGAATATAAAAGTAGCTTTCTTTCTAAAGTAAAACCAGGTCCACAAGTTCCCCCAGAACCATCCGTCGCCGACGAGATGTATTACGTCAGGTTCAAAAGCCTCAAGATATTGTTTTATCTTGAACGGTGAAAACCAAACGAGTGGGCAGGAATATATTGGTAGTGCGTGTTTGGGATGCCCATTGAGTCTAAATATCGAGATGTGCCCAGATGTTGTCTCTTGGTCAGACCATTCTGGATGAGGGATTCTGGGAAACGAGTACTTGGTCGTTAGTACACCGATTTTAGCAACCGTTTTGGTATTTAAGAGAGCATATGATAATTGCTCTATGGCTCTTTCTATCCCACCTATATACGGTCGGAAATATGGTGTGATAAATAATACTTTTAACTTGTCCTCACTCATAAAAATGAATGTCCTATTTGATATCTGGCAGGCGTTTGTTTCGGATTCTAAAGTGAAAGGTATGCGTAGTCAAAAGTGGATGGCCATTATGAGGCTTAATGAGATCCAATGTTACAATATTGTGAGAGTAATAGGAGTTTGACATGTATGAACATAAACCTAGATTAAACGGCAAGGTCGCTATAATTACTGGAGCAGGGTCAAGTGGGCCTGGTGTTGGAAATGGCAAGGCGGCTGCCTTGTTATTTGCTAGAGAGGGCGCAAAGGTATTGCTCGTCGATTCAGTCATTGACAGAGCACAGGAAACGCTCGAGGTTATACAAGAAGAGGGAGGGGAAGCTTCTGTATTTGAGGCGAATGTTATAAATGATTCAGACTGCCAACAGATGGTTGATGCTTGTATAGATAGATATGGACGTTTGGATATTCTGGATAATAATGTGGGTATATCTCGGCGGGGAACTGTCTTAGATATAAGTGAAGCTGACTGGGATCATGTTATGGCGGTAAATGTCAAAAGTATTGTTCTCTGTAGTAAATATGCGATACCGCGTATGGTTGAAACCGGAGGGGGATCGATTATTAATATTTCTTCTATAGCAGGTTTGAGGGCGCACAGTAGCACGCCTTACACTACTTCAAAAGCAGCTGTAATTGGTTTAACTATGACTATGGCTGCAGATCATGGTCCTGACGGAGTTCGAGTCAATTGTATAGCACCTGGGTTGGTGTATTCTCCCATGGTTGCTCCGCGTATGGATGATGATCTACGCCAAGTGAGGAGAAACGCGGCTCCATTACGTACTGAGGGGGATTCATGGGATATCGGATATGCCGCGTTGTACCTTGCTAGTGATGAAGCCAGGTGGGTTAATGGAATAACTATACCTGTAGATGCTGGACTAACAGCCGTGTCACCTGTAACTTATCAGACTTTATCTCAGCAGCAGCGGTATTAGTCTTATATTGAAATGAGGTGATAATAAAAAAGGCCTTCTATATAGAAGGCCTTTTTTATTATCATAATGTTTTGGTTCTATTGTGCTGCTTTGAGCAAATTCCAGTGGCTTGTCTTTGAAGCCGATGTTCCAGGGAATGTCCAAGACTCAATTACTTCTGGGTTTGCTGTTACTTGGAGTGCGAACCAGAAAAATGGAATGTCTGCAAAATTATCAAATCGGTCATCCCCAACTTTCTGGACCTGTTTGTCGATCTCATCCGGGTCGACGGTTTGTGCTATTGCGGCCCATGCTTCATTGATTGCGTCAGATTCGTAGTTACGACCAGCTCCATCGGGATATGCCCACGCTCTGACTCGGTCTACTACTGAGCGCATGGTTATAACGTTTCCCCAGCCTCCTTGCTTGATCATATCGTTCTTTTCCCTGTAGGCGGAGCGTACGGTTCCCCATTCACTATCGACGATCTTCAAGTCTATACCGATTGGTTGCCAGTAGTTGATTAGTGCTTCAACCATAACAGCCGTTTCAGGCTCGTCGGATGATACATAGTTCCATATGGTGAATTCCATTGGGTTGTCTGGGCTGTAGCCAGCTTCTGCCATGAGGGCTTTCGCTGCTTCAGGATCGAACCCATACATATCATCCCATTTCTCTTCCCATTCCGGATTGTAACCTTCTAGAGTCGGGTGGAACGCTGTGTTATACATGGTCGTCCCGGCTCCCTTGAGGATGAAGTCAATTAGCTCATCCCTGTCTACAGCTTTATTCATTGCTTGACGGATTTTTAAGCCGTTCTCAGGAGAAACCCACGGGACTGTAGGATCATAGTCGGGATCGCCTGTCGAGAAGTACATTCCACCTAAGAACAATGTTAGGTAGTTGGTAGGCACCTGGGCCTCCAAGGTTATCATACCCCGTTTCATTGCTTCGAACTGTAATTCGCGGGATAGTGATGACATGTGGGACTCTCCGACTAGTAGCATTGCCANCCTAGTNGCGTCTTCTCNNACCCANTTNATTTCGATTTCTTTNAAATCNGGTCTTTCACCTCTCCAGTGATCNCCNTCTGATAGTTCAAACCATATGCCTTCNCCNGTATCNCTGCCNCCGTATTCATAAGGNCCAGTACCAATAGGCTTTTCNTCGAAGCTNTCTAGGCCTTCNTCGATTTGTTTNTNGCTNAGTATNAGGAANTCTCCNCCNCCNAATCCACGNGANGCCATNGCNGGCCACAATGTGGTNGANCCNTCCATGTTAAANGTTATNGTGTGNTCNTCNACAATTTCAAANCCCTCNTCTCCAGGNTTCATNTCTTTAAGAAATTGTTTGAANCTTGANGTGGCTTCNTCNGANCTGTGNAGAGCNAGTGAAGCNGCNACNTCNGCNGTGGTAAGNTCNCCNTAGTCGTCATGAAATGGAATNCCTTCNTGAAGATGGAATGTCCAAGAACTAGCNTCCGNATTTGATTCCCATGANGTAGCTATTCTGNGAANTCGNGCGTTNGTTGTTGCTTCNAGGTCTAATAGCGTTTCTGCCCANGGATCNAATTGGTAGTANGANGGNCTTCCTACNGTCCAGTTTCTATTAGTTTCAATNACCTCNCCAAANGCNTANATTACNCGATCAACTTTGGCGGTAACTTGTTCNGANTCTTGNACTGGTTTAGGAGTNGCTGTNACNACGACTTCNTTNAATACTTCNACAGGNACNTCTTTCAATACTTCNTTTTCGACTTCTACGATTTTCTNTTCGACCACTATCTGAGGNTCGGNTGGGGCTGACGTGCCNCAAGCTACTGCCACTAATGACAGNATNGNTAAGACACCCAAAACCCATGGTAAGGACNTATANGATCTCATAGTANTGAACCCCCCTTATATATTGANTGAANGTAGAAACTGTNTTGNGCTTGCTGAATNTACCTNTGTAGCGTAGTTCACACAAGCTAACTTCTGTTGTACTATGGGTGAACCATATACTACGAAATACTNTAGTATATTGCAANANGTNTATTANTTAGNCNAAATAGATAGGCGCNANNGCGATANNAATGANGNGANAGNGATCATNNAGTGNCCGTNATTCGTAACNNATTGNACNNNAATGAGCCTNANTNTTCTNAATAANGCCTGATACCGTNAANGCCTATTAACATAAGGTTAGAGATNTAATATGCAAAGGTTTATATTAATCAGGGTTTTTCATTCAATACTAGCGTTACTAGCGATAAGCATGATCATTTTCTTCCTTGCGCGTATCTCTGGGGATCCAATAGAGATGTTGTTGCCTATTGAGGCTACAGACGAAGAATTTGAGCAAGTTAGAGCAGCTTGGGGGTTGGATAAGCCACTTCCCGTGCAATATATAACGTATTTGGGGAATGTATTAAGGGGCAATTTTGGTCAATCGATAAAGTGGCAAGGAGAGGATGCGTTATCGCTNGTATTGGAGAGATTTCCGGCTACTCTGGAATTAGCTTTCTTGTCTCTGGGAGTCAGTGCGGNCATAGCTCTNCCAATAGGTGTGATTGTCGCAGTGAAAAAAGATACAGGAATTGACTTTGCCGGTAAGATAATTGCTCTTATGGGTCAGTCACTACCCTCATTTTGGCTTGGTCTAATGCTGATGTGGATTTTTTCTGTCCAATTTGGCCTTCTCCCTACCTCGGGGCATGGAACATTGAGACATCTGATATTGCCGTCCATAGCCCTTGGATATTTTCAGGTAGCAGCTGTCATGCGANTGACNNGGTCNTCAATGTTGGAAGTTTTAGATACTGAATTTGTGAAGTTAGCCCGTATAAAAGGGTTGTCCGAAACTAAAGTAATTTGGAAACACTGTCTGAGAAATGCATTAATCGCACCGTTGACTTATTTTGGGCTGATATTGGGTGGATTTCTTACGGGATCAGTNGTTACAGAAACGGTGTTCACTTGGCCAGGTGTAGGATTGCTCGCTGTTGATGCCGTGAGGGCGCGTGATTTTCAGGTTGTGCAATCTGTAGTGGTCTTTTTTGCATTTATATTTATCGTTTGCAATCTAGTTGTNGATATNCTGTATGCGTACCTGGATCCCAGAATACGCTACNCGCATTAAGNCAATTATTATCAANTATATATGGATGGTTCAAGAATGAGTGCTCTTACAGGAGACAGGGTAGCTATACCTGAGATTAAACAAGTTAGTAGAATCTCTGCCGCACTGCGGAGATACCCTTTGATTCCTATAACTATCCTAATGATTGTATTAGTTATACCCGCAATATTCGCTAATGTAGTGGCACCACATCATCCAACGGTAGGGAAACTGAGTGAAAGACTTCAACCTCCGGTGGGAGTAAGTGGTGAGACTGTTAATGGAGTGGTGCTTTCAAAAGCGGGAACTTGGTCTCACATCCTTGGAACTGATAAGCAAGGTAGAGATATCCTCAGTCGAATAATCTATGGTGCGAGAGTTTCCTTAACAGTCGCGGCTGTATCAATAGCTATAGCAGGCTTCATTGGGACGACCTTAGGTCTGATAGCCGGATATTTTGGTGGAAATATAGATCATTTGATAATGAGACTTGTGGATATAGCGTTAGCGATACCAGGTATATTATTGGCGCTGGTTCTAGCAGTGGCTCTAGGGCCTAGTTTTAGGACTGTAATAATTGTAATCGTACTTGTGTTCTGGTCGCGGTATGCTAGGTTGGTNAGAGGTGAAACACTCAGTATAAAATCNCAAGATTTTATCAACCGCGCCCGAGTAGCCGGAGCATCGAATTTAAGGATAATAACTCGCCATGTATTCCCAAATGTGGTGAATACTGTAATTGTATTAGCAACACTAGAAGTAGGCCAGGTGATTTTGCTGGAAGCAAGCCTAAGCTTCTTAGGCGCTGGATTGCCAAGGCCTACTCCTGCTTGGGGGCTAATGGTAGCTGATGGGAGGGAATTAATCGTNTCCAGCTGGTGGGTGGCTTTCTTTCCTGGGTTAGCTATATTGTTAGCTGTGATGTCGATGAACTTAATGGGTGATTGGTTGAGGGATAAGTTGGATCCAAAACTTAGGAATTTGTAGATATGAGCTTGTCAAATAGCAGTATAGTCCTTGAAGTAGAAGATCTTAGAACTTACATCTATACACGTACGTCGATTGTAAAAGCTGTGGATGGTATAAGTTTTAACTTAAGAAAAGGCGAAACGTTGGGGATTGTTGGGGAATCGGGATGTGGCAAAACTATGACTGCTTTGTCATTGTTGCGATTGGTACCTAGGCCTGCGGGCAAGATAGTTACTGGAGAGATAAGGCTAAACGGATCTGATTTAGTTCGGAAAACTGAAGACGAAATGAGAGAGGTCCGTGGCCGGCAAATCTCCATGATACTTCAAGACCCGCAAACTTCTTTGAATCCAGTGTTTAATATCGGAAACCAACTGGGAGAATCGCTATCTATAGCGAGAAAAGATGATCGTAAAGGACTCGCGTCGCGTGCCGTTGACGCATTGAGAAAGGTCAATGTAGCAGCTCCAGATAGGAGGTTAGAAGATTTCCCCCATCAGATGAGTGGAGGAATGAAGCAACGTGTTGTGGGAGCGATAGCTATGTCATGTGAGCCTTCTGTGATTATTGCTGATGAGCCTACAACTGCTTTAGATGTAACCATACAATTACAATATTTGAGACTGCTCAAGGATATTCAGGCCGAAACGGGCCTTGCAATAATATTTATTACACATGATTTCGGGGTTGTGGCACGTATGTGCGATCGAGTGGCTGTCATGTATGCTGGTCGCATAGTCGAA
>PBBR01000020.1 GCA_002716645.1 Chloroflexota bacterium
ATTGCATGATATCTCGGGAGTTGGCCCAGTTGGCCAAATTAACACCGACATACTGAATTCATTAAAATATCCTTCTGCCGTACGGCCTCGTCACAGTTCACAAGTTGAAAAAACGGGAGTAGAATAGGTAAGTGAATAATCAGAACAAAATACGAACTGCTTCAAATTCCCCGTCCCAATACACTGGAGGAATTACTATAAAGTCCGCCCAAGAGCTCGAAGCCATGTCAAAGGCAGGAGCCGTAGTTGGTGCAACCCTGACTTTATTGAAGAAGAGCGTAACACCAGGAATGACTACTAAAGACCTGGATAATATAGCTATGGGGGAAATCACCCGACTAGGCGCAAAGCCGGCATTTCTAGGTTACCAAGGGTTTCCGGCCAGTATATGTACCTCCGTAAACGAAGAGATAGTTCACGGAATACCTGGAAATAGGAAACTAAAAGATGGCGATATAGTAAAGGTCGATTGTGGAGCAACGGTAGATGGGTTTATCGGCGACGCCGCAGTATCAATACCAGTCGGCGACGTCAGTAAAGAAGCATCGGACCTAATGGATGCCACTAGAGAAAGCCTCAATATAGGCATCCAAGCTGCGATCCCTGGTAATCGAATAGGTGATATCGGATCAGCCATACAAAAATACGCGGAGAATCTGGGGTATGGCGTAGTGAGAGAATTTGTCGGGCATGGAATAGGCAGATTTCTGCATGAAGATCCACAGGTCCCTAACTATGGCGAATCCGGAAAGGGACAGTTACTTCGCACTGGGATGTGCATCGCCATTGAACCTATGTTAAACATAGGTGGATGGGAAACTAAAATACTTGATGACCAATGGACAGTAGTGACCAAGGATGGTAGCCTATCATCTCACTTCGAACATACTCTAGCCATAACAGAAGATGGTCCCAGAGTATTCACTACGAATGCGTGACTATGGTAAGTCAGAAAATAAACTGGAGTCCAACTGAAATAACATGGCAAAAAAAGAAGCCATAGAAGTAGAAGCCAAGGTGACAGAAGCGTTACCGAACGGGATGTTTCGGGTAGAGTTGGCTAACGACCATCAGGTGTTAGCTCATGTGTCCGGAAAGATAAGGATGCATTTCATTAGGGTATTACCAGGAGATCGTGTCCTAGTCGAATTATCGCCTTACGACCTGACTCGTGGTCGAATCACCTATAGGTTTAAATAACAAACGGAGTTTCGATAATGAAAGTAAGCGCATCTGTTAAACCCAGATGCGACAATTGTCGCATCATAAAAAGGAAAGGAATAATCCGCATAATCTGCTCGAACTCTCGACACGCCCAACGGCAAGGTTGAGATTTCTCAATGATAGAGGTGAATAACTATGGTTAGAATCGCAGGTGTCGACGTACCAGACAGAAAACGGGCGCAAGTCGCTCTCAGAAGTATATACGGCATTGGTCCAGTAAAAGCCGCTGAAATACTAACAAAACTAGATTTAGATCCAGTGCAAGCCCCGAGAATGAATGAACTCTCTGATGAACAAGTCAATCAAATCCGAGAGATTGTAGATAAAGACTATATAACCGAAGGTGATCTAAGAAGAGACGTAAACCAAAACATCCGACGCCTGATAGAGATTGGGTCATATAGGGGTCTCAGACATCGGCGTGGCCTACCAGTACACGGCCAGCGGACTAGAACCAATGCTCGGTCTAGAAAAGGTCCCAAACGGACAGTAGCTGGGCGCGGAAGACGCTCTGGAGGTAAATAATAGATTATGCCAAGACCACGAACGCGTAGGCGTGAACGACGTAACGTGCCGCAAGGACGAGCATACATATATTCCACATTTAATAACACTCTTGTCAGCATTACTGATACAGACGGCAATGTTATAGCCACAGCAAGCGCTGGAACATCCGGATTCAAAGGATCACGGAAAGGTACCGCGTTCGCAGCTCAGAGAGCTGCAGAACAAGCTGCCAGAAGGGGTATGGACATGGGTTTACGCCAGATAGATGTCTTCATAAAAGGACCAGGATCTGGTAGAGAGGCAGCAATCAGATCTCTACAAGGAGCCGGACTTACGGTAAGTAGCATCAGAGATGTTACGCCGATACCACATAACGGCTGCCGACCAAGAAAAAGAAGAAGGGTATAGTAAATATAGCTATGGGTAGATATACAGGACCATCATGTAGGCTTTGTCGACGATCTGGAGAGAAGTTATTTCTGAAAGGTGATCGATGTTTCACCCCAAGGTGCGCTATCGAGAAGCGACATTCACCACCAGGCGACCCTTCTCCAAGAAGAAGAAGAACCTCCGACTACGGACTACATCTGCGCGAAAAGCAAAAAGCTCGTCAAATGTACGGCATAATGGAAAAACAGTTCAGAGCATATATGACAAATGCATTCAAATCCCCGGGTATAACCGGTGTAAACCTACTCCGTACTCTTGAACGTCGGTTTGACAACGTAATATATCTGCTAGGATTTGCAGACTCACGCAAGCAGGCTCGACAAATGGTAAATCATGGGCATTTCCTGATTAACGGGGTCAAAACAGATATACCTTCGTATCTAGTTAAAGCAGGAGATCACATTACGTGGAGAGAATCACTAAAAAATAGTGACTACTTCAAAGAACGTACAGATGGTTTGCCAAAACGCCAGGTACCTAGTTGGATAACATTAAACCAGCAAGATATGACAGGAACCGTGGAAAGCTTACCCCCAGACGAAGAACTACAGCAATCCATAGATTCAAGGTTAATTGTCGAGTTCTATTCGAGGTAATATTCAATGCTAGACACTTTTATACTTACAGACGAAATACCGGATTCCACACCAGAAGTACTGCATCCTGAGATCAGGGTGTTGGAATCAGATGACACTTACGGAAAAATCGCTATCGAGCCATTGCAGAAAGGTTATGGCATTACTATCGGTAACCCATTACGTAGAATCCTATTAAGCTCAATAAAAGGCAGTGCAATTACATGGGTGAAAATAGATAATGTAGTCCATGAATACACTCACGTCGAAGGTGTTAAAGAAGAGGTAATAGATCTTCTCTTAAACATAAAACGCATTAGAATAAGAACACAATCAGACAGAACAGGCAAAATGCGGCTTGATATAACAGGTCAAGGCAGAGTTTGCGCAGGAGACATATCAACATCGTCTGACTTTGTAATAGTTAATCCAGAACTTCACATAGCAACCTTAAACTCCGACAACACTCAGCTCGCTATAGAATTTAATGTCGAACAGGGGGTCGGTTACAAACCGGCGTCACAGCCTGAAGAAGTCATAGGCTTGCCAGTCGGAGTACTCCCAGTCGACGCCATATTTAGCCCAGTACGCCGTGTGAATTATAGCGTAGAAAGAACTAGGGTTGGACAGATAACTGACTACGAGCGCCTAGTGCTAGAGATTTGGACCGACGGAGCTGTAACACCATTAGATGCCATACAGGAGGCTGCTGAAGGTTTAGTTAATCATTTCTTTCTTTTCAGTAATATGGACAGCATTTCCGAACCAGGGACCGACAGAAGCCCGGTGTCGCTCTCACCAGAGACATACCAAACCCCTATAGAAAGACTAGATTTATCACCGCGGACCATGAATTGCTTAAAACGGGCTCATATCGGCAAGGTAGGAGAGGTCCTGCAGATGAGCGACCAAGACCTGCTAAAAATACGTAACTTTGGTGAGAAATCACTAACAGAACTCCGGGAAAAATTGGCCGAGCAAGGAATAACAAATCCATACACGGAAACCGATTCCGATGCATTGGATCTAGAAGCTATTGCGGTAGATAATGCTTCCGTCGACGATAGTATTAAAGAGGAGGAAGACTAGAAATATGGCCTCTCACCTAGTATCAGGAAGAAATCTAAGTCGTCGGAAAGATCAGAGAACCGCGCTACTTAGAGGACTGACCGTAGAATTAATAAAACACGAAAAAATAACAACAACCCTAGCTAAAGCTAAAGAGACTAGAATTGTAGCGGAGAAACTTATCACACATGGTAAAAAGGGCGGGTTACATCATCGTAGACTAGCTCTAAGTCAAATACCAAACAAAACCATAGTAAAAAAAGTATTTGATGACCTGTCTGTACGGTATGCAACGCGACCTGGAGGATATACCAGGATTACCAAACTGGCACCGAGACAAGGAGATGGGTCTAAGATGGCTGTTATTGAGTTAGTTGAGTAAATGAAGTACATAACCCAATAAATATGGTTCGCCAAATATTTTCGACCGATTCGAAACCATTAGATCCATTCAGTAAAAGAATAGCCCTTCAGGTGGAGTACGAAGGTACACGCTATATGGGATTTCAATTCCAACCTGAACAACCAACAATCCAAGGAGAAATAGAAAAAGCAATACACCAGCTGACAGGCGAAACAACCCGTATCAGAGGAGCTAGTAGAACTGATTCAGGCGTGCACGCGTACGGACAAATAGTGGACGGCTTGATAAAGGATAAATACTCCATTCGTACTGTTCAGAGGGCGTTAAATCATTACCTACCATCTGACATAAAAGTAACCAACGCCTACGACGTATGCGAATCATTCCACTCTAGGAGAGACGCCCAAAGTCGGATATACAGATATCAGATACTTAATAGGTCGGACCCATCACCTCTGAGGCGTCGCACACACTACGTAATACAAGAACCATTAGATGATTCTAGAATGTCGCAAGCAGCAAAAGATCTGGTCGGGTCACATGACTTTAAACAATTTACAAAAGGGTTAAATAACTACACTTCGACCATAAGACAAATATTCAGATGGGATGTCCAACGAAACGGGGATATAGTAACAATAGAATGTGAGGGGAATGGCTTCCTAAGACAACAGATTAGGCGTGCAAACTCCATACTAGTAGAAATAGGTAAAAACAAGTGGCCAGATACCTCAATTAAGGATACACTAGAGGACAAATTTGAAAAAGGAAAGTCTCATACAGTACTTCCAGCATTAGGGCTATGCCTTATGGAAGTAAAATACTACAACTTTTGGGACAAGGTCATAAACTAACATGAAACGAGCTAGCACATATTTCCCTAAACCAGGTGAGATACCCGACAACTGGAGAATATTCGATGCCGATGGGCAAACCTTGGGTCGTCTGGCACGTAACATAGCCGTTGTCCTGCAAGGAAAAGATAAAACTACCTACACACCCCACGTAATCACAGGGGATCATGTGGTAGTGATAAACGCAGAAAAAATCAAAGTAACAGGAAATAAACTGTTAGATAAGCTATATTATAGGCACAGTGGCTACGTCGGCAATCTGAAAACATTTATACTGAGAGACCTAATTGAAGAACACCCCGACAGAGTAATTCAACTAGCTGTAAAAGGCATGCTGCCAAACAATAAACTTGGCAGGCAAATGCTAAAACGAATGAAAGTATATGCAGGTCCAGATCACAACCACATAGCACAAACTACAAAAACGCAAGAATAAGACAGCGATAGGAGTCAGATTTGGTACAAGAAACTCAATCTCCATACTTTTACGGAACAGGAAAGCGCAAAACAGCGATAGCAAAAGTGCGCCTTTATGCTGATGATCCAGGACCCGTGATAGTAAACGGCAAACCTCTGGAAGAATATTTTAATTGGAGCCCTTGGCAAACTACTATACATGAGCCATTTGCTATAACCGAGACAAGCAATAAATTTAGAGTAGTTGCAAACGTCACCGGTGGGGGAGTTAATGCACAGGCTGAAGCCATAAGACATGGGATAGCAAGGGCACTTGTAGTTTTCGACGAGTCTTTAAAAACCTCTCTCCGAAGGCAAGGTTTAATAACGCGGGACTCTAGAATCAAGGAAAGCAAGAAATACGGCCTTAAACGAGCAAGAAGAGCACCGCAATATACCAAACGTTAGACAAAGTATTAGAATGTTCAGAATAAAGAAGAGCCGCGATCTGTACGTGGCTCTTCTTTATGAAAGAGCCGGTTATAAGCCGATTATCTGCACACCCCCAATTGTCATCCAATAAAACACGATATACATCCCTGATAGAACTACTAGAAAAAATCCTATGCGCTCGACATAAGGCAGAGCTAACTTGATATACCTAATCATAACGCCCTTAAGAATAGCCATAGACAAGGTCACAAACAGTATCATGGACCCCATACCCGCGCCATATAATGCAAATTGCATCATAGAATCATAAATGCTAGATCCATTTAGATTAATACCCACTACTGACAGGAATATCGGCAACGTACAACTCAGTGACGCTACACCATAGCTCACCCCAAACAAGAAGAAGCCCTTGAGACTTATTTGAGTCGGGTTCCCTATGGATTGACCAATCCTAGCCGTTAAACTCGTATATAACCTTCCTCCGTTCATCAGCCATATCCCGATAGTTATCAACCCGACACCTAAGAAAAGTCCAACCCATTCCATAATACTTCTTATAAAATTTAAAGCGAATCCAGTTATCAAGCCTACAAACAAAAATAAACTTAATACACCAAGACCTACGCAACATCCAATAAACAGACCCTTTAAGATCATCTTCCCATAGTGAGTAGAATCTTTTTCATAAATACTCGTTGACATATATAGACCAAGGTAGGCTGGAAGCATAGCAAAACCGCAAGGGTTGACGGCCGACACCACTCCTGCGGAAAACGCAAATAAACCGGTGATTCCTACAATGTTGGCTAAGAAACCTTGAGTATTTCCTGAAATCGAGTCGATCACCATATTAACTGTATGAAGATCAGACATGTTAGCTAACACAGAAACGATGATAGAAACTGACAGTACCAGCGCGACCCAAGCTAAGGTAGTAATAAGACGTTTATACGGAACAGTATCCATATTAGTCGTTACGAACTCCTAAGTAGTCCTGCATTAGGTCTAGTAAGTACGCCACTCGCTGCTCGCTATCCGCTTCGCAATATATTCTTAGCAGAGGCTCAGTACCGGAAAACCTCGATGCGATCCAACCATCTGTCACAAGCAATTTGACCCCATCTAATTGTTCACACCCTAATATTTCTTGGTCTCCAATATGCGTCTGAGCAGCACATGCATTCAATTTTTCAATTAATCTATTCTTCTCTTTTAAATTAAATTTAATATCACGCCGTTCGTATGAGTGGTGGCCCACTATATCGAAGAGATCAGACATGAGGGACGAGACGCTTTTCCCTGTAGTAGCCATATTTTCTAATACCAAAAGTCCACTGAGGATACCGTCTCTCTCCGGAATATGCCCCCTGAATGCAAATCCTCCACTTTCCTCCCCGCCGATCACTGCATTAGTCTCCGACATTTTCGGACCAATAAATTTAAAGCCTACCCTCATTTCATGCACATCAACACCATATTTAGACGCTAATTTGTTTAACATATGCGAAGAAGTGATACCTTTTACAATATCTCCTCTTTCGCCTTTATGTTCAAGCATATACCAGGCTAATAATGAGAATGTTTCTAAAGTGCTCACAAAACTACCGGAATCGGATATAATGCCGACTCTATCAGCATCCCCATCCAATGCAATCCCAACTGATAAGTTATTATCTATAACTAAATTCGACAGTTCGAGCAGATTATGCGCAATAGGTTCTGGCTGCTCCATACCAGGAAAACTTGGATTTACTTCACTATGAAGTTCTCGAACGGTCGTTAGTCCTCCTGATAGAAGCCTTCTAATGTATCCAGAGCCAGATCCAAACATACTGTCTACACCCACATGCAGTCCCGCGTCCTTGATGAATTTCAGGCTTACCTGTTCTTCAATACTTTTGATATACGGGGGATCTGGATCTATATCTACTAGCAGATCATTTGATCGCGCGGTACCCAACGGTATTTCATGTACAACATTTACCAAATCTATTTTGCACTCTAGTGCGTCAGTGATCTCTTGAGTTGCGCTACCCGCATATTCAGGTTTAAATTTAAATCCGTTCCAATTATGGGGGTTATGGCTGGCGGTTATAATAACTGCACCCGCTGCTCTGTAATGCAATACATTAAAACTAACTACTGGTGTTGGAGCGGCCTTAGTACACAAGTAAACTTTAATATTGGACCCAGCCAAAACACTAGCTACCGCATCCGCAAAGTCTTTAGATAAGAATCTAGTGTCATACCCAATGACTACACCCTGCGAATCAATACCTATGGCTTTTAAATAATCTGCCAATCCTTGAGCACATTTGCGCACATTTTCAAATGTGAAATCATCCGCTATTAGCCCGCGCCAACCATCAGTCCCGAATTTTATCTGTCCAGCCATTTAGTCTTCTCCACAAAAAACCTCGCTTATAGTTTACCAATTAGGGTAATCAATAAGCGAGGATAATCAGAAAATCGAATCGTTAGCCAGACAGAACTTATCTTATAGACCAGCCTCAGATCTCAATATATCGGCTTTATCTGTTTGTTCCCAAGGCAAGTTCAAATCATCTCTACCGAAATGACCATATGCAGCTGTTTGATTATAGATTGGACGTCGCAAATTAAGGTTGCTGATTATAGCCGCAGGTCTCAGGTCAAAATGTTTATTAACCAGATTATCAATGGTTTGATTATCTATATGGTTAGTATCAAATGTTTCAACAGAAACAGATATCGGCTGGGACATACCGATCGCGTATGAAACTATCACTTCGGCTCTGTCAGCCAACCCTGCCGCCACGATATTTTTCGCTACGTATCTTGCGGCATAGGCTCCTGATCTGTCGACTTTTGTAGGATCCTTTCCGGAAAACGCTCCTCCTCCGTGCCTCGCTATCCCACCATAGGTATCTACAAGTATTTTCCTACCAGTCAAACCAGTATCTCCAGCAGGGCCGCCGATGACAAATCGGCCGCTTGGATTGATAAAATATTTAGTGTCATTATCTAGTAGATCGGATGAAATAATTTTATTTATGACATGTTCTTTGATATCTTTTTCTATCTGTTCGTTACTGACATCAGGATCATGTTGTGTACTTATGACCACAGTATCTACCCTCTGAGGAACACCGAACTTGTATTCGACAGTCACCTGTGACTTACCATCAGGTCTGAGATAAGGTAGTGAGCCATCTTTTCGCACAGCAGCCAGTTGATGGACTAACCTATGAGACAAACTTACCGTTAAAGGCATCAGCTCTGGTGTTTCATTACAAGCAAAGCCGACCATCATACCTTGGTCACCAGCTCCCGTAGCGTCAAAATCTTCTTGAGAGTTACCATTTTGGTCTCGAACTTCCAACGCTTGAGTCACACCGGCGCTGATATCCGAAGACTGTCTTTGGATCGAAACGCTTACGCCGCAACTAGTGGCATCGATACCATACTCCGAATTAACGTAGCCCGCGTTACGCAACTGGTCTCTTACTATAGTGGGGACATCTAGAAATACTGAAGTAGTTATTTCTCCCATTACAACCACTAGCCCGTTGGTAGTAGCCGTTTCACAAGCTACGCGACCCATAGGATCATTGCTTAGGACCGTATCTAGAATGGCGTCCGATATCTGGTCACATAGTTTATCTGGATGACCTTCAGTGACCGACTCTGAAGTTAACAAATATTTTGGTGATTCACTAAATAATAAACCCATTATTAATCTCCTCTAGGTTCCTTGATCATAACTATCTTGATAATTTTGTTGTTCCGAGCTTAACTTGTCGATATATATACCCATTGATTCTAATTTTAACCGTCCAACCTCTTGATCTATCTCGGTTGGCACAACATATACATTCGGTTCCATGTTGTCATGGTTCTTCGCTAGGTATTCCGCGCTAAGTGCCTGGTTAGCAAAACTCATGTCCATTACGGCTGAGGGGTGACCTTCAGCAGCAGCTAGGTTTATCAACCGACCTTCACCCAGTAGATATATCTTGCGGCCATCTTTCATTGTATATTCTTCAACGTAAGGTCGTACCTCACGGTGACTAGAAGCCATCTCTTCCAAAGCAGGAATATCTATCTCTACATTAAAATGTCCACTATTCGATAGAATGGCTCCGTCTTTCATAACCTCAATGTGATGTCTTCCAACAGTGTGCAGCCCTCCCGTCACGGTAATGAACACTTCGCCTTCTTTTGCCGCCTCGAGTGCGGGCATTACTACGAATCCGTCCATTACAGCTTCTAAGGCTCTAACAGGATTCACTTCTGTCACAATGACGTGAGCTCCTAAGCCTCTAGCCCTGCTAGCAACACCTCTCCCACACCAGCCATAGCCTCCTACTACTACTTTCCGGCCAGCCCAGAGAATATTAGTTGCCCTAGTAATTCCGTCTAAAGTACTTTGACCAGTGCCGTACCGATTGTCGAAGAAGTGCTTTGTGTCCGCTTCATTCACAGCAATAATCGGATAAGCTAATTTATTTTCGGCCGCCATCGCATTCAAACGAATAACACCAGTGGTTGTTTCCTCAGTACCACCTATCACGTTCTTCAATAGATCCGGTCTCTCAAAATGAAGACTATTTACCAGGTCTGCACCATCATCCATAGTGTAGTTAGGATTATGATCCAATGCTGCATTGATATGCTGGTAATAGGTATCGTTATCTTCACCTTTTATCGAATACGTAGGTATACCGTACGCACCAACTAACGCCGCTGCTACGTCATCCTGAGTACTTAGAGGATTACTCGCACAAACAACTAAATCTGCTCCACCTTCTTTCAACGTTACAGCGAGATTTGCAGTCTCAGTAGTCACGTGCAGACACAGAGAGTATTTAAACCCCGCTAATGGTTTTTCCTTAGAAAACCGCTCCTTTATAGCACGCAAAACACCCATCTCTCGCTCAGCCCACTCAATTCGGTTAACACCAGCCTGAGCCAAAGATAAATCTTTCACATCACCTTTCGTTCCATTGGTAGCCAATATATATCTCCTCTGCCGATTTAACGGTCTTTTTATTTGCAGTGAGCTTTACGCTCAATGCGATTCAACCAAACTAAATTTGATAAAACCATCCGTTAGATATGAAAGCTAATCTCCATATGAAGTTGGATTATTAGCTGCTATCCAATAAGGAGTTCCATCTTCTATATTGTACAAATTCTCAGTATCAAACCCCATGCTAGCTGCCATTTCACAAGCAAGCCCGCTGCGGACTCCTGCCGCACATATGAATAGCAATCGCTTATCTTGGGGCACTTCGCCAATTCTATCTATAAAGTCATCTATTGGTACGTTAATCGCACCTGTCGCGTGCCCAGTTACCCATTCATCATCACGCCTGACGTCTACGATAATTGTGTTCTCAGGATCAGACTCCAATATTTGCAGGGCTTCGTGTGAATCTACTCTGTAATAGGGTTCGCCAGGTTGCTGTCTAGGCATATAAACACCTCTCACCTAATTCATATATTTTCCAATAATTGGATTGAGTTTACTTTTAATGTTGGTAGGGATTTGGTCAGATCTCGTTATAATCGCGTCCTTCAACGCAGTACTACACAAACAATCGCTGACCTCGGGCAACAACGGGACTACCCGTCGTATCATTTCTTTTGAATTTTCCACGTTCTTCATCAAGTTCTGTATGACCATATCCACAGTAACTGACTCATTATCAGCATGCCAACAATCATAATCAGTAACCCAGGCCATTGTTGAGTAACAAATTTCAGCTTCTCTCGCTAACTTTGCTTCTGGAAGAGCGGTCATACCAATGATATCAGCACCCCATGACCTATACATAAATGACTCTGCTTTAGTCGAGAAAGCAGGACCCTCCATAACTACCATCGTTCCATTCATGTGAGCCGTTATCTCTAATTCAGACGCCGCTTGTTCTATAGCTTTACCGATATTGGCACAAAATGGTTCTGCAAAAGACACGTGTACGACTAGCCCTTCTTCGAAGAATGTATTAGCCCTGAGTCGGGTTCTATCGATAATCTGATCTGGTATCACCAAATCCAACGGCGCAAGATCTTCTTTCAGACTACCTACAGCACTCACAGATATTATTCGGCGTACTCCTAGAGTCTTTAGCGCGTAAATGTTGGCCCTGACCGGTATATTCGTAGGATTAAGACGGTGTCCTCTACCGTGCCGGGGCAAGAAGGCTATTTTTACTCCATTAAGACTACCTAGGACAATATCATCACTAGGATTTCCAAATGGAGTATCTATCGAAGCATATTCAATAGACTCCAGCCCTTCCATTTCATAAAGGCCACTGCCTCCAATGATCGCTATATCTGCTTTAGGTGATTCCATCTGNCTCTACTCTGCACCCACGCTATCGGTAACTGCTGACTTGAGAGTCTCTAGAAAAGGCGCCCTACAGATGCCGTTTTCGGTAACTATAGCCGTGATGTAATTGTTGGGTGTCACATCGAAAGCAGGATTTAAAGCTTCCACACCTACTGGTGCGGTAGGTGTTCCCTGAAAATGAGTCACCTCATGACCTGGCCTTTCTTCTATTTTTATATCGAGGCCCGACGACAATCCTAAATCTACTGTACTGATAGGAGCCGCAATATAGAAAGGTATCTTGTTTTCTCGTGCCAACACAGCTAGAGAATAAGTGCCTATTTTGTTAGCAGTATCTCCATTCGCGGCAATACGATCAGCTCCAGTGATAACACAATCAATTTTCCCCTGCTGCATCAACATACCTGCGGCTGAGTCGATTATTAAAGTAGAGGGGATTCCCAATTCGTGAAATTCCCATGCCGTCAAACGAGCTCCTTGCAAAAAAGGGCGAGTCTCGGTATTAAATACCGAAAATCTATTCCCGCGTTCCCAGCTCTCTCGAATCACTCCCACCGCCGTACCAAATGCAGCCGTGGCTAAAGCTCCAGCGTTACAATGAGTGAGCACGGCGGACCTATCAGCTAATAGCTCTTGCCCTATTTCACCCATCTTACGATTTATCTCTTCGTCTTCTCTATGAATGTTCCTAGCTTCTGCCAACAGCCCGTCTATAACATCTTCGGATTTATCTGTCAGTTCAATTGCTTTATCCAGCATACGGTTGACAGCCCATTCAAGATTGACAGCTGTGGGTCGCGCCAAGCTTATTTCACTGCATGCACTTTTTAACGCACCTAGGAAGTTGCTTTCCCCCGAACGTTGAATTTCAGATGCTGCCATGGTTACCGCGTAAGCTGCAGTGACTCCTATAGCAGGAGCACCTCGCACCTGCATATCTCTGATGGCTTTAATAGCGTCCCCATATTCAGCAACCTTGATGGTCACCTGCTCCAACGGAAGACGCGTCTGATCTAGAAGATAGAGTACTCCATCTTCCCAAGCTATGGGCCTAATCTCATTTTTATTAGCCATAACACCCCAAAAACAGTCACAAAAAAAAGCTCCTCTCTGGGAGAAGCTTCGATTTCAGCAAGCTCCCTCATCTTCCGCAGCCTTATGGCTACGACGGATTTGGCACCGTACCTAGGTCCTCCGGACTCCTAGACCGGTTGTCTGGCTTCATTGGGCCGGTCCCTCAGCCATTCTGAATAAGGGATTCAGATTTACATATGCTATTTTCTACCGAACCATACTACTAAGCGCAAAGATTAGTGTCAAGGAAGCCACGTTTGACACCTTCGCAGGTCCGAACCATAATACCCCGATGTTTGCCTCTTAATGCAATTCAGACCATAAGGTAAAGATAATTATGAATAGCGAATATACGACTTGGAGTTTCACTAACGAAGAACATTACAAATTCGAAACTTGGATTGACCGAATAAACCAGATCCATACTGGCAACGCTGATTTGCGGAACAATGAGGTACACATAACAGCCCCCAAGAAAGATCTATCAGACTGCAAAGTAGGATTATTTACTACAGGTGGCGTCCATTTAAAGTCCGACACCCCATTTGATGTAACCAGTGAACACGGAGACCCTACCTACAGAACAGTTGACATGACCACAAGCAGCCCCGACCTAATGATCACCCACACGCACTACAATCATTTAGAAGCGGACAAAGATATAAACTGTATATTCCCAATAGACAGGCTTCGGGAATTAAAAGACCAAGGGATAATTGGCGATATAGCCCCATACTCTTATAACATAATGGGTTTTAATCCTGACCCTTCTGAACTTATTAACAAAACAGCTCCTACCCTGGCTGAGAAATACTCCGCGGACGGGGTTGATCTCCTATTCATGACTTGCGGTTGACCCATATGCCATAGGTCCGTAGGACTTATCCAAAACCAAATTGAACGAGCTGGAATAGCAACAATATCTATGTCAGTTCAGCCTCATATCACAGCCGCTATAGGAGCCCCTAGAGCAATAAACGTTAAATTCCCTGCTGGAAATCAAGTAGGGGAATGTGGCAAACCTATTCAACAAAGAATATTGTTAACCGAAGCTCTTGAAAGCATATTCACTATAAAATCAGCAAATACAATCTTACAGTCCCCATATAGATGGCGCCGCTTCCCAATAGTCGAAGAACCTGTGTTCATGGGAGAATCAAACGGACCCACCCATCCAGAAGCAATGCCAATTGGGCCTGCACTGGATAAGCTCTCTGAGAAGATAACCATCTATAACCAATGGTTACAGGAAAAAATACAAGGCGAGAATAAATCTCAAATCCCCAACCAATCTTATATCTCAGGGTTATCCATGCAGCTAGAAAGATCGAAGGAACTTCTTGAACTTATAGATTCTGAAGCCCTAGATCAATATCGGGAAATCTTAAATGCTATTGCTACACTTGAACTGAGAGGGCAGGGACGTTTTGTTTAAGATGAACTCAAAAATCTACATTGGCCTATTCATTAGGAACAAACTATGAAGATAGCAGTATGCGTCAAATATGTCCCAGTGGTATCTAGAATCGGTTTTGACTATGAAAACAAGACTATTATCCGAGAGGGTGTCCCATCGGAAATTAATCCATTCGACGTATTAGCCTTGGTTAAAGCATTAGAGTTAAAAGACCAGTGTAATGGCCAGGTGGTCGCTGTTTCAATGGGTCCTCCCCAAGCCAAAGAGGGGCTGATACAGTGTTTAGCTCTTGGAGCAGACAAAGCAATTCTTCTATCTGACAGGATTTTCGCAGGCTCAGATACTCTTGCGACTTCCAGAGCACTGAGCTTGGTAATGGAACGCGAGTCTCCTGATCTCATTATGTGCGGACGCAATAGTGCAGATGCCGAAACTGGGCAAGTAGGACCAGAACTAGCAGAAATTCTGGGATTCCCGCATGTTAGTCAAGTTAGAAGTTTGGATTTTAATTCAAATAACAATGTAATTCACGTTGAAAGAGTAACAGACGAAGGTTATCAAGAAATAGAATGCCCTTTACCTGCAATAGCATGCGTAACCGAAGGGATAGCTCCGGAGAGATTCGCTAAAAGAGAAGATATTGAATCAATCGAAGAAACAAGTATAGAAGAAGTAAATTGTGCAAGCCTAGATGCCGAATCATCCATGTTTGGAATGGACGGTTCACCAACCTGGGTAGAAGATATAAGGCTAGTAGAACCCAATCGATCAGCTGAAGTGATCTCAGACATGACACCCGAACAATTCGGAGTCTTTGTAAGGGACAAGATCTTTGAGTTTATAAAGAATACACCTAATACTTCTGAATCTGGGCCAAATAACGTCATAGAACGCTATTCAAACCCTTCTAATAGCATCTGGGTTGTCGCTGAAAGCTCTTCAAGCGAAATCAGGCATATTTCATTTGAGATGCTCGGAAAAGCCCGTGAAATAGCATCAATCACCAAAAGCCAGGTAAAAGCCTTGCTTATCGGAGAAATGGACGACTCTATGGTATCTCTTCTAGGCCACTACGGTGCCGATGAGGTATTACATATAAACAATCCTCCATCGGAACCTGTATATAGTAGAAAAGTTATTCAAACGATTAGTGAAACCATCACAGCATCAGAACCTTATGCAGTCCTGCTAGGAGCAACAGCAGATGGACGAGATCTGGCATCCCGTATTGCTGCACATTTAGAACTTGGGCTCACTGGGGACGCGATAGATTTAGAAGTCGGCGAAGAAGGCCATCTAGTACAACTTAAACCAGCGCTGGGTGGCAATGTGATCGCTCCCATACGTTCGAAGACCCTACCCAATATGGTTACTCTACGTGGCGGTTTATTAAGCCCTATAAACCCTGATATATCTTACAAGCCAGAACTTACGCATCTTGAGCTATCTGACTTTTCAGGACCAGACATCACCCTAATAAAAAACCACGCCTCCGAAAACATACATGCACTAGCCCTTGATCAATCACCCATTATCATTGGAGTAGGAATGGGAGTTGGGGATGCAAGTAGCGTCGATAGAATTAGAAAATTGGCTTCAATGATAAATGCTCCTTTGGTTACTACACGTAACGTCGTTCATCAAGGATGGCTCCCCCATCAAGTACAGGTGGGTATCAGCGGCAGAGCTATCGCCCCACTTATATACATATCAGCAGGCATAAGGGGAGCGTTCAACCATACTGTCGGTATACAAAAGTCGGGAATCATCATTGCAATTAATAGCAATCATAGGGCTCCCATGTTCAAAGCAGCCGACTACGGGATCATAGGACAATGGGAGGATTACCTAGAACCACTTATAGAACAATTGAAGCCAATATACGAATACATATCACAAAATGCTTAGGACTCACAACTACTAGCAGATTTGACACCTAATTTGATCACACGTCAGATGACACTCATCTAAACACGTAATATAATATTCGAGCTAATAACATTTACTAGTCAACGGAAAACACTCTGAATATACAGCCATAATAGATAGAGAGGATTACTAATGGATTTCGCTTATACACCGGACCAAGAAGCACTGCGATCGGAAGTACGGCAATTTATCGCCGACAACGTCACTCCAGAAATAATCCATGAGATAGAAGAATCTGGGATACGAAACAGGGGCCCGGAAACTCGAGACTTATACAAAAAGATAGGTGATAAAGGTTGGATCGGTATTAGCTGGCCCAAAGAATACGGAGGCCAAGACGGAAGTCGTATTGACCAATACATCATTGAAGAAGAATTTGCTCGTATAGGTATAACTGTAGGTGGAGCTGGAAGCGGCGCTCCTGCAATCCTAGCAGCTGGAACAGAAGAACAAAAGAAATATTTCCTACCAGGGCTTATAAAAGGTGAAATAGTATTTGCACTTGGATTTACCGAACCCCAAGGCGGGGCAGATTTAGCAAGCTTACAATGCAGAGCTGTACGTGACGGGGACGATTTCGTAATAAACGGTCAGAAAATGTACACCACTGCGGCCCATTATGGCACACACGTATACTTAATGGCCCGAACTGATCCGGAAGCACCTAAACACAAAGGAATTTCCATATTCTTGGTCCCAATAGACCTACCAGGAATCACAGTTAGGCCATTGTGGACTATACAAAACGAACCAACTGCACCTCCAAGAACCACATACGGCGATAGGAGAACAAACGAAACCTTCTTCGAGAATGTTCGAATACCTGCGTCATGCATGCTCGGAGAAGAAAATATGGGCTGGTACGTTGGCGCAATGGGATTAAATCTAGATCGTGTCGGGGCCAGCAGATACCTTTTATCCGTTCAAAGAGACGAAGATATCGTTAATTGGGTCAAAGAGAATGATATGGATGGATATTCACCCGCAGAAGACCCTGATGTGCGAGACAGACTTGCAGAATTATGGATAGAAGCTCAAGTATGCAGATTGATGACTATGAGAAGTATGTCTCTTGTCGAACGTGGTGGCACATTTACGTACGAAGGATCTGCTGAAAAAGTTTGGTCCCCAGAACATGGGGTACGAACTACCGAAACAATAGCCCAGATACTAGGTCCCTACGGACAACTCTTAAACGGATCCGAAGCCGCTATCGAAGACGGTATTTTTGCCCATAACCTGCTTGGAGCTTTCCAATCTGGAATAAATCACGGGAGCGTTCAAGTTATGCGGGACCAAGTTGCCAGAAGAGGACTTGGCATGCCTCGCGGTTAAGATATCAGCGTACCAAAATTAATAAACAAAAGGTCACAAATAAAATGGACGTATTACCAGGTGAAGAAGAACAGATGGTTAAGAATTTGGCTCGAGAATTTCTTGAAGCCGAATGCCCACCTAGTCTAGCCCGAGAAATGGAGAAAGACACTCTAGGATACCCACCTGAATTATGGAAGAAAATATCTGATCTAGGTTGGTTCGGGATGTCCTTGCCTGAAAGTTACGGAGGACAAGGTTTACCTCTAAGTTACTTAGGACTTATATCAGAAGAACTTGGTAGGGTAATTGCTCCTGTTCCATTCCATAGCACAATGGTAGCGGCATTAACCATAGCGGCAGACGGAACCGACCAACAAAAACAAAGTATCCTACCGCACATAAGTTCCGGCGACATGATACTTACGTGGGCTTTTCAAGAACTTAACCCCAAACTGAATCCAGAATCTATCCGAACTACCGCTACAGAAACAGACGGTGGTTACGTTATAAATGGGACTAAGATGTTTGTAGACAACTATGTCGCCGCAGACAAAATACTGGTCACATGTAGAACATCACCCGCGACTGAGAGATCCAGTGGATTATCGATGTTCATTATAGATACAAATTTATCTGGCATGATAGAAACACCACTTGTCACAATAGCAAAAGATAAACAGAGTAAAGTAACCTTTGAAGAGGTTAAAATATCTAAAGATGCCTTAGTGGGAGAATTAGATCAAGGCTGGAACATAGCCGTAGATATGTTGGACCGAGGAACAGCTTTACTTTGCGCCCAAATGGTCGGAGCTGCCCGGAAAGACATAGAAATTGGAATAGAGTACGCCAAGAACAGGGTGGCATTTGGTCGCCCAATCGGAGCATTTCAATCAGTCCAGCACATGTGTGCTGACATGACAATCTGGGTTGATGGAGCCCAAATGCTAACTTACGAGGCACTATGGAAGATGGACGAAGGTATCCCTGCTTCTGTAGATGTGTCCCAAGCCAAGGCTTTCTGCAATGATAAATGCCAAGCCGCCGTTAGGTCATCTCAAGTTTTGCATGGTGGTATGGGATTTATGATGGAATTCGACTTGCACCTCTGGTATAGGAGAGTATGTGCGTGGACAATGCGACTCGGAACCAGCTTTGAGCATCGAGCAAGAGTTTCCAAAGCACTCATCGAAGAACCCGGCAGAGTACGCCTAGGTATGAACTTCCAAGCAGTTAAATAATTTCACGTATTAAATCACTATTGGAGAATATCAACACTATGCCTAAAGATCCTGTATGTGGTAAAGAAATAGATGAAGCTAGCGCCCGACAATCTACAGGTCAGACTAGTTTCGGCGCTTCAGAAGTAGACCCGAATATGGGAACTCGTAGTTTTCATGAAGGCGAATGGTATTATTTCTGCAGCCTCGACTGTAGAACACAATTTCTCGCCACTCCTAATACTTACATAAAATAGACTCACTAAATTTTAGGCGCACGATATTTCTCCGTAGGGCACAAGATATCCATACTTCTGTCGAATACCCTGCAAGAAAATTCGGTCGCACGCGGAGGACTTATGCACGTCGGACTAGTAATGGAATGCGACTATCGCCAAGGAAGAACCCAGGAACAGGCCTTTTCGGAAGCTTTTGACATCGCAGAGTGCGCTGAAGAACACGGTGTAGACGGGGTGTGGCTAGCTGAGAGACACTTCGCTACCCACCGAAGGCCCGGAGATCCGATGGGAGCAGGTATACCCTCAGTAGTATCCGTACCGCTAGTATGGGCAGGAGCAATAGCTGCCCGAACCAAGAAACTAAGAATTGGAACAGGTGTTAGTGTATTACCCCTCTGCCACCCCATACGACTAGCAGAGGAAGCAGCAACAGTTGATCAGATTAGTCAAGGTAGACTGGACTTTGGAGTAGGCCGAAGCAGTTTTCCAAGGTCATATAAAGGATATGGCATACCCTATGAAGAAAGCAGAGAACGATTCCAGGAGAACCTAGAAATTATCAATAAGGCATGGACTAGCGATCGACTAACGTATGAAGGTAAATATTATTCGTTTGAAGATTTGTGTGTCATGCCTCAGCCATATCAAAAACCACATCCTCCTATCAGAATAGCCGCCACTACTCCCGATACTTTCTCTATGATCGGCAAATTAGGATATCCCTTAGTGTCTAGCCTAAGGGGATTAGATGTACCAGACATGGAAGGTAATGTAATTAGTTATCGAGATACTCTTAGAGAAGAAGGTTTTGCACATTCTGGAAGCGTTTATCTGAGACTACCTATTTACGTCGGTGAAACTGACAAAGAAGGTATTGGAGATCCTGAGGAAGGAACCATGAAGTCTTTCCGACGACTCGCCGAAAACTACGCTCAGTCGACCGGGGCAGGAGGAGCTAGCGAAGCCGCGGCACGACAACAGAGGTACGATAAGCTAGCTAACGTAACATATGAGGAACTACTAGAGGACAGGCTTGCATACGGAAGTCCTGATACCGTCGTTCAAAAACTTAGATCAATCATTGATAGGCTAGGTTTAGAAGGTGTGATCATGGAACCGAACGTCGGTGGAACACTCTCAGAAAGCCAAGTATTGAATTCTATCCGGCTATATGCCACAGAAGTAGCTCCTAAACTAAGAAACTAACAACTGGCTTTGGCAATCTGCCCCAATTGGGAGAATAGTGGTGGAGCTGGCGAGAATCGAACTCGCTACCTCTTCAATGCCATTGAAGCGCTCTCCCAAATGAGCTACAGCCCCGTAAAAAAGGAGCGGCACGTCCCGCGCACCGCTCAATAAATATAGCAAATACCCAACAAACCCGCAATAGGACCTAGGTTTGCCTCACGAATTTTACTACAGTTCTACCATTACTACCTTCATACGGCTCAACAACGTACAAATCTTTGTTTGAGTCTACCCATATGCCATGACATGACCGATGTGTCATAGAGCCCCACTGAGCAAGCATTTCACCTTCTAGGTTCATAATGCTAATGAGTCCTCCATTATGTTCCGCACAATACACAGTATTTTCGTCGTCTACAAACAGGACAGCTGGTCCGATGAGTTTAGACAGTAATGATGTGATATATTCACCGTCTTGAGTGAAAGCCTGTATCCTATCATTTTCGCGATCTGCGATAAGTAGCCTTCCATCTTTGTCTATCCAACAACCATGTGGTAGATTAAACTCTCCTGGTCCTGAGCCAGGTCCTCCCCAAGACTTCATTAGACTACCTGAAGAATCAAATTTATGTACTCTCGCATTGGCGTAACCATCAGCGATAAAAATTTCCCCATTACCATTGATGGCAATACCAGCAGGGAGATTAAACGGATCACCTCCATGGGTTACAAGCGTCCAACCATTTGAACTAAAATCAGTATTGTCTGCTCCAGTATCGGAACGATATCCTTTTTCACCGATGGTCTGTAATAGCTGACCATCTTTAGTAAATTTCATTATCTGACAATTGTTTCTTTCGACAAGCCAGACGTTATCATCATTGTCCAGTATGATCGCATGCGGGAAAGCAAACAGATCTTTGCCCCATGAATTTAGGTAATTGCCATCCTTATCAAAAATGACTATGGGATGATCAGGATCTCTATTAAAACAATAAACATTGTCTTCTGAGTCACCATATACAGCTGCTGCAGGCATAGCCCATCCTTCCGGAAGCTTTGCCCAATCAGTATGCATTTCATAGGTGAATTTTCCTGAACCTACTATCGTTGACGCCATTTGATACACCTCCTATATCGATTAACTCTAAGCACTACTTTATTAGAAAATAGCTATCGGATTTACGGGAGACCCTGTAGTATTGTGCAGCCGTAATGGCCCAATGGAAACCATAAACTCCCAACGATTCCTTTCTTTACATGCCTCTGATAAATCCTCTAGATTCGCATTATCCAAAATCCATAGGCCCATTGCTGTAATTCCAACCTGATGGATTGGTTGAGGTACGTTCGGATACTGTGCTGGGCTAACATCATTGCCGGTATCCGACCCCATTACAGATATCCCTCTTTCATGAAATAGCGGTAAACACGCAGCCTGACAAGCTGTCGACCCGGCTGACCTTTCGACTGGACCTTCCTCATTACGGCGATGGAGTTGACCTGTTCTAATTAATAAAATATCGCCCTCTTCGATTTTAAAGCCACATCTTTCTTCGGCAGCCAATATATCCTCTGGCATAACTCCTTGCCCTCTCTCCAACCAATCCACACCTCTTATCATAGGCACATCGACCAATATTCCACGAGACACAAAACCTTTTTTCGCTTCTACCACTGAACAAACAGTAGCGCCTAAGTTAGTGGATACCAGGTGAGCCGGCTTTCCATTATATGTTTTCCCTTCCCAGAAAAAATGAGCTAGGCTGTCTACATGTGTTACGGCGTATCCATGGAAAATCATGCCAATGTAATCTGTAGCAGCTGCATTGGGTCTTCCTGACACTTTATCTCCACTCGCCCAACCTTCTCCGCTTTCAACCATATAGTGAACCGGAGGGTTGGGGACGTCAGGGAAGGTGTCCCACAAGATATCCCTAGATAAAGAAACAGTTACGCCTTCTTGGACGGTAGACAAAGC
>PBBR01000021.1 GCA_002716645.1 Chloroflexota bacterium
GGCTGCTGTAAGCTCGGTATTTAAAGCTGCGGTTCCCTATTATGGGGGAAGCATCATGAATATATGGGGCGCCGGAAGCCAATCTCCTTTCGATTTGTCCAGCAGTATTGATTGCCCGATGATGTTTCATTTTGGGCAAGAGGATGGTAATCCTTCTCCGGATGACCAAGTCAAACTTGATGGAGAGCTGACACGGCTTGGTAAGCCCCATGAATTCTTCTCCTATCCGGAGGCAGGACACGCTTTTATGGATCATACGGGTCAAAGATATAACAAGGAAGCTGCCGAGACTTCTTGGCCTCGTACCTTAGATTTCTTCGCCCAGCACTTAAAGTAAGATAGCGCTATGCGTACCGATATGTGTGTCTAATCTATACCGTAGTTTTTTCTTGTTTCGGAGGGGCGTGTGTATTTTGCCGAGGTAGCTGTGGTATTGCAAAGTTAATTTAGGTTTCAATTGATATTTTCATTAACACTCACGATAAAGGAGCATGAAATATGGGTAATTTAGATGGGAAAGTTGCCCTAGTTACCGGTGCCGGTGGGATGAGGGGTGTTGGTCGTGCCACAGCCCTCAAATTGGCTAGCCAGGGCGCTAGTTTGGCGATCACAGACGTACAGAGACCTGCGAGTGATTTGCCTCCGGCTGAATTACGACAAGAATGGAAGAGCATTGAGAGCGTTTCGGATGAAATTAAAGCTTTAGGGGCTAACACATTTCATGTTTATGCGGATCTCAGCAAGAGTGAAGAAATACAGTCCATGGTAGAACAAGTAGTCTCCCATTATGGGAGGATCGATATTTTAATAAATAATGCTCGTGCGGTAATAGGGAAGGATAAAGTTCCTGTAACTGAACTGGACGAAAGTGTATGGCATCATTTTTTGAATATTAATACTACAGCTGTCTTCCTCTGTACTAAGTTCGGGGCCTTGCACATGATAAAGCAAGGTGACGGAGGTAGGATCATTAATATAGCCTCAAATGCTTCCAAGCAAGCTAGTGCTATGGGTGCGGCTTACTCCAGTTCTAAGTTTGCGGTGTTGGGCCTGACGCAAGCGTCGGCTCTGGATTTGGCTCCCCACCATATTACGGTAAATGCTGTATGCCCAGGTCCTATAAATACCGACCGCATGAGTTATTGGGAGTTGGCAGAAGCAGAAGCTAAGGGGATAACGCTCGAGGATTTTAGATCCCAAATAGTCCAGCAGGCGGGTCAAAATACGCCGCTTGGCAGAATCGCCGAATCTGAAGATGTGGCGAATATGGTGTCTTTTTTGGCGTCAGATGATTCTAGTTTCATTACAGGACAGGCTTACAACGTGAACGGAGGGCTTTTATTTCATTGATGGTAATGTGAGTTCATATGATTATAGAAGAACGTTTGAAGAAACTAGGGTACTCTTTACCGCCACCTTCCCCCCCAGCGGGTAATTATGTGCCGGTCGTGAGGCAGGGAAGCACCCTATGGCTATCAGGAGTCGGATCGAAGGGATCCGATGGGACCGCAATCACCGGAAAGCTTGGTGTAGATCTATTAACCGACGAAGGCTATCTAGCTGCTACTAGATGTGCTTTGAATATTCTGAGGCGAATTAAGGATGAAATATTAGATCTCGACAAAGTGATTAGGATCTTGAAAGTAGTAGGTAATGTAAATAGTTCCCCCGATTTTTTTGAACAAGCTCAAGTCATAGACGGGGCATCTGATCTTTTTGTAGAGCTGTTCGGAGAAAAGGGTAAACATGCAAGAACTGCCCAAGGCCTGGTAGCTCTGCCTGGTAATAACGCGGTTATTATTGAATGCGCGGTGGAGATTTCTTGTGATTAGACATGTTCCGTTTTAACCAATTATCTACACAAATGTTAACTGTCCACTAGGTTGAGAGAGTTGGCGTGCATACGAAAAATATTCCTCTGTTGCCTCAGAAAAATAAGGACAATAGTTGCTTTCTAATTTTTTTAGCTCCGACAACAGATCATCGGGGAGTACTTTATACGTAGTAATACTAATTCTTCCGTGATTATCAACGATCAAATAATTGTTTTTATAAAATGAGTCACAGCCAATCCTGCATACTGGCATTACTGCAGAGAGATCCAACCTCTCTGGTTCAGAACAATGCGATCTTGGCTTAATATGAATAAGTTCCACAAGATCTATGGGGAAACTTCTTAAGCATATAGCACACTGGATTTCAGCAGACGTCCCGAATAGTAAAAGCTTTAGAGCTGCCTGCTCTTTTCTGAACAGATCTACATCAGCTATTCCGACTATACCGTTATCATGTTTCAGGCTTTCTTTGAGCTTTTTGCTGAAATGATTGTCCCGTGTAATTCCAGTCAATATTAAATTATGACAGACCTTAAAGTCTAAATTGTTCTCCTCCCATTGTAAGTATCCTATAATATTGGTGAAATCCTGATTATTACGACTCATCTCTTTAATTACGATATCCAATTCAAATCCTTGGAATACACCTTTAAAAACTGGACCGAGTCCAAGATAATGCAAAACATTCATTGCTTCATATCCCTTCGACTTCTTATAATCCAGCCCCAATATTTCTCTATCTAATTCTCTATGACTAGTATCCCTGATAAACAACCATTGCTTAACCACCCTGGAGATCTGTTCATACGTGTACTTCTGATATTCGCCTGATCTCGCTTTTGGGTATTGGACTAAATCCGGAATATCCATTTGAATAATCCTCCGATTCACCAACTTGACCTCTACGAATTAAGGGTTCTCGTCATTATATAACCTATTGCAGGACCAACAACATTCCAGACTAAATTACAATGGTATATGGGATCAAAACTAAAGATGCATATTTATATTTTGCGCCTGCCAAAGCAATAATGTGGGTAATTCGAAAATGCTGAAAAGCAAACGTTACTAACTATCTATCCTAAAATTGATAAATTGCTAGCGCGCCCGTATATTTGTAGGAAAACCTAAGCTTCAGGACGAATAATGAAAAACGCACAAATAAATGCAGATCACTCGAGCTCCGACATTCAACTTGATTATGACGCCATAATAGTCGGAGCGGGAATTGCTGGTCTATATCAATTGCATCAACTACGAAAGATAGGCCTAAAAGTTCGTGTATTTGAATCAGGGGCAGATGTAGGCGGCACTTGGTATTGGAACCGCTATCCTGGTGCACGTTTCGACTCCGAAAGTTACTCATACGGTTACTCATTTTCGCAAGAACTTCTGGACGAATGGGATTGGTCCGAACATTTTGCGTCTCAACCTGAAATTCTCCGATACCTCCAACATGTCGCACGGAAATTTGACTTAATCAGGTATATCCAATTTTCAAGTGATGTTCAGTCAGCAATCTACGATGACACTACGCGTAGCTGGAAAATACAGCTGCAAAACTCGGATACTTATACCAGCAGATTTCTGATCACTGGGATAGGCCTATTGTCTGAGCCCACCTTACCCAACATTGAAGGCATAGAATCTTTTACAGGAGATTCTTTCCACACATCACGGTGGCCACATACCCCTGTTAGCTTCTCAGGGAAACGAGTGGCTGTTATCGGGACGGGCGCTAGCGGAGTACAAGTGATTCAAGAAATATGCAAAGATGTAGGCTGTTTAACTGTTTTCCAACGTCGTCCCAACTGGTGCGCCCCTCTTCATAACGAAAATATAGGACAGGATGAAATGAAAGACATCCGGTCTAGATATAACGAAATATTTAGACGTTGTAGCCAAACACAAGCAGGGTTTCTCCATACTGTCGACCCAAGAAGTACGTTCGACGTATCAGAAGAAGACCGATATGCCTTCTGGGAGCACTTGTATGCTAGCAAAGGTTTCGGGATATGGCAGGGCAATTTCAAAGATATGCTAACTAATCCCAAAGCTAACAAGGCTATGTCTGATTTCATAGCAAATAAAATCAGAGAACGAGTAATTGACCCAGTTACAGCCGAGAAACTAATACCAAAAGACCATGGCTTTGGAACACGCCGCGTCCCTTTAGAAACCAAATATTTCGAATCCTACAATCAAGAAAATGTCGAATTAATCGATATTAGTTCAACGCCAATTGAACGAATTACTCCAACAGGAATTCAAACCACCTCAAAGGTGTTCGAGGTGGATTTAATAATCTATGCAACTGGATTTAACGCAATATTAGGTAGTTACGACAGAATAAATATCGTGGGTGCTAATGGTCGAATCTTGAAAGACCAATGGAAAAATGAGTTATCAACTTTTCTTGGGCTACAAGTCAATAACTTTCCCAATCTGTTCATGATCATGGGTCCTCACGCGCTCTTAGGAAATAATCCTAGGAGTATTGAATACAATGTTGAGTGGATAACAAACTTGCTCAAATACATGGTGAAACAAAAATTTACAAGAGCAGAAGCAACACCCGAAGCAGTGGCCAGTTGGTACAGCTATGTGTTAGATCAGGGAGAAGGACTATTAGCGAACCAAGTCGATTCCTGGATGACCGGTATTAACAGTAATATTCAAGGGCGACAAAAACGTATAATCGCCCGCTATAGTGGCAGCCAACATTCTTACAGAAAACGTTGCAATGAAGTTGCTGAAAATAACTATAGAGAGTTGAACCTAAGCTAAACAAGGGGGCGCAGATGCCAGTAGACCAACAAACATGGCGACGAATAGCTAGAACTGGCTTAACAGCATTGGATCTGGATAAGGCTTGCCCAGGATATTTTGTTTATTCGCCTTATAACGGCGACGGAGAAGGAAAGGGGTTAACTTTACTCTGTGATATAAACGGAAATGAGTTACATCGATGGTACCCACCCACACCCCCAGGCTCTTGGGGATACTTACTTCCAAATGGCAATTTATTCTATATGGCCAAATCAGAACAAATAAATGAAGGCAACATGCCAGCTACTGCATTCGTCGGTGGCTGGTTAGTTGAGCTAGACTGGGATAGTAACATTATCTGGGAACATCACAATCCCGCTCAACATCATGACGCCCGTCGAACAAATAATGGCGGAGCAATGTTTTTGACTCTTGAAGTAGTACCTACCGATCTTGTCGGCCGTGTGCAAGGCGGGCAACCTGACAGCAGTATGGACGCGGATCATGAAGGTGGGGCCCCTGAGACGACTCACATGTGGGCTGACCACATCATAGAAGTCGATGCTAATGGTACAACGATTTGGGATTGGCATGCTTATGAGCACCTTAGTATCGATAAGCATATCATTACTGACGGAGAGCCTCGTCACGAATGGAGTCACGGAAATACTGTTGTCCCGATAAGTGACGATAAAGTTTTAGCCAGCTTTCGAAATATATCTACAGTTATGATGATTGACAAGGTGTCTGGAAATATTCTATGGGAGATTGGGGACGATGTAATTGCCCGACAACATGATCCAAGCCTATTACCTAATGGAAACATTCTGATTTTTGATAATGGCGAACGTCGCAAAAATGACGTCCGGATATTTTCCAGAGTAGTAGAGATAAACCCTGATAATGGCCAAGTTACTTGGGAGTACCGCGATACACCCTATTTTAATTTTTACAGCTCACGTATTTCTGGCGCCAGACGCATGACTAACGGCAACACATTAATTACTGAGGGTATGTTTGGCAGGATGTTTCAAGTTACACAATCAGGAGAAGTCGTTTGGGAATACATAAATCCGTACTTCCCCAAAGGACAAGACGGTTATGAGGATAATAGGGTATTCAGGTGTTCTTGGTATATGGAAGGTGAAATTCCCCAAATATCCCATTCCTAGTCGTGAACCCAGTTATAACAGAAAATACTGACATTGATTCCAATTAACCAGATTTCAATTCTGTCAGCAGACAAACAACTATAAAAACTGTTAGGTTATTAGTGTAATGATGGGCATGAAAACCTGCCTATCTAACAATCATATGTGTGAGTAATTCCAAAGGATATCCTATAATCCTCCAGAGAAATCCCGTATTGAAAGTTATATCCAATCCAATGATGCATAGCAGCACTATTGGACCGTAACGTTCTAACCGTTGATACATAAAATAATATTTGCTGGGAGTTAATCCTTCCAACATCTTTGACCCATCAAGTGGGGGGATTGGGAGAAGATTGAAAAGAGCCAACAACAGATTGAAGTGTATTGTCATACTGACAAATTGCGAGACAATATCTTTTAGGCTACCTGACATTAGTGACGATGGAACCAAGTAATAAGGACTACTCCAGCTCAATAAATCCACCCTGATTAACATGGCTAATATAAACGCCAGTAATATATTAGATATCGGTCCGCCTAAAGCTACAAGCGTTATTCCTATCTTACCTACGCGTAAATTCCTAACGTTAACAGGAACAGGTCTCCCCCACCCAAAGCCTACAACCAAGAGCATCCCTGCTCCGAGTGGATCCAAATGTCTTAAAGGATTTAACGTTAATCGCCTGAGATGTTGAGCAGTCCTATCACCAAGAATGCGAGCAATAAAGGCATGGCAGAATTCATGCACGGTGATAGCTATAAGAACCGAAACACAAATTATAGTTAGTAATCTAACAAACGAACTAGGATCGACAAGCAGCAATTTATAGTAGCTAACCAACATTGAAGGTTACATATTACTCGTCTTCAGGTTCTTCTTGTTCCTGTGCATCTGGCTCTTGCTCTTGGTTGAATGAAGCTCCAGGCAAAATAGCTCTAGTCCTATCCCGTCTCGAGTGCTTTGGGCGAGGTATATCAATTAGGTTTTGCCTGAGATCTTTGTACACCTTGGCACTAGCCTCAGAAGCATCTATAACTATCCCGTTAACACCAATATCTCGAAGTGCCTCAAGATCTTTGCCCGTAGGAGGTGCTGATACTTCTAATAAGATGTATTTGTCTACACGCCTGCTTATGACCGACAGATTCGCTAGGTCCTGTATGCTCCATGGACTGGACACATCTTTCATAGAGAGTAGAAACACATCTACTGGCAAGGAAGCCAAAGCACGAAGTTTATCTTCTTCAAGCCCAACATCTATACAAAGCACTCTGGCAATTTGATCGCAAACTAGATTCGAAGCAGCGGTGCCTTCCACGTTAAATACTACCAAAGCTGACCCGTCATCTTGGTACCCTTGGGCTTGGCCTTCTGAAAGTTCAGATACTTTGGCTCCCCACGGCACGTTTCCCAAAGACTTTGTGATGTTTTTAACATCGGCCGGAGTGGTTAAACCTTCAATTATTACCGCATCCACTGATGCCTTAGATACCATGGTAATGGCTTTCTTATGATCCCCCGAGACCAAAGATATTAAGGCAATACCAGGTAATTTCTCTGCACGTGCGGCACCAAAGCCTAGTGGAGCAGGAGCCCCTTCCCTAATATTATCTAACAAATCCAAGAATTTATTCATTTTGACGAATCCTTCATTAGCTTGAATACGAAATAGCCATTACTCTCTGCACTATGTGGCCACAGGGTAATATCCGGTTTGTCCTAGCATTTATATCATGGTCAAAACGCGTTCCAAGCGCCAATCTACAGTGGCGCCCATATGCGTTTATTACCATCCCTAATCACTTTACCGATTTGTTGACCAGGAGGGAAATGCCCTGCAGCAACGGTCCAGTTTTCTTTTTCGGCAAGATCTAGTAGTCTTTCGCGACTGTTAGCGCTTTGTGTTTTATCCCAATCAACGCCCGCACACCAAGTTGGTTCCGAAACCTGAGCGATATTATGAAGGAGGTCCCCTGCCACCATTCCTTTTTGTCCGCCGGAATTTATTAGAACCACCTGATGACCTGGAGTATGACCCGGAGCGGGAACCACTGATATCCCATCAGTGACCTCATGCTCTCCCTCGACTATCTGTTGCAGCCTTAGTCTCCTTAATGGGATAACCTGACGTTGGACGTGAGGACTTTGTTCGAGCATCTTCTCTTCGGTATAGTAATCGTAATCTGCCTTAGATATTATGTAACGCGCTCGTCGGAAATTTGGCGCCGGCATACCCCCAGCATATCGTAAATTCCATCCAACATGATCAGCATGGAGATGTGTATGTATGACGAAATTTACCTGATCGGACGGAGATACATTAGTGTTGGTTGTGTTATCAGGGGGAGCCAACACGTCGCTGACCAATTCATATAGATTACCGGTTAAATTACCCCTATCAGGATGAGGGCCAGGTCCCATTCCCGTGTCTACCAATATTGTAGCTCCATCCATTTGCAGAACAATAACCCCGTAATACAACTGCAACTGCCCATCATCCAAAGTGTCTTTATAAGATTCCCAGGCTGAATCTGCTACATCCGGAAACATTGCAGATGGAGTCCGTGCCGGAGGCACCATATCTATAACCGCCGTAAGATCTACATTACCTATTTTACCTTTCTCTGCCATTAGATCCTCCTTTTCCAACTACTCCGTCTTCTATATCCAAACCTACGTTATCTCGATACGATGGTATCAACAATTAGTATTGTACTAACGAGTACAAGTTGTACTTATCCAACAGACCTCTACCGCCTAAACCATTGAGCTCGATAACCAAACCCATACCGACTACAGTAGCTCCACATTTTTCAACAAGTTCGGCAGCAGCCTTTAAAGTTCCCCCAGTAGCTAATAAATCATCGACTACCAGAACGCGGGAGCCCTCTGCAATATCCCCTACATGTATCTCCATAATATTAGAACCATATTCCAACGAATACTCAACCGATATCGTATCGTAAGGCAGTTTACCTTGTTTACGTACCAAGACTAGCGGTTTCTGCATTAGATACGCTATAGGGGCCCCCAGTAAGAAGCCTCTGGACTCTATTCCTACTATGCAGTCAAATTCATCCGACGGGTAATGGTCCATTATATTGTCTATTACATACTTGAATGCATCCGGCATTCCAATCAGGGGAGTGATATCTCGAAACAATATCCCGGGTGACGGGAAATCTGGTATATCGCGGATATGGCTTTTTAAATCCATCTGAATGAACACTCACTTAACGCTATTTTCTGTTGTCAGAGAATAGTTTATCGAACCAGTTTATCTACACAAAACCTAAGGAAGTGTAGAATAAGCTCCTCACTCCGTCAAGATTATGAACGCCAATATTTTAGTAAAATAATGGGTGGCATCAGAATTGACTTACTAATAGCCTGTATATATAATTTACGACGGTAATAGGTGTCAGTGAAATGACCCCGGTAAGACGGGGTCATTTTCTGGTGGGAAAGGGCACCTTTTTAGTATATGCCCCTGTGGCGCAATGGTAGCGCATTCGATTTGTAATCGAAAGGTTAGGGGTTCGAGTCCCCTCTGGGGCTCTTTCGCAATCCATATCGTACGCTGAAGGCTTATAGATATAGTGTGCGAACCTTACGGGTATAAGTTGTGATATCCGGAGGGATGGGTGAGTGGTTAAAACCACCAGACTGTAAATCTGGCGTCCGGAAGGACTTCGTAGGTTCGAATCCTACTCCCTCCACCAGAAAAATGGAAAAATAAAATTAAATAAGCTGAAACCCGTTGGGGCATGGGCCCAGATAGCTCAGGGGTAGAGCACGTTCTTGGTAAGAACGGGGTCGGCGGTTCAATCCCGCCTCTGGGCTCCAGAAAAATCTAAGGAGAGTACACCGAAATGGCTAAGCAACAATTTGACAGATCTAAACCTCATATGAACGTAGGAACAATTGGACACGTTGATCACGGTAAAACTACGTTAACAGCAGCTATTACGAAAGTGCAGGCAGATAATAATCTGGCACAATTTCGAGACATGGACGCAATCGATAATGCTCCTGAAGAAAAAGCTCGTGGTGTAACGATTGCTATCGCTCACGTCGAGTATGAATCTGAAACCAGGCACTACGCTCACGTTGACTGCCCAGGACACGCCGACTACATAAAAAACATGATTACTGGAGCGGCACAAATGGATGGTGCAGTTTTGGTAGTCAGCGCGCCAGATGGGCCTATGCCACAAACTCGCGAACATATCTTACTAGCTCGCCAAGTAGAAGTTCCCAGCATAGTAGTAGCGTTAAATAAATGCGACATGATGGATGATGAGGAACTACTAGAGTTGGTAGAACTCGAGGTTAGAGAACTTCTAAACAGGTACGAATTCCCCGGGGATGATACTCCTATTGTTCGTACTAGCGGGCTTAAAGCGTTAGAAGGTGATGAGAAATACGCTGAAAGCATCAAAGAACTAGTCAAAACCATGGATGAGTATTTCCCACTGCCGACACGCGTTACTGACCAGTCTTTCCTGATGCCTGTTGAAGATGTATTCGGTATTAAAGGCCGTGGCACAGTCGTAACAGGCAGAGTCGAAAGGGGAACATTAAACGTAGGCGACGAAATCGAGATTATTCGGTTTGGAGACGTCAGAAAGACAGTGGCCACTGGTCTAGAGATGTTTCATAAAATGTTGGACACGACGGAAGCCGGTGACGCCGTAGGCATACTACTAAGAGGGGTAGACAGAGAAGAAGTGGAGAGAGGTCAAGTCATAGTAGCTCCAGGCTCTATGAAACCATATACGAGGGCAGAAGCTGAAGTATATGTACTAAGTAGGGACGAGGGCGGAAGACACACACCTTTCTTCCCAGGCTACAAACCACAATTTTATATCAGAACAAGTGACATCACCGGAGAGATCATCCTTCCTGATGGAACGGAAATGGTCATGCCCGGAGATAATATTACATTGACAGTAAGCTTAATAACGCCCGTCGCTATTGAAGAAGGCTTGCGGTTCGCCATACGAGAAGGTGGTAGAACCGTTGGAGCAGGCGTATTCACTAAGTTGTTGGATTAAATAAAAATGGCTAGAAAAACAGATGCTCGAGGCGACATAACCTTGCAATGCTCCGATTGTCGGGAAAGAAATTACTCGACTATGAAGAATCGTCGGAACGACACGCAACGACTAGAGTTGAAAAAGTATTGTTCACGATGCAGAGGGCACAAAGTTCACAGAGAGGTACGCTAATGGCTCGTACCTCTAGTAGACGGAATCCTGCGTCAGTATCGCAGCAAGCGGCCGCCCGCACTAGTCCGGTTAGATTTCTCAAGGAAGTCATAGAGGAACTTAAAAAGTCCGTTTGGCCAAGTAAGGAAGAGACGGCCAGATTAACCGCTGTAGTAATAACGCTTGCAGTCATAATAGGTTTTCTTCTAGGTGGACTAGATCGCGTGTTTTCAGAAGTACTACCTAGATTCGTTTTCTAATACGGGACACGCTAGCACATAAGCATTAACATTACGGGCCAGTAATTTAAATACATTTTTAAGTAGAGCTTCTTGAAACATGACTACAGACAACCTGAGTCAAACGGAACAGGACATAAATCCTCACTGGTACATAGTACACACGTACTCTGGCCAAGAAGATTTAGCTAAAAAAAATTTGGACCTCCGAATCGCAAGCTTGGATATGCAGACACGAATACTCCAAGTAGAAGTACCTAAAGAAGAAGAAGTAGTTCTCAAAGACGGAAAAAGGATATCAGAGGAAAAGAAATTATTCCCAGGCTACATTCTGGTTAAGATGCTCATGGACGATGAAAGCTGGTATGTAGTGAGGAACACTCCTGGAGTTACAGGGTTTATCTCAACGGAAGATGACTATGACAAAAGACCGAAACCTGTGCCTCTTGAAGACAGTCAAGCAGACGAAATATTACACAAGGCGCGGTCCGGTCCCGCAAGAGTGAAAATAGGCCTGGAAACAGGAGAAACAGTTCGCATCACAGAAGGCCCATTTGTCGATTTTATAGGTGCCATCAATGATGTTGACGAAAGCAAGGGGAAAGTTCGAGTATTAGTATCCTTTTTTGGAAGAGAAACTCCTGTAGAATTAGACTTCTTGCAAGTAGAACGAGCATAGGAGGATTCTATGGCCAAGAAAGTCAGAGCGATAATTAAACTACAACTAGAAGCTGGTAAAGCCACACCCGCCCCGCCTGTGGGCCCAGCCTTAGGTCAACACGGCGTCAATATCATGGAATTCGTAAAAGAATATAATGCGAGGACAGCTAACGACGGTGGCACGATCGTTCCAGTCCACCTCACCGTATACGAAGATAGGTCTTTTACTTTCGTAACTAGAACTCCTCCTGCCTCTGACATGCTAAGAAGAGCAGCAGGTGTTGAAAAAGGCACCGGTGATATCAGAGAAGGTAACGTAGGCACCGTAACTAGACAGGCGCTGCGGGATATTGCAGAAACTAAGCTCATGGATTTGAACGCTTCTTCGCTTGAGGGTGCGATGGCGATTATAGAAGGAACTGCCAGAAGCATGGGTATTACAGTAGAAGGGGATTAACTATGCCCAAACATAGTAAAAGATACAACAATGCATCAGAAACTATAGATCGAGACGAGATATATCAACCCGACCAAGCTATAGAGCTTATAAAAGATTCATCCAAGGCCAAATTCGACGAGACCATGGAGATTCATATAAGAACGAGCGCCGATACACGACATGCCGAACAGATGGTCCGAGGAGTAGCGGTACTACCCCACGGATTAGGGAAGCAAGTTCGTGTGGTGGTATTTGCTAATGGTGAAGCAGCAGACATCGCCAGGCAAGCTGGAGCAGACTTTGTCGGAGACGACGACTTGATAGACCAAGTAGAATCCGGATGGGCCGAGTTTGAGGTAGGATTAGCAGTCCCAGACATCATGCCAAAAATCGGTAAACTGGGAAGAGTTTTGGGAAGAAGAGGCCTAATGCCTAACCCTAGGACTGGGACCATGGTGCAGCCGAGAGACCTACCTAGGGCAATTGAAGAAGCTAAAGCCGGTCGTTTAGAATTCCGGACAGATCGGACATCTATAATCCATAGCCAATTCGGTAAAACCAGTTTCAGTTCTGAACATCTAATGGATAATCTATCTGTATTGATGGACTCAGTCATGAGAGAGAAGCCAGAAGCCATTAAAGGTGCGTTCATCAGAAGTGCTTATATAACAAGCACTATGGGGCCCAGCGTAAATATAGATATAGGAGTACTTCAAGGACTTAAACCTTCCGAATAATTAGTGTATACTCTATAAAGATTAAGCCAAAGACAGCAGGCCCTAGTGTTAATGATTGAATCACCTGCCGAGGCGTGGGCATATAATGTTAATGACAAAGCCCCTGCGCCTTTTAGGAATGCAGGGGCTTTTTAAATATTAAGGGACAAGGAGGATATATTGCCAACACAGGCCAAAATAGACAAAGTTAGTGAGCTAAAAGATAAGTTAGAACGTAGTTCAATAGCATTGGCAACAACATGTACCAACCTCGATGTAAATGAGATGAACGAACTCAGGAAACGAACTAGGGAAGCTGGGGTGGAGTTCGTTGTTATAAAGAACACTCTAATGCACCTAGCAGCAGATGCAGCATCAAAGCCCCAAGTCAAAGAGATAGTACAGGGTCCCACAGCCATAGCTTTCGGGTACGACGAACCCGTAGATGTTGCTAAGACATTACACGAATATATAACTAGCACTAGATCTGAATTATCAATTCAAGGAGCCGTCATAGGAGATGGCCCGGTATTGCCAGCAGCTGACGTCATAAGGCTAGCTGGGTTACCCCCGAAACCACAACTAATTGCACAATTATTAGGACAAGTACAAGCCCCGATTTACGGGTTGCTCAACGTCCTGAACGGACCTCTATGGCACTTAGGAGGACTTCTCCAAGCTCGTATACAACAAATGGAAGCTAGAGGAGGTACGTCTTCCGAAGCAGCCGCAGAGGAACCAACTGCAGAAGCAGCCGCAGAGGAACCAACTGCAGAAGCAGCCGTAGAGGAACCAACTGCAGAAGCAGCCGTAGAGGAACCAACTGCAGAAACAGTCGCAGAGGAACCAACTGCAGAAACAGTCGCAGAGGAACCAACTGCTGAAGCAGCCGTAGAGGAACCAACTGCTGAAACAGTCGCAGAGGAACCAGCTGCTGAAGAAGAGTAATAATACTGAACCATAGACTATCTGAATATATAAGGAGCATAAAAATGGCTAACAAAGAGGAAATTTTAGAAGCGATCAAGGAGATGAGTGTTCTCGAACTGTCTGACTTAGTTAAAGCGTTAGAAGAAGAGTTCGGCATCACAGCAGCAGCACCCGTTGCGGTAGCAGCACCCGCAGCTGGAGCAGCCCCAGCCGCCGACGGTGCAGCACCAGCGGGCGGGGACGATCAAAGTGAATTCGAAGTCACACTGCAAGACATTGGGGCAAATAAGATCAACGTGATCAAGGCTGTTAGAGAGGTGACTGCTCTTGGGTTAAGAGAAGCCAAGGAGTTAGTGGAAAGCGCCCCTGCCCGAGTCAAGGAATCTATCGCCAAAGATGAAGCAGATTCCATAAAAGCTAAATTAGAAGAAGCCGGTGCAACTGTAGAAGTTAAATAATATATACTGCTCCTAATACAGTTACAGAAATAATATATCTACAAACCGTCGTACCTCCCATCATCGTTTCAGAGGACATGACGGTTTGTCTATTTCACTAACAGAGAGGTAAGCAAATGATAAAAGTATCAGCCTACTATCCCTATACAGACGGGGTAAGATTCGACTTTGATTATTACACGACTTCTCACATACCCCTCTGCCAGACCAGGCTAGGTTGTTCACGGGTAGAGGTCGCCAAAGGGATCTCTGATGCTAATCCCAACGATCCTCCTTGCTATGTAGCAACCGCCGACCTATATTTTGACACCGTTGACGCTGTACATGAAGGGTTTAAAGCGCACGGCAGAGAATTGTTTGCTGACATGCCTAATTACACGGATAGCAAACCTCAATTTATAATCACTGAGGTACTAGATTAATAGCCAATCTGATTTATTTCATGAGATCAGACAACAACAAACTAGACAAATTTACATCAAAAGTCATAAATGAGTACTGGGACTTCTATCCTACCGCCGGATCACGTGTCGGTGAGCACTCGTTTGATGGCAGACTGCCAGATTTGTCAGCATCCTCCATATCGAGACGTATACTAACATTACGGCAACGGAAAACAGATTTATCCGAGATATCTGTCACCAACCCTAAATATGACGCCATTAATAGTAAATTACTGAGTCATTTTATTGATAAGGACTTATTCAATTTACAACAGATGGAACCCGTAAAATTTAATCCGGTTCGACAAGTTGGTTATTTAAACGTAGGCCCATATATCATGCGAGATTATGCGCCTCTCCCTGAGAGATTGAGAGGTATGACTTCATTACTTCAAAAAGTTCCTGAATTCCTCAGATCACTAACCGAACAACTCGATGACAACATCGGACTTCCAATATTACAAGCGAGTATAGACAGTTATTCAGGAATCGCCAACTTGTATAGAACCGGATTGACTAACAGTGTTAAAGACTGTGAAAACCAAACTATAGTAAAGGATGTATATTCAGCGTCTGAACTGGCAGCCACCGCTGTAGATGAATTTGTGTCCAAACTAAAAACGCGGGCCTCTAGCTGTCCAAACGATTTCGCTATCGGGGCGCAATTATTTTCATCTATGCTTCTAGCGAACGAACTCGTATCTACTAAATTACCGGACCTTATAAAAATAGGACAAGATAACCTAGCGGACAACCTAGCTAAACTAAATGATCTAACAAATAAATTGGCACCATCCGATTCTGTTAAAGAAACAGTTATGAAAATCGGTAAAAATCACCCATCAGCCAGTGCAATAATTCCAGAAACACAACATATGCTAGAAGATATTCGATCTAGATTAGTACAGCTAGATATCATTTCTCTGCCCTCAGAAGATCGCTGCCTAGTCGTCGAAACCCCTGAATATATGAGATATGCATTCGCCGCAATGGACAGTCCTGGCTCTTTGGAAAAAACCGCGACTGAATCTTTTTACTACATCACACCAACAGAACCAGAATGGTCAGTTCAAGAAAGTGAAGAGTGGCTCTCTAATTTTAATTACGATACTCTAAGAATCATATCTATTCACGAAGTTTACCCGGGACATTTCACACACCACCTTCATAATCGTTACGGGGAAACCTTACCTTTCATCAATATAGCTTCGACCTCATATGCATTTACGGAAGGATGGGCTCACTACGCTGAACAAATGATGGTAGAAATGGAATACCAAGAAAATACATTACAGCTTAAGATCACTCAGGTTTTGGAAGCTTTAGTTCGGAATTGTAGATATATGTGCGCTATAGGAATGCATACCCAAGGGATGACTGTTGAAGAAGCTACCCAGTTCTTTATGAAACACGCGTATATGGAAGAACTTCCTGCTAGAAAAGAAGCTATGAGAGGTACATTCGATCCAGGATATCTGAATTACACTTTGGGAAAACTAATGATCTTAAAACTCAGAAACGATTTCTATCGCGAAAATCCTAATACGTCATTGAAAAACTTTCACGACAACTTACTGTCACAAGGAGCTCCGCCCATTCCATTGATCAGAGACGTATTATTAAAACAGTCTTCATATGAATCAATGATCTAGGTTCGAAATGTTACCTTTCTGAACCCTTCTGCCAATATCTTGCCGTGGTTTTTACCGACCTCTTCAGCCCGAGATACTAGTAGCTCAGAAATCTCCGATTCAGTCCGTCCAGACATCTGGCTAACATGAGACACCACTGATTTTATCTTAGTATCAATTACTGCCGTAATATCTATAAATGTATCTGCACGCTCAGTTCCCCAGAAGAGCATCGTTCCAGTCTTATGAGGCTCTAACCCTTGATCACTCCACAATTCTCCAAAATGCAGATGGTCCCTAGCATAAGGGAAAACCGCATCTAACGCTACTTGACCGGTAATTCTGTGATCACGATGCCATGAAAGGTCGAAGCGGTAAGGTTCTGTAGACAAAACCACATCAGGCTGAACTTTTCGAATTTGTTGCACTATATCTCGTCTAAAATCTGTGGTGTCCTCTAGTTCCCCATCGTTGCGATGCAACATCACCACATTTTTTACTCCTAATACAGAAGCGGCGTTGAGTTGCTCTTGCTCTCTAGTCTCTGCGAGTTTTTGCGGTGTTATATCAGGATCTTCAGTACCTTTACTACCATTAGTACACAGCAGGTAATGAACCTCTGCGCCTTGTTTTACCCATGAAGCTATCGTCCCGCCACACCAGATCTCCGCGTCGTCTGGATGAGGAGTAACAACAAGAACTTTATTTGGAACTTCCCCCATTAAACCGACCCTCCATAGTACCGATATCTTCCAATCTAGTTTTTGTGTCTATATACACATAGTGATAATGGACACTGTTTGATGACCGTTGGATACTCTGCTACAATCGGCCCATTGTGTCAAGAGCGTCCAACAATAAAAGCGAATTGTAATCAATCTTTTTTATAAAATAAATTCTCTACAGTTAAAAACGTTCGGAGTACACCCAATTGCAAATACGTTATTTTAATGAGACTGATCGGGAGCCATTATTGGAATTTGCCGGCTCTGTTCAAGCCAACAATCCTAAAGACTCCCAATACAGATCACAAGAGCTGAGTGAGATTCTTCAGCAACCAGGATTTAACCCTAAAACGAGCTGCTTGATACTCGAAAAAGATGATCACATTGCTGGATATTGTATTGTATTTTCAGAAAAGCTCATTCAGAGGGCTGTATTAGCAACCGATGTAAGAATAGACCTGGAAGCATCTGGCTCAGAAGCAAAACTCATCCAGTCAGGCTTAGAATTAGCGAAGATCAGAGATGCCTCAGTAGCTCATTTATGTTTAGGCTCTGAAACGCCAAGATCTGCCATGTTAGAAGACGTAGGATTTCATAACGCCCGAACATATCTGCATATGTTATGGGATGAGGAAACCCCGCCAGATACAAAAATTCCACCCGAGTATTCCGTCAGTCTATACACATCTCAAGACGCACAAAAGCTGACCGACATTCAAAACGCTGCATTTACCGGTAGCTGGGGATTCTGCCCAAACACAGCAGAAGAGATAGAATACCGATCTAACATGAGCAACACGAGACATGAATGCATCGTATTCCTTGAGAATAAGAGCGATGTAGTAGGATATTGCTGGGGATGTTTAGGACCGAATGAAGGCAACACCCGCGGCATAATAAGTATGATTGGTATACATCCGGACTACCGAGGCAAAGGCCTCAGTCAAATAATATTAACGGCAGGCATTAATAAACTAAACGAACTCTCGACTGATGGCATAAGCCTGCATGTCGATAGCAATAACACACCCGCAATCAAGTTATATCAATCCGTAGGATTTCGAGAAATCGACAGATTGCACTGGTATGAATATACCTTCTAGAAATATTTAAACTCTCCCAGGTTACATATCTTTCAGAGTGGAACTGAATATTTCATTAGCCAGTATTCCACCAGAAACTATAATTTTCATTGCATCATCTACACTAATGTCCGTAGGGGTTACATCGCTTAATGCCACTACGATCAGAAAACCAGAAGAAGGCACTGGAGTAGTGGGTATATAAACAGCCACCATAGGCTCGCCATTCAAAACTCCCAACTCTGCAGTGATTAATCCAATAGCCTTCATGGCGGGACGTGGGAAATCGACTAGGACCACGCCTCTACTTTCAAACCCCTGCGTTCCTGACAAAATTTCCACCCCGGAGCGAGTGGTGCTATAGATACTACTTATAACTGGAATTTTCTCTATAAGTTTATGCCCTACATTGACTATTCGAGCACTCAATATCTTAGTAGTAATAATCCCCACTACATATAATAGGATTAGTAAGACTATTACGCCTAATCCGGGGAATATTGGAACATTGCCCATATCAAAAATTGGACCCAGAATAGGATCCAATAACTCGAAGAAGAATTTAAGGACAAATAGCGTTACCCCTATAGGCAATATAGCTAGTAATCCAGCTATTAGAGTGGTCCGGATATGAAGAAGGAATTTTTTTAAGAGCATTAGCCGTCCTTTTCAACAAGATGTAATTTTGGAGGGCCTATATGCCATATATATCTATCATATGAGTTGCGACATTATCCCACCCTAACGTCTCAGCTTGGTTCCTGGCAGCTAACCCCATACTATCTCTCAGATTCTGGCTCGACATTATCATTTCAACAGAATTTGCGAATGCTTCGGGGCAACGCCAAGATTGCAAATATCCAGTGCTGCCATGTTTTACTACCGTTGAAAGACCGCCAACTCTAGAGGCTACCACTGGAGTACCGCATGCCATAGATTCCAATGCAGCTAACCCAAAGCTCTCATAAAAAGAGGGCACTACACATACGTCCGCAGCACTATAGTACATAGGCAGTTCGTCCTGATCTACCCGTCCAACAAAATCGAAAATATTGCTAACATTCAATTCTCGCGTTAGCTTTTTTATTCGGTCTAATTCACGGCTCTTACCATCATCACCACCCACCACCAAAACCTTCATACCCTCAATATCATCAACATTTCGGATCTGTGCAGCGGTATGGACCAATAAATCTAGTCCCTTTAGAGACTCTATTCTACCTACATACAGCAGCACTTTGTCTCCGTTTAACCCTAAATTGCCTCGTGACACTTCCCTACTGATCGGCTTAAACGTTCCTAAATCAACTCCGCACGGCACCAAGTTTATATTGTCCAAATTAGCACCGTATAACCGTACCATTGCATCGCGCTCATGCGGACTAAATGCCACTATAGCTGGTGTGTCGGTAATTAGGTCTCGTTCTGTATCCTGGCGTTGTAAGGTCTCGAATTCTCCGGGTCTTGATTGCATCTTGATCAACGAAAGAGTATGAAACGTAATCACATGATTTGCCTTCATATCCTGCGCAAATAGCCGACCAATCCAGCCCGACAACCAATAATGGGAGTGAACGGCCCCATAGTTAATGTCACCTTCCGACACAAACCTTCGCATATTATGCAAAAACTCGGGCAAAAACCCAAATAATTCATCCATTGGTGCTTCAACATCACCGCCTGGAAGATGAATAACCCGCACACCATCTAGATCATTATCATATGATGTATGAGACCCTTGGTGATCTCGTGTAAATATATCAACTTCTATACCTAACTTGTTCAGACTACGGGATAGTTGTGATACGTATACATTCATACCTCCAGATTTGCCTTCTCCAGGGGAAGCCAAGGGACACGCATGAAAACTTATTAGAGCTACTCTACGTTGCATCACGATCCTTTCACTACCATACTAAATATATCGTGATTCACTCCACCTAGGTGATACTTGTAAGGCTCGGCTCCACGTAGAAAATCAAAATACTGCAACTCCAGGTTAATAGCATCTTTTATACACAGGGCATTCATTAATAATCCCACACTGTAATAGCTGGACTCAGGATCATATCCACTGTTGTACAAGAGTCTCGATCTACCGTAATCAAAACATAAACTTGAAGCTACATGCACGCCATCGATTTCCAAGAAAAATAGTTTCATCAAACCTAAACTAGCCGTGGTCTTAGTCATTTTGCGAAAGAATATTTCTCGTTCGGCATTCATATATTCAGATTTCTCCAGAGCGCTCAATCGCATCAATCTAAGAAATTCATCTATATGACTTAAAACGGAGTTTTCGTCCTCAACAATGTACCATCTCCAAGACGGTAAAGATTCTAACCTCCTAAATTTACGCCGTAATTCATGCCTATCTTTCCTCGACAGTGACCCTACATATGATTCCCATTCCTGGGGTAATTCCAAACCCGGAACAACATCCTCTTCCGATATATCTACAGTGTACCCCCTGTCTCGAGCCAGTTGTGGAAGATAGAACAGAGTAGGTGACGATTCTCTAAGTGAGTACAGTTCTAGACGACTAGAGCCTTCGGATTCCAAATAGTCCAATAAAGTGGTAAAAAACTCTTTTTCGTAGCCAGGAAGAATAATAAAATCGTTGTAATCAAATGTCTCAGGGTTACCAAGCAATGAAAACGTACCTTGTTGTTTTGATAGGGAAGCTATTCCAATAGGACCGTTCGGTCCTTCAATATAGAGTCCGGACATTTCCCTGTCCTGACCAAAAGAAGACCACCATGTCTCTTGCCATTCCGGAGTAAGATAAATCGTATTCTCAGGGGAACACTCCAACAACTTACTCCAAACTTCGTAAGCATCTTTAATGGTTAGTATCTTGGTAATTTTCATTAATTGCTTACCCTGCTAATAATCTTAACAACTCTTCTTTCCCGATCTCGTCGCCACTGAGATCACCACGAAAAGCAGTTGTAGTCATTAAAGTGCCAGGTTTCTCCACACCCCTTATAGACATACACAAATGTTCGGCTTGCAATTTTACAGCAACAGTTCTAGGCGAAAGCTTATCAAATACGGCATCTATCCACTGAGAAGTCAAACGTTCCTGCACCTGTGGCCTCCGACTTAGGACATCAAGACACCTGACCAACTTGCTAATACCTGAAATCTTTCCATTTGGAATATAGACGAGATTTGCCCATCCAAAAAATGGCAGTAAATGGTGTTCGCAAATAGAGTGAAATCTGAGCCCGTTCAGAACTACCGGATCTGTATAATCTTCATTAAATATCGCATCAATTTCTCTGGAAGCATCTTTTCCAATACCAGAAAATAATTCCGAGTACATTTCCGACACGCGGGAAGGTGTTCCCAACAAGCCTTCCCTAATAGGATCTTCACCTACTGCTTCCAAAATAGACAGAACTGCCTTTGTTATCTGTTCTTGATTAATATTACCCCGCCAATCATGTTACAGGTTAAGATAGGTTCAAAGCGATTTTTTCTAAGCTACTCATATCAGCCGGTATCTCAATGGCTTCTGACTGAATGCTACTTACTGCTAAATCAGGATCTTTCAGTCCACTTCCCGTGATCACGCATACCACTCTTTTCCCAGTTAGGTCTAACCCTGCAGCGGTCGATTTAAACAAACCTGCAACAGAAGCAGCAGACGCAGGCTCACCAAATATCCCTTCCTTGGATGCCAACATGCGATATGCGTCTAGTATCTCGTCGTCAGTGACTGAATCTATTAACCCATCAGACTCATCTCGTGCGTTTAAAGCATTTTGCCAACTAGCTGGATTACCTATCCTTATTGCAGATGCGATAGTCTGTGGACTAGATACAACTTGTCCCGTAACTATCGGCGCAGCTCCTGCCGCTTGAAACCCCATCATCCTCGGAAGTGTGGTAGTTTCCCCGCAGTCCTTATATTCCTTGAAACCTTTCCAGTAAGCCGTGATATTCCCAGCGTTTCCGACAGGAATGAACATATAATCGGGAGCATCGCCTAAAGCGTCCGAAACTTCGAAAGCGCCCGTCTTCTGTCCTTCCAGGCGATTTGGGTTTACGGAGTTAACCAAAGTAACTTGATTCTGCTTGGTAAATTCCCTCACTAAATGAAGAGCAGCGTCAAAATTACCATCCACCATTACTATTTTGGCTCCATATGCCATTGCTTGAGCCAATTTACCTAAAGCTACTTCGCCCTTGGGTATTAAGACCATAACCGGTAAGTTGCAATAGGCTCCATATGCGGCTGCAGAAGCACTTGTATTACCAGTAGAAGCGCACATTACTGCAACACTCTTTGACTCCAAGGCTTTGGCCATCGCAACTACCATACCCCTATCCTTGAAAGATCCGGTAGGATTACACCCTTCTAACTTGAAATAAAGCTCATCACAACCTACCAGTTTTCCTATATGGCTGGATCGCACCAGAGGAGTATCACCCTCTCCAAGACTTAAAAGAGGGGTCTTGTCAGTAACTGGAAGATACTCCCAGTATTTTTTTATTACTCCAGAACTCATCTAATAATCTTTATCACTAGTATTGATAAGCAACCTGAAATCACATAACAGTGCTTATATCCTAGCCCTCTATCCTGATAACGTTACTAATGTCGCTGACTACTTGCAATTCTTGTACTTCTGACAGGGCTTTCTGAACCGAAGCCTCATAAGATGGATGCGTAGTTATCACCAATTCAGCTTTTTGCTGTTCCGGAAAGGTGTCCTTTTGGAGGACCGAAGCTATACTAATACCTTTAGCACCCAAGATCTCTGCTATCTGGGCTAATACACCCGCCGTATCAGTCACTACCAACCTTATATAATACCTGGTCTCTAGATCATCGATTGACTTTACGCTATATGTATTCTCTAGATAGTCAAACGGTGAACTCAATCTGTCTTTGGACATCTGGCTAGCAATCTGTATCACATCTCCTAAAACAGCACTAGCTGTAGGCTCTCGGCCTGCGCCTAGCCCATGAAGCAGCACATGGCCACATAAGTCTCCAGAAACTTCAACAGCGTTGTAGACACCATCAACTTTGGCTACCATATTCTCCATTGGTATTAAGGCCGGGTAAACCCTAGCCTGAATTGCACTCCCTTTTCTGTCCGCTACTGCTAAACACTTTATTGCATAACCTAATTCACTTGCATATTGAAAATCCTGTGATTGTAGTTCTCTTATACCTTCCCGATACACATCATCAGGGGAGACCCTACAGCGAAACGCTAATGAAGCCAATATAGACAATTTGTATACGGCATCGAAACTGTCCACATCGTTCGTTGGGTCTGCCTCGGCATACCCCAGATCCTGAGCCTCTTTTAAAGCAGTATCAAAATTAGCGTTGTTGTGGGCCATATCAGTAAGGATATAATTGCTAGTGCCGTTAATTATCCCCTGCACATTTGTAAAGGTGTTGGAAAGCAAAGGATTCATCAGAACACCAAGTATAGGAATTGCACCACATACACTGGCTTCATAGAGTAAACTCACATGGTTTTCAGTAGCCACGCGATGCAACTCAGGACCATACTTTGCCACTACTTCTTTATTTGCCGTGACTACATGTTTACCTCGTGAAAGAGCATCTACGAGAAGTCTCTTCGCTGGATCAGTACCTCCAATAACCTCTACTACTATATCTATATCTGGATCCGATAATATATCCTCAGGGTTATTAGTAATAATATTCGGAGCTACTTGCACATCTCTAGGTTTATTCATATCCCGCACCATCACACGGGATAAATTAAGGGTTTTTCCTGTCTTATTAGATATTTGGGCTTTATCCGAAAGAAGGCGTTGAGCAACACCACCTCCAACAATACCAAGACCCAGCAAACCAATATTTATTTCTGATCTATCCTTCACTACCTCTGATTATGCGGGCGCTAAGGTAAGCCGCCCTGACCCTCTCCTTCTTCATTATTATCTACCCTGGGTGCAGTTACACGAATCTGTTCAGCAACCCAAGCGTACCTGTCACTATCAAAATTGACCTTTAACCATTTTTCTTTTGAGCCTCTTTCCATCTGATCACTACGCCACGTGTGCACCAACTGATTAGTCAGCTTCACACGCATTCTAGCAGTTAATTCGTGTGGTTCTGATGGCGATATTACGCGCAATATATAAGTCGCGTCGCCACCGTATAGAGGTTCACTAATTTGACCTACCTGAAGTGGCTCACTTTCCCCGTCACCGAATAAATACGGATCTAGATCTGGAAAAGCTCCCCTGGGTACCCAACCCACATACCCGGTTTCATCCCCGTATTGCATGGGGTTGAAAAACTCCACCGCCACGTTGGAGAAATCCTCTTCCTCGAGACGATTCTTAACCTCTTCTGGGATAACATTAACCTCAAAGTCAATTCTAATCCATTCCACTTCAACCTGATCAGGCTTATCAGGTATGCTGGAACTCAGTAATCCGCTCAACTGAAAGAGCAAGATCTGGTCCTGGACCATATCTCGGTATTCTTCGTCAGACAATCTGACTTGGGTCAAAAATCCCTGGTAAGTATTCTTAAATTCTTTCTCTAGTTGTGCTTCATCACTTTGTTGACCTTCAGGAACCTGGGGATAAAATTGCCTCCTAATTGCCTGATCAGTCAGTTCGTCATCCGCATTTAGCCCTAGAGTAGGAGCGGCCTGCCTAACAATCTCCACAAACAAAAGATCTTGCAAAAACTGAAATGGGTCTACTGATAAATCAACGAACCCACCTTCATATCGATTGATACCTTGTCTAACCCTTAATCGTTGGACAAGGTCTCCCATGGTAAAAGTTTCACCCCTGATAGAGCCAGCCATTACTCTCGGTGGCTCAACAAACTCTTTATAAAAACCCAAGCCTACAATTACGAGTATAACAAGTATTAAAGAGGCTCCTACGAATATAGCTATTCGCTGCCTCCGCTTCTCCTGGATAACCGGACTCGGTTGATCGGGATTATTAGTGGAGTTTGTTCTAGTAGAACGCTGTCGCCTATTGGAACTTACAGGTTGATCATCGTTATCCGCATTACGGCGGCGCCATGGAAGGTTCATACCAAAGACCTCTAAGGATTAATCTGTGCCTGCTATAGAGACTTGCAGATTAGAAAGCACGAAATTGCGCTATTAACGCCAGTACCAGAATCGCTGATCAGGTCACTCTATCTCCGCATACCCATCCCGATACTAGGATTAGGCACAAATGGAAGCAATGCTATATGTCGCGCTCTCTTGATAGCCGTAGAAAGCAGTCGTTGATGTTTTGCGCATACACCCGTTTTCCTAGTCGGCTCTATCTTGGCACGGTCAGAAATAAATCTACGGAGTCTCTCTACGTCTTTATAATCGATGGTCTTAGCGTGTTCAACACAAAAAGTACACACTCTCCGTCTCGGTGCGTATCGACCACGTGGGCGACCACCACCAGGTCGTTGACCGGGGCCAGGCCGAAATCCTCCACCCGCTCTTGGCGGACCTGAAGGTCTAAATCCGCCGCCCTCTGGCCTCTGGCCTCCTTCACGAGCAGGCCCAGTCGTTGCTGGTTGAGGAGCGCTACTTGGTGCACTTGTATTTGAAGGAGCTCCAGCTGCCTCTGGTTGAGCCGCTGCTACTGGGGCTTCTTGCGTTTCTGGAACTGTTTGTTCTTCTGGTGTAGTCATAAAAAAGGTATCTCCTCCCAAAGGGGTTAAAATGGTAAATCGTCTACGTCATCTAACGGGGGCGCCGAGTCTCCCATCGATCCCTCCTGGGCGAATGGAGCACGGTCTTCACCAGGCCCTCCAGCTCCTCCCAGGAATTGAATATCTGTTAGATTAATTTCATTTACGAACCTAGTCTGACCATCCCTCGCCTCATAAGTCCGACTGCTAAGCCTACCTTCAACGTAAACTTGCCTGCCTCGCGACAAATATTGATTACAGAGTTCAGAGTTTCGCCCCCATGCGTTCACATTAAACCACTCTGTCTCTTCACGTTGTTCGCCAGAAGCCGTCGTATATCGTCGATTTGACGCTATACTAAAAGACGTGACACTTTGACCGCTGGCGGTGTACCGCATTTCAGGATCACGACCTAAGTTCCCTATAACAATTATCTTATTCAAACCAGCCTCATAAATTTTCGTCGCCGACAAGATTACAGCAAAAACTTACTCTATAAAGACAGCGTACTAACTCGACTCTTCTGTTTCTGCGGTCTCTTCTTCCGCCGGAACTCCTGGATTGGAAGACTCGTCTGGTTCAGTCTGAGCTTCCTCAACACTGTCGGCCGACTCTGACTCGGCCTCATTGGATGAGTCTTCAACGGCGGCTTCAGTCTCACTCGTTTCTTCAGAACTGACCGTGTCACTACTAGCATCCTCTACCGCCGTCGGGTCCGCTTCTACGGTGGCATTCTCTCCAGGCGAAGTACCTGGCTGCTCAGCAGTAGCGGCCTCCTCGGGCTTAGTCTCCTCGGTTTCTACCGATGCAACGGGTTCAGGCGTCGGAGGAGGTGGCGGTGGTGGATCACCAGCGATCACCATAGAACGTAAAACTCTTTCATCTAACCGCAAGAACGTTTCCAGTTCTATATTAAATGGCGTGTCGGTGGAAAAATTAGTGAGATAATAATTTCCCTCTAGGAAGTTGTATGAACCCTGGCGTATGGGATACGCGAGCCTACGAGTCCCCCAAGACTGCTCTCTAACAATCTCTCCCTCTCGGTTAGTAATGAAATCTTTAATCTGACCCCAAGCCTCGGTAGCCTCGGTTTGATTAAGCATTGGACTCAGTATCGTGACTAATTCGTAGTGGCGCAACTGGAACTCCTATACATTATTACAATCAAAGAATTATAGCATTGCTGAGTAATGCTCTCAACTTACGTGTCTAAGCCCGGCACAGGAAACCTTGCCGTTAGTTCTTTTATCTCTTCCCTAACCGTATTTTCAACCTGTTCGTCACCCATATTTGTAAGGACTCGAACGATCAAGTCTGCAACTTGTTTAGAGTCTTCTTCTTTAAATCCACGGCTAGTGATAGCAGGAGTACCCAAGCGTAAACCGCTGGCTACCCTAGGAGGCTTGGGATCATTTGGTATAGCGTTCTTATTTGCACTTATCCCAACTTTTTCCATGGCCAATTCTGCATCTCGTCCGTCTATGTCCATAGGAGTCAAATCTACTAGTATCAAATGATTGTCAGTCCCACCCGACACTAATCTTAATCCTGCCTCGGATAATTCCTGGGCCATAACCTGGGCATTGGCCACTATCTGAGAAGCATAATTCGCATACCCTGGAGTCAAGGCCTCCCCAAAACACACTGCTTTCGCAGCAATTACATGCATAAAAGGACCACCCTGAGCATAGGGGAATACACCATAATCAATCTTACGTCCTAGATCTTCCTCGCATAAGATAAGACCGCCTCGTGGACCTCTCAATGTCTTTTGGGTAGTAGAAGTCACAACGTGAGCATGAGGGAAAGGCGACGGATGGGCTCCACCAGCTATCAAACCCGAAATATGCGCCATATCTACCATGAGCTTCGCGCCAACCAGATCTGCAATTGCTCGGAACCGAGGAAAATCCAATATACGGGCGTACGCACTGCATCCAGCGACAATTAATTTGGGCTTATGTTCTTTTGCAAGCTTTTCAACTTCATCGTAGTCTATGGTCTCACTAGTTTCATCAACTCCGTAAGGCACAAAATTGTAAAGATTACCTGAAAAGTTTACAGAAGCTCCGTGAGTGAGATGCCCCCCCTGGTCTAACCTCATTCCCATGACAGTGTCACCGGGCTCTAAGATAGCGAAATACGCTGCCATATTAGCTTGGGCACCACTATGAGCCTGGACATTTGCATGATCAGCTCCAAAAAGTTCCTTGGCCCTGCTTATAGCTAATCTTTCGACTATATCTACATTTTCACATCCGCCATAGTACCGTCGCCCTGGATAACCTTCTGCATATTTATTGTTCATTACTCCTGATTGTGCTTCGAGTACGGCTTTACTCGCATAATTCTCCGAAGCTATCAGAACTATACTGTCACGCTGCCTCAGATCTTCTAGCTCGATGGCCTTAGCGACTTCGGGATCCTGATCCATCAAAAAGGACATAGATTCTCCTAATAAAATCAATTCTGGGGAAATTAAAACTAAGCTGCCAGAAACCCATCAAAATAAATGACACAACTTCTCGCCCAGCTATTGAAAGTGTACGCGGGAGGATATTTGGTGTCAACGAGAAGAAGCGTAATGATGTACGAACAGACTATATCAACTCAATAGAACTAATTTCGTTATCTATAGCCTCTACCTTGCCAAAATCCCCTGATGAAAGCCTAAAGCACCGGTCTAAATACAGTTGGGCCAACTTTTCACCATTCCTTGAGGTATCCTGAGCGGCAGCAAGTAACCGAGAAAGCTTGAACTGATCCGGAAGAAACTTGGACAGTGACTTTATCTCATCACTAACTTCTTCCAGCATATTAGCGTCTTCACCATCCTGGGCAAACCTAAGTTTACCTAGGAGCCTAGAAAGTTCAGTTAGCTTGTCAGCCTCACTCATAAGACCGAAAAGAACTTCATTTACCTGGTACGAGGATTCATCATCCGTATCAGACCCTGGAAGATGCCCAATTGTCTCACCAGAATCCACTGTATTTCCTGACTCGCGATTGAAATACTGGTCGCACAAGTCCGAATACACCTGTACTGCTTCGGTTACCGCTTCCATCATCCTCGGAAGATCAAAGGAAAACATGCTGTCCGCATAAGCCATATCATCATCGCGTAATCGGGCCAGGCGTTCTACCTCCTCGTAACTGTCTACTGCTTCAGGTACCGGCGGCATGGCGAAAGCAGAGAAATCGTTTAGAGGCATACTCCCTAGATGAGTGGCAAGAAACGGCGGAACATACTTAGTTAAGTCTGCTTTAACTGGAAGCGCGATAATATAGGTCACATAAACCGTGTCGGGTTCATTATTAACCCGAAAATACACCAATGCGTGGCCTTTTGGACGGTATTGATCGCCTCTCTCAAATGTCAGTTCCATTAAGCACATCCACCATCAGATTGTTCCACTGGTGATCCATTATAGATGATATACGATGACATAGGCCATGAAAAACTGGCCATTTATGCTACAAATCATCCGAAATCTGTAATTATCTCTAATACCGTCTGAACAGATTTCCCCTATAAATAACTCCCTGATTGACTTGGAATTCGAATTGCAGTATCGTGTTTTTACTAATAAAGGAGAGCGTATATGGCACAAGAAAATTTACCTGAATTAGTATATGACAACCTCGTAATCGGTGAAGAACTAGGCTCATACGAATACTTACTCACACAGGAAATGATCGACGAATACAGAAAATCAGTAGACGATCCAAAAGGGTTGTTCCCAACTATAGCAGTCAAACATGACGCGACTGCCCTTGGACTAGCCTATGAGGACAATACGGGTGGAGTTAACGCCGGTAACGAAATGGAATTCCATAATCCGCCAGTAGCTGGAAAGATAATCAAGGTCACAGGACGAGTACACGACAAGTACACCCGTAGAGATAAGCCATACCTTGTTATCGAAGCTACCGCTACAGATGAAGACGGCAGGCTTATCGAGAAAATGCGCACATACCAAATGAAAAAACCAGATGAGGTGGGAAAGAAATGGCATCCACAGGGTTAGAAAACAAGGCAATCCCTTCGATTACCAAATCAATTACCCAGGTGAAAATAAACCAGTTTGAGTCATGTGGAATCAGGGACCGTGAGAACATTCATAACAGTCCAGAACTGGCTAAGCAGAGGCTAGGGACAACGTATCCTATAGCATCCGGTAGGATGTCGGTAGCATTCGCATCTGAATTACTCAGGGAGTTCTTCGGAGCAGATACGTTCCACCATAGTGGTGTCGTAAATCTTAAGTTCCTTAGGCCTGTTAAAGAGGGAGATACCGTCACAATTAGTGGCAACCTAAACAGCAGCCAAGAAGTCGACGGCGGCACAATGGTTACCGTGGACATCGCGTGTCAAAACCAGGACGGGAACACTACCGCGGTTGGACAAGGTAGTGCAATAGTAAGTTAATAAACTGCTAATTAGTAAGTAAAACAAAGAGGCCTCACTTATCTGAGTGAGGCCTCTTTGTTTTACAATAACTTTCCTTGAATTCGTTTATTTAATCTATTAAACTTCGTGACTAAGAGAATACCTATCGGAGGAGAACCATGGCCGGAGCACAATTTGGAAAAGTAGAAGTAGAAGTAGTCTACTGTGTACCTTGAGGGTACCATGCTGTTGCCACGTGGCTGGCAACTGAATTCTGGAGATCCCAAGATCCCGGGGATATAGCCGTAAAACTTACCCCAGCGGACGCGGGCAGGCTAGAAGTGTACCTAGATGGAGATAAGATTTTCGACCGTAAGGACGAGGATGGAGTATATCCGAACCTAACTCGTGCTAATGAACTTAAGATGGTCATCGCGGAGAAAATTTTTGAGGTCGACGAGGCAACTGCAAACGCTTAGCGAACTCTGACCATAAACACTAGGTGTATTAGAGATCAATATAGTTATTAGATTTGAATCTAAACTACTACATGTTTAAGTACGTTCAGGTTCAAATGATTGGAGTTAAATCGTGGCTAACGCTGAACATGTTGAGATAGTGAAAAACGGTGCAGACGCCATATCAGAGTGGCAAGAAAAGAATCCTGAATCAGCCCTAGATCTAGAAGGTGCTGACTTGTCGGGATCAGACCTAGTAGGTGCCCGTATTAGGGGAGCGAACCTAAAGGGGGCAATCCTAGTTGATAGCAAGCTTACCAACGCGAGCTTGGCAAAGTCCAACCTTGAAGGAGCTGACTTAACTGGATCCGACCTAGCGAGAGCATCCCTTGCAGACACCAACTGCAACGATGCTAACCTAACCAATGTAAACCTTCACTGGGCAGATTTTAGGGGCGCGTCCTTATTGAACGCTACCTTGAGACACTCACGGACAATGAGAACATCTTTCATGAACGCGGATATGACTGGAGCTGACGTTAGCCAGTCAACAATGATCGAAGTGGACATGAGAAACGCCAACCTAACTGGTGGTAGTTTTGTAGCATCAAACATGAATGGCGCAGATCTCAGTAGGGCTGTCCTAGAGGGAGCAAATTTCACCCAGGCCATGATCCGTGATTCCATGTGGATCATGACCGACATGAGAAACGCTAACTTCGACAAAGCAAGCCTGCACAGATCAGATCTAAGCATGGCAAAATACGATGCCAGTACTAAGTTTCCCAACGGGTTCGACCCACTGGATACCGGTTGGAAAGACGTAACTGATTAGTTATATTGGTAGTTAGACATCATACTTGAAAGAAGATTTAATCAGCACACATGAACATTATCCAGGTGGACGGGAATATCCAGGGATCAGGGAAGAGCTCTATTATCGGGGCCCTTAGCTTATATCTTCGAGAAAAAGGCAAGAAGGTCTCATATTACAAGCCATTCTCAAGTAGCGCCTCGGAAGATCCTGACCCACCATTCATAGCAATTGAACTCCTAGGGGTATCCGCCCCTGTACACCCAGTGACCCCGCCTGATGGCCCTATAACACCAGAACTAGAACAAACCATCAAGGCTAATATCGATAAAAGTGCCTCCTCTGCAGACACCCTATTTATTGAAGGTCCTGACATTGATTCAGCTAATGGCGTGCTAGGACAAACACTCTACGGTATTACAGGAGGAAAACGCATCCTGGTTAGTCGGTGGGACAAGAATTCACAAGATAACCTTTCTTCTAACCCCTCGTCACAAGAAGCGATAATAATTAATGGCTACCCATTGCACAGGTCAAACATGGTCAGCTCACAAATTACACATGCCACTGATAACAGTACGCCAATCATAAGTGCAATACCAGAAGATAGGTTCATGCTATCAGTAGAAATCCAGCAGATACTGGATCACCTGGATGGAACCTGGTTTGACGAACCTGAAAACACAAGGCAGCTAGTACAAAAATTCCTGATAGGTGGCAATATCATGGACTCCGGTCCAAACTATTTCTGCAGGCACAATAACCAGGCCGTGATCACCCGTGCTGAAAGACCTGACATCCACATGGCATGCTTTAAAGGGGACACAAAGTGTGTAATTATGACCGGCGGAGGAAAGCCTACAGAATATGTCCAGATAGAAGCTCGTAACCTCGATATCCCTCTAATAATGGTTGAAAGTAACACCATGAATACAGCCCAGTCCTTGGAAGGATTAGCGGGCAAGTCAGTGTGTCATAACGTTGAGAAAATCAGGCACTTCAAGAACCTTATACAAGGCCACCTTGATATGCAAAAGCTGGACAGCATTCTACTTTAGAATGGGCTATCACCTAGCTAGACTACCTCGAATCTCTCCGACTCTGGAGCCCTAGACCATAATTCCTCGGCACCATTCATAGCGACCACACGCTCGGGACTGGCTCTCCAGGCGTCGTATATATCATTACTATCCCATGTTACAAGGGTAGTGATCTTAGTGGGGTCACTGATCGAGTAGAGGGTTTCTCTCGATCCAAAACCAGGCGCTTTACTCTGTGCAAGACCATTTCCGTCTAATAGTTTTTTTGCTTCTTCTATCTTGTCTTCTTTAGCCCAATGATGTGTCAAAACACCTATCATAATTAACCGTCCTAAGTTAAAACACGTTGGTTATCTGCATATAGTAGATAACTTAATGTATTTATCACTTTGAGTCGGCACCGTCAATAAACACGTATCATTCGGCACTTTTTTAACGGCATTCTTAGGACTTATTGTCACTACCAGGCTTCCTCGTTCCTTCACCACCCCGTTTAAACAGAGGAATTAGCACTATCGGTGCGAGTAGCGTGGTTATGACAGTCATCATTATGCTCACACCAAAAAGCTCTTGGCCTATGATACCGTTTGTGAGACCAATACCGGCAATGATCAGGGCAACTTCACCTCGAGGCATCATTCCTACGCCAATTCTGCTAGCGCCCCTCAGGTTGAAGCCGGTAAACAGGGCTGGTATTCCAGATCCAAATACCTTCGAAAGTATTGCCAAGAGAGATATTACTAGGCCGAACCATATGGCGCTCATCATGGAACTAACATCTACAAGCATTCCCATGACCACGAAAAATACTGGAACCAGGATATTAGTGACGGGGATCATCTGCTCTTCCACGGTATGCCCCATCTTAGTAGTCGATAGGGCGAGTCCAATTGAAAAAGCTCCGATGATAAAGGCGAGTCCGAATATCTCGGCCAAACCGGCGGCAAACAATGCCAATGCAACAGTTAACACCAGGCCAGCACCACTAACTTTGAACCGGTTCACAATACGCTCTATATATGGCGCTACCAGGATCCCTACAACTGTCAAACCTAGCCAAAACGCGATTGCCTTAAAGGCAATCAGCCCGATTCCTGTAGCAGTAATGCTGCCCGCAACGCTAAGTCCGACTACCACGGTAAGAACCAATATTCCAAGAACGTCATCAACTACGGCAGCAGCTAACACAGTAACGCCTTCCGGAGAATCAAGCCGCGATAGATCTGATAATACCCTGGCAGTAATACCAACAGATGTCGCGGTCATTATCGCCCCTATAAAGAGGGCCGAAGGTGACCATATTCCAGCTGGGCCCGCGAAACCAAACGCTACCGTAGCCCAGGCGCCCAGGAAGAACGGGATGACTACTCCTCCAATTGCCACGGCGGTCGCTGGACCTGCATAGCGAAGGAATTGTTTAAGATTAGTCTCTAGTCCTATAGCAAATAGCAGGAATATAGAGCCAACCTGCGCTATAACGAAAAGCTCGGTACTAACGGGTATCGCTGCCGCGTGCCCATCAATCATCGGTATTGGGAAAAGGGGTCCAAATCCCGGGATTGCAATACCTCCCAGGGCAAACGGACCAATCATTACTCCAGCAGCTAGCTCTGCCAAAACAGGTGGAATTTTCAGGAAGCGTGACGCAAGTTCACCGGATAACTTGGCCACAAACAATATGACTGCCAGCTGGATTAAAATGTGAATCACTATCTCTGTTAACTCTCCACCAGCAAACTGGTAAGACCCCATTGGCGAAGAAAAAAACGGTAATGACAACAGAGGAAAATTAAACATTTTTTCGGCCTCCGACGGATTGCACTATGTACCGGCAGGCCGCATATATCGACCACACCACATCATCTACTACGGATCCATCTTACGAAAAAAACTATACTCAGGCAAGCAAAATAATTACTCATATTAGTGGATATACAAGTGAGCTCTCAGCCTAGTTTCTTGACATGAATTAGGCGCTTTGTTACGATCACCGATGCTGTCCGCTATAATAGATAGCGGGTTTGCGTAATTCCACCACCCCCACGGAGGTAATTAATAATGGCATATGTAAGTGGGTTACGGTGTCGAGAATGCAGCAGGGAATATCCCGCTGAAGCTCTAAACGTGTGCGATTTTTGCTTTGGCCCCCTAGAGGTAGATTACGACTACGATACAATCTCCCAGGTCATAAGCAAGGATAAGATATCCCGTGGACCCCTAAGTATCTGGCGTTACGAAGACTTACTCCCAGCTAGCGGAGAGACTCCGGTCGATATTATGGCTGGATACACACCGCTACTTAAGGCTAACAACCTTGGAAAAAGGCTTGGCCTAAACAACTTATACATCAAAAACGATAGCGTGAATCCCTCTTATTCTTTCAAAGATAGGGTGGTATCTGTTGCCGCAACGAAAGCAGTAGAATTTGGTTTCGAAACCTTGTCCTGTGCATCTACTGGCAACCTAGCCTGTAGCGTAGCAGCTCATGCCGCTAGGGCAGGAATGAAATCAGTAGTATTCATACCATCCGACCTGGAGAGAGGTAAAATTATAGGAGCAGCTGTCTACGCCCCCACTTTAGTTTCTGTAGACGGCAACTACGATGAGGTTAACCGTCTTTGTAGCGAGGTTGGTGATAATTACCCATGGGCGTTCGTTAATATAAATATGCGCCCATATTATGCCGAGGGTAGCAAGACACTAGGGTACGAGGTAGCAGAGCAACTCGGATGGAGAGTCCCAGATCACGCTATAGTTCCATCTGCTTCAGGCGCTATGTTCACAAAAATCTGGAAGGGATTCAATGAATTGGCCTGCCTAGGGCTGCTGGATGGGGTCGATCCAATGTCATTTGGCGAAGACCAAAACACGGTGCATCATCCGGCAGTAGTAACAAAGATGCATATGACCCAGGCAGAAGGTTGTTCACCAATAGTCACCGCATGGAAAGAAGGCCAGTCCCACGTGATGCCAGTTAAGCCAAACAGCATAGCCAAGTCACTTGCCATCGGAAACCCAGCAGATGGCATCTACGCATTACGTGTCATTAAGAATTCCGGCGGTAGCGGGACTATCGTTCCCGAACCCGAAGTCGTGGAGGGTATTAAACTGCTCGCCCAAACCGAGGGGATTTTTACTGAAACAGCCGGCGGTGTAGTCATTTCTGGTCTCAAGAAACTCGCAGAATCCGGTGCAATAAAACCTGATGAGCTGACCGTAGCCTATATCACTGGTAATGGACTAAAGACCCAGGAAGCCGTGGAAGAAGTCGTTAATCCTCTCAGCGTAAAACCAATGCTGAGCTCATTTGAGGAGGCTCTAAACAACTTCAATCCGGTTGGTAGATAAAGTGGACAGACAACGAGTACGATTTACATTTGAATCCGACGACCTAGTAAAGGAGCCAGTAATCTATAAACTAGGCCAGGATTTCCATCTTGTAACAAATATCCGCCGAGCCGAAATAGGTGAGAATATGGGCTGGGTGATATTGGAACTAGATGGCGAGAAAGAAGAAATAGAACGCGGATTACAATGGGTTAGTTCCACCGGCGTCAGGGTAGACCCAGTGGGCGGAGATGTAATCGAAGGTTAATTTAGTACAAACACCCAAGTCTAATAACTATAAGGAGTTCCCAATGGGCGTCTTAGTTAGAATTCCTACCCCGCTAAGAAAAATGACAAACGGGCAAGACAAGGTTGAAGTGACCGAGTCAATACTATCA
>PBBR01000022.1 GCA_002716645.1 Chloroflexota bacterium
CAAAACCTCTTCAGATTTTGATTTGCCGTCACCTTGCGTATTGTGGCAGGCTGGTGACGTAGTAGCTCATTTAATCGGGGGGGCTCAGCGCCATACGGAAAGCTTAAAACGAGCTTTGTTAGGACATGCCGACCCGCCTTTAGGGTACGTTGTGCCGGAGTTAGAACAGTTATCATTTAACAATGCTAATCGTGATAAAGAGATTAGAGCCAATATCGGGGATAATCTTGTATCTCAATTTGCAGAATGTTATTCGGATTTAAATGATATTTTGGTTGCGTTTGGATCTGATGATTGGAATATAGCATGCTGGCACGCTCGAAGCGGCACTATTACAGCTATGCAGTATTTGGATTTGCGTGTGCAAGAAATTGTAATACATCAATGGGATTTAGCGAGGTCGTTCAATGAGGATTTCCATTTGCAAGAAGAAAATGCGGACATCCTTTTAACGATTGCTCCGAACTGGCTCTCGGGCACATTTAGACCTGGTGTGCATTTATCTGAACCGATACGATATGTATTTCATCTCGATGGGCTGGGTATTACCGTAGCTGATATAAATTGCTATGGAGATACTTTTGAGATCAACGAAGATTTTCCAAATATACCGGATTGTGAAATCTATTGTGACCCGGAATCATATATTTTGTTTATATATGGAAGAATTGATATAACTACTCCTGAATTTTCCGCAAATATGAAGGTGATAGGAGATTTATATCTAATAAATCAATTCGAAGAGCGATTCAAAGGTTTGTAGATTAATATTATTCAGGTGTTCAGGAATAATCAAAATGGCAAGTAATCGTCAGCACGCCGTGGTTGTAGGCGGTGGTATAGTAGGAAATTTAACAGCTTATCTATTGGCAAGTCAGGGACTGCAAGTCACCGTCATAGAGGCAGACGCGTTAGGCAGTCATGCTTCTGGATTTGCCTTCGGAGAACTTGGAGACCTAGAAGGTGCGGGCATACCTGACCCGCTTCTGGATTTTAGCGTGTGGTGTAATCAGAGACATAAAAGTTTGTCGACTGAGTTGTATGATGCCTCCGGTATAGACAATGAATTCGGTACAGTTCAGCGTGTTACGCTAGCGTTTACTGAGGAAGAAAAGACTCGGTTGCAGGCTCATCTAAAATGGCAGGCTGAGGTTGCAGAGTACGACACTTATTGGATGACTCCCGATGAGTTGCATGTATTAGAGCCTAGATTAAATCCTCATTGCTTGGGTGGTTCATATATATCCAACGCGAAGGCTGTAGAACCTTATCGGTGTACTTTAGCGGCGGCACAGTCTGCTCAAAAGCTTGGTGTTGAGACACTGCTAAGAAAGGTTACCAATTTACTGCAGCGGGGACCAATCTGTGAAGGTGTAGAATTTGACGGAGGCCGTATAGAATCTGACTTGGTAGTTTTGGCAATGGGTCCTTGGACGAAGTTCGCATCTGAATGGTGTGGTATTGATATACCGATAACACCTTTGAAGGGACAAATGCTTCGCCTGAAAATCAAAGGGGAACCTCTAAAATCATCTTTCCACTATGGTAGTAGTTACGCAGCGTCCAAATCAGATGGCTTGATCTGGGCTGGCACAACTGAGGAAAAAGCAGGATTTGATGAAACAGCTACTGTTGTTGCCCGAAACTCGATTATGTCCGACTTGTTACAAGCTCTACCGTTCTTGGAAGATGCTGAACTTAATCAGCAAACTGCTTGTCTGAGACCCTGGTCATCTGACGGCATACCAATTGTCTGTAGAGCTCCTGGGTGGGACAATTTGTATATATGTACAGGTGGAGGTAGGAAGGGGATATTGTGGAGTACTGGTATGTGTCATGGGGTAGTAGATATAATTCTTGATCGCAAATCTGTGGTTCCTGGCCTGGAACACCTGGATATGTCCAGGTTTAGTGATGTTTAATCCTAAGTGTCTACTCTACGTGCCACTAGAAGATCGTCTTCCCGTGATGTCTTTATGGCAAAGGGGTATTTGTTTATATCCAGAGCAAGTTCCACGTCCTTAGGATGGTACTGAGGTTGGGAGTCGTCAAAAAACTTCTGGGTAGCCCCTCCTGTCATGATAAGGCTTCTCACCGATTCGGTATCTGGTTCACGGCCTTCAAGTAAGTTTCTTAAGTATATTCCGCATTGCTCGTCTTCATCAGCCCTGATCACACCCTGATCCCCCATTGCGATAATGGAAATAATATCAGGTTGATCTAATAAGACTTTTTCCACAGTTGCTCTAGCGATAGCAAAAGACGTTACGTATATTACATCGGCCTTGGTGGCTGCTGCTGCTCCTACTGTTCCGGCTCGCGTTGACTGAATGATAGACTTTCCTGAGAAATCTACATCAAAAATTTCGTGAGGAGAATTTCCGAAGTCAAATCCTTCTGGTTTCGCGCCACTAACCTCACCCATTAATATGTCGCCATAGCCCTTTTGTTTGAGAGCTAGAGCCTCTTCGATTTCAGCTACTAAGGTGATGTGACTTGCACCGTTGTTAAACGCTATGGACGCTGTTGTAAACGCTCTGAATACATCTATGATGAGGACCGTTCCGGTAGCTTCCTGTGCATCTCTTACAAGACTTCCCAATCGTATATCCATGGTAGTTAGCTTCTCTTAACTAGTTTTTGTAGGCTTCTTAGCTCTTCCGGAGGGTTGCGATGACTACCGGTATGTGTCCAGGATACCTCGCCTACATAGATGTCACTATGAGAATCTATACAAACGCCATGAGGAGCTATAAATTTTCCGGTTTCTTCACCTTCCCCCTGGTTGCCTAGTCGCGCTTGGACTTGTCCATTGGTATTGTAAATACTTACTCTCGGGCCAAGTCCCGTAGCTTCTATGTTCGGTCCAATAGCAGCGCCGAGTTCTCCTACGTATACGAGACTGCTCTCTTGATCTATGTATAAGCCACAAGGCCTAGCCATGTTTATCCATTGGGTTTCGAATTTGCCTGAAGAATCAAAGATTTGAATCCGGTGATTTTCCCGATCTGCTACGTATACCCACCCATCTTTGTCTGTGCAAACGTTATGAGCAATATTAAATTGACCGGGTTCTGTACCTGGTTCTCCCCATGAGAATAACAATTTTCCGTCCGGTGAATATTTATGTACTCTAGCGTTGCAATATCCGTCCGAAACGTAAAATTCTGCCGTTTTTGGGTCTACTGCAACATGGGTGCATCTATTAAAAGGATTTCCACTCATAAAAGGGGCGGGTTTTCCACTAGTTCCTAATGTAAACAAGACTTGCCCGTCCAAAGTGCATTTGCGAACTGTATGGTCCCCATCGTCTGTACAGAACATCGTGTCGTCAGGACACATTGTTATACCATGGGCTCTCGGGAACACGCCTTCACCCCATGACTTGAGGAAATTGCCGTTCTTGTCGAACACAATCATAGGATGCTCACCCCGATTGAAACAATACACGTTATCGCTGGAGTCTGTGCCGACCGCAGCGACTTCTTTAAATCCCCATCCCTCGGGTAAGGTAGCCCAATTCTCCAACACTTCGTAGGAGTACTGTTCAGTGCCCAGTAATACCATGTTTACCTCTCTGTATTATCGGTTTTATAGAACTGTAGCTGATTGGTTCAGATTGTAGCATTAACCAAGTCTAATGTAACCACTATGTGGTCGACATCTGTGATTGTACGTTGCGGTACTCTTAAGGCATTGCTATTATCAATAGTGTAAAGATTTAATACGAGGATGCAATGAGCGAGGAAATACAGAGAAATTTTGTTAAATATACTTTCTACAAGGTTTTACCCGAATGGAAACAATTATCCGATGCCCATAAAACCAGCAGCAAGAAAGAATTTGTAGAAGTGCTTGCGGAATTCAGCCAAGATATTCGCGTGTCTAGTTATAGTTTGGTGGGGACACGGGGCGATGTAGACTTCATGTTGTGGAAAGTCTCTAAGGAGATAGAATCCGTCAACACTTTAATGTCTCAGCTGAATCGTACACATCTTGGCAAATTCTTGAGCACAACTCATTCTTATTTGGCTATGACAGATAGGTCACCTTATGTCGATGACCATCAGCATGAGGGGCAAGAAGGGACTTCTGCGGATATGCGAATCATTGGAAGACCTTATTTGTTCGTTTATCCATTTGTGAAGACCAATGAATGGTATCAACTGTCTCTCAGTGAGCGACAAGAACTTATGACCGAACATTTTCAAATTGGTCATAAATATCCGGAGATAAAAATAAGTACAGCTTATTCATTTGGTCTGGACGATCAAGAATTTGTTTTAGGATTTGAGACAGATAATCCTGGAGCATTTTTGGAGTTAGTGAGAGATCTTAGGGAATCTAAGGCACGTCCTTTTACTTTGCGGGATACACCAATATTTACGTGCCTAAATAAGACCATTACGGATTGTCTAGAAGATTTGGGATAACGTGTGGCTGCAAGTTATTGTTGTAAAAAAGGGAACGTTTTGATGACGTTCCCTTTTTTAATTGCAACTTATAAACGGCTATTGATGGAATAAGTTGAGTGCCGATCCTAATCTAAACCATGCCAGTTGTGGTTCTGAGAATGTGTGATTTAAGTACAAGGTTTCTGATGTTCCGTCAGAGTGGTTTACGACGCATTCCACCGGTTTCCCAGGGGTAATCTCTTTCAGTCCAATCAGGTTAACTCTATCGTCTTCTCTGATTCTGTCATATTCGGAGGGGTCAGAAAACGTTAGTGCTAGGAGGCCTTGCTTCTTAAGATTACTTTCATGGATTCTCGCGAAGCTTCTGGCGATTACTGCGGTTCCACCGAGTAATCTAGGTGACAAAGCGGCATGTTCTCTGCTGCTACCTTCACCGTAGTTGCTGTCTCCAACCACAACCCAAGAAGTTCCATTGGCCTTGTAATGTTGGGCTACTTGTGAAAATGTCTGATCTCTTGCGCCCGTCATTACGTTGAGGCCATGTCCAGCTTCGTCAGTATATGCGTTGATAGCTCCTAGGAACATGTTATCGCTGAATTTGGTCAGGTGACCTCTAAAGCGAAGCCATACTCCGGCAGGGGATATGGCATCAGTAGTAGTTTTCCCTTTGGCTTTCAGCAGAACTGGCATGTTCTCGAAATCTTGGCCATTCCATGCATCCCACGGCTGCAGAAGTTCAATGCGCTCACTATTTGGTGAGACTGCAAGCTCGAAGTCCGATCCATCTTCGGGTGGTGCAAAATAGTATGGACTGCCCTGCTGGAAGTTGTTTGATGGAACTTCCGGTGCTGGTTTTGGTGGATCTAATTTAAATGGGTTTCCTTCTGAGTCTAGTAATGTGTCTGTCATTGGGTTGAACGACAGTTTTCCGGCAATCGCAAATGCAGTTATGATTTCGGGGCTGCCGATGAAATTCATGGTAGTTGGAGCACCATCGTTACGCATGGGGAAATTTCTATTGTAAGAAGTTACAATCACATTAGGATTTGTGGTTTCATCTGATGCTCTTCTCCATTGTCCGATACACGGTCCGCAGGCATTAGCCAGAACAGTTCCATTGATATCGTTCAAGGAAGCCATTTGGCCGTCTCTCTCTATGGTCGCACGTATGAGTTCTGAGCCTGGTGTAACCATGAAAGGTACGGATGCGGTGAGGCCGTGCGCAGTTGCCTGTTCGGCAACATCAGCGGCTCTACTCATATCTTCGTAAGACGAGTTGGTGCAGCTGCCGATTAATGCAGTGGATATCTGATCTAGAAATCCATTATTGCTGTCGGCTATTTCTGCGGCTAAAGCGGATATAGGCCGAGCTCTGTCAGGCGAATGGGGCCCTACTATGTGGGGTTCTAGTGTAGATAAGTCTATCTCTACTATTCGATCATAGTATTGTTCTGGGTTAGCTACTGTTTCTGGGTCAGCTGACAATAGGTGTTGATTTTCTTCTGCTACTCTGGCTAGGTTGCCTTTACCAGTGGCTTCAAGATAGGTGGACATACGCTGATCGTATGGGAATAGTGACGTGGTAGCACCCAGCTCTGCTCCCATATTACAGATCGTTGCCTTTCCGGTTGCACTTAAAGTTTCCGTTCCAGGCCCAAAATATTCGATGACAGAGTTAGTTCCTCCGGACACCGTTAGTTCTCCGGCTAACTTTAATATGACATCCTTTGGAGCGGTCCATCCGCTGAGTTGACCTGTTAGTTTTACCCCAATGTACTTCGGGTATAAGACTTCCCATGGCAGGCCAGCCATCGTTTCTACTAGGTCTGCTCCGCCTACTCCACAAGCGAATGCACCGAGCCCACCGGCGTTGGGAGTGTGCGAGTCTGATCCTAGGATTATTTGAGCGGGAAATGAATATTCTTCAAGCACTACTTGGTGAATGATACCCGCACCTGGAGCCCAAAATCCTACACCGTATTTGTATGCGGCATCTTTTAGGAAGTCATATACTTCCTCGTTTTCGTCTATTGAGTCCTTTAAGTCTGAAGCACCACCTACTCTAGCTTGAATAAGGTGATCGCAATGTTGTGTCGTTGGAACTGCGGTTGTAGAGCGGCGTGTTTGCATAAATTGCAGCATTGCACTTTGTCCGAGTACGTCTTGGAGTACGACTCGATCCGCTCTGAGATTTATATATGTTTCACCGCGTGTAATCTGATCTGCTACATTTGGGTCGTCTAGGTGTCCAAATATGATCTTATCGGCTAGAGTAAGGGGCCGGTTCACTTTGGACTTAGCCACTGATAGGCGGTCCTCCATCTTTTTGTATAGTTCAGCTGCCATTTCTGGAGTGGACTCTATATTAGCCATGTTATCTCTCCCTAATTGATCAAGATGAATTACTCAATTACTAAGATTGCAGGATATTATGTTGCAATTGATAAAATCTATGGATATGTAGTTGTCTTATCCTATCTAACCAGAATAAGCATTACTTGCGTATTACGAACAAAAACCTTTAAAGAGCCCAAATGTCTTCAAAGGTTTTCGTGGGTTGCCGAGGTGTTTTTCTAGCTTTTATTTCCGCTGAAGATCTGAGGCATCTACGTTCTTAAAATAATCGTAATTCTTTGCTACATACTCGGACCAATTGCTTGGAACCGCGTCTTCTGCGAATATCGCATTTACGGGACAAACAGGCTCGCATGCAGCGCAATCAATGCACTCGTCAGGGTTTATATAAAACATGTCGTCTTGCTCTCGCGTGTATATGCAGTCGACTGGGCATACATCCACGCATGCTGCGTCTTTTAACCCTACACAGGGTTCTGTGATGATATAACTCATTCTAAACCAAGCCTCCCAACTATGGTGCGAAACGCTCGAACTTCACTCAATACGACGTTTGCGCGAGAGATATCGATTAATTTCGCTGGTAAAAGTATAACATAGAGCCGTGTGTTTGCAATCAGGGTGTGCCAGCATTTAAAGCGACAATATCTTCCCGTGTGAGCGTAATATAGCGACCTGCTATGAGTTTGATGGGATGATCAGATTACGTTAGGAACACATCAGGCTGTTTGACATCACAACACTAGGCCGGCTGTACGCTTCTTTAGTGATAGGTTTACAAATGTTTCTGTGCGTTGGACTCCCTCAATGACGCCTACTTTCGTTCTTAGAAAATTTCCAAGACTTTCTGCAGATTCTAGGCCCGCCCATACGAATACGTCGTAAGAACCGGTAGTGACTGCTACATAATGTGATTCAGGTAGGCTGGCAAGGGATTCTGCAACTGTGTCGGACATACCTGGACCAGTTTGCAATCCAACAAGTGCTGTAGTGGCGTAGCCAAGTTTTTCTAGATTAGGCACTGCTACAATGTGTACAACGTCATCTTTGGTTAACCGGCGCAGGCGTCTTCTTACAGTGCCTTCACTTACCCCGACCTCCCTGGCGATTTTCGCATTGGAAGCACGACCGTCCATCTGGAGTAGTGCGATAATCTTGTGATCTAGTTCGTCCATTAATAACTTTCTCCATGAGTTAACTGTTGTTCAACAAAATTATGATATTAAAATGGCTCATGTGTGTCAACTGAAACAATATATGGTCCGGATCTCGTTGGGAGTTAGCCCAATGTTAAGTATTTATTACGAAATTAGTATGCGTAGAGGAATTATTCGTAAACTGGTATAGCGCCGCCGAGTGGTGTCTCAGCATACCAGAAATAATTAAATGTACTATAATAGGCGGTTGTAGCAGACTTACCAATTTGATATATTCACGGTTAATTATTGGAGGGGTCGCATAGTGGCCTAGTGCGGGCGCCTGCTAAGCGCTTATCCTGAGAAATTGGGATCGCGGGTTCGAATCCCGCCCCCTCCGCCATTGGAATAGTAAGTACATGGATACATATCGGATTTGGACAGTTGGGTGCCAAATGAATAAAGCTGATTCTGAGAGATTGGGATCTGCTCTAGATCAACTCGGATTAAAGTCAGTAGATAACAATCAAGATGCCGATATTGTAGTTCTGAATTCTTGTGTCGTCAGGCAAAGTGCTGAGGACAGGGTTATAGGCAACTTAAATATAGCTGGATCGGTTAAAAAGAAAAACCCTGGTCAAATCGTAGCGCTTATGGGATGTATGGTTGGTGCGCAAACTGACGAGTTGAAGAAAAGATTCCCATATGTTGACCTGTTTATGCGACCGCAGGAGTATTCCCCACTGCTAGATCTTGTCGGTGAATCCCAAGGGTTGGACTGGGAAGGTTGTGTTGGTTCACTTGCCCCATCTGAACCCAATATAAGCACTTACGTGCCAATAATTCATGGCTGTGATCTAATGTGTACTTTTTGCATAATCCCATATCGCAGAGGCCGACAGGTTAGCAGGCCAATTGACGATATTGCCCATGAAATAGAGCTATTAGTTCAGCGTGGAGTAAAAGAGGTTACTGTACTGGGGCAAACGGTAGATGCATATGGTTTAGATCTTCCTGGTGAACCAGATTTGTCTGATTTGTTCTTTCGATTGAATGAAATCTCAGATCTGGAAAGAATCAGGTTTTTGACCTCACACCCCAGCTTTATGAGTCAACGCATTATAGACTCAGTTCAAAATCTACCGAAAGTTTGTGAACACATTAACCTGCCGGTTCAATCTGGCGACGATGAAATTTTGACGCTTATGAGGAGACCGTACTCCCGAGGTGAATATAAAGAACTTGTATATAAAATCAGAGCTTCTATACCGAACGTCTCTATAAGCACTGACTTGATCGTAGGATTCCCNGGTGAGACGTCTGNGCAATACGAAAACTCTCTTGACCTTATCAGGGAACTTAAGTTCGATAAGGTTCACTGTGCCGCGTATTCGACTCGCCCTGGCACTATAGCAGATCGCACTATGGTAGACGATGTTCCACAAGATGAAAAATCACGTAGATTGAAGGAAGTTGATTCAGTACAAGAAGATATATTGCGCCATATCAACAGTGAACTGGTCGGGAATGAACTAGAAGTTTTAGTTGAAGGCCAAAAAAATGGCAGGTGGCAATCTAGAACTAGGACGGACAAAATAGTCTTTTTTGACCATGATAACGTTAAAATTGGTGATGTAGTGAGCGTAACTATAGAATCGTCTACCGCGTGGTCTCTTCAAGCAACGCCAATTGTTGTATAATATCCCCATAAAATAATAGAAAACAGTACGAGGCCGATGACAACTAGGCAAAAAAGACCATTCGTCCCGATAACTGAAATAGAACATGCAGCATTCTGTAAGCCTGAGGATGAACTTCCTTCAAAATCCTTGGCTGAAGAGATAGCAATTAATGTTCGTTGGCAAAAAATACCAACTGAATATTTGCACTACAGTGCCGAACAGCTAGATGCAAAAATAGCTGAAGCTCGTAGGAAACTAGGAGCTAGGGTAACTATCTTAGGNCATCATTACCAACGTGAAGAAATAATAAAATACGCCGATTTTCAGGGTGATTCCTTTCTCCTATCACAGGAAGCTGCTTCACGCCCAGATGCGGAATTTATAGTGTTTTGNGGNGTCCATTTCATGGCTGAAACTGCAAGCATATTAAGCGGCGAGCATCAGAAAGTCATACTGCCCAATATAACAGCGGGGTGCTCCATGGCTGATATGGCACCAATGGAGGATGTNGACGACGCNTGGGATGATTTGACCNAAGTATTGGATGGGTATGGCGGAGTTACTCCGGTAACATATATGAATTCTATAGCCGGTATCAAAGCGCTTTGNGGTAGAAATGGAGGTGCCGTTTGTACCTCGTCNAATGCAACGAGAGTTTTGGAATGGGCTTTTGAGCAAAATGATCGAGTATTATTTCTTCCAGACCAGCATTTAGGCAGGAATACTGCACTTAAATTAGGGATCTCTCTGGACCAGATGGTTGTGTGGAATCCCTTTAAGAGCCTTGGNGGAAACACAGAAGATCAATTGCGAAGTGCAAAAATGATCTTATGGCAGGGTCACTGTTCGGTACACACCNGGTTTACTGTTAAACAAATCGAGTCTGCTAGGGAAAGAATTCCTGGCGTAAAAGTATTAGTACACCCTGAATGCCCAATGGAAACAGTTGANGCCGCNGATATTAATGGCTCTACAGAGACTATAAGAGCTTTGATAAATGATTCGCCTTCAGGGAGTGCCTGGGCCGTGGGGACAGAAATAAGCTTGGTGAATAGGTTAGCACTAAATAACCCTGATAAGACAATAGTTTGTTTGGACCCAGTTAGCTGTCCATGTTCCACGATGTACAGGATTCATCCAGCNTATTTGCTGTGGGTTTTGGAAGGGTTAGTTGAAGGTGAAGTNATAAATGAGATCAGCGTCACCGAAGAGGTAAGAAGCGAGTCTATGGTTGCTCTNGAGAGGATGTTGGCGCTGAAATAATCGTTCGTAGAAAATGACTGATGATCTAATAAAGGTCGGCTGGAGTTAGTAATAACCGGTCGACCTTTACTTTTTTGCTTTCTACAATAATATAGAAGGAACATTTCGTATAATTGAAGCCTTTCTGTGGGAATAATGCTAATTATTTAGGAGCGCAAAATATGCAACAATTGCCGCCTGAGATATATACGTTGATTGATATGGCATTATCAGAAGACCAGACTTTCAACGATCCTACCACATATAATTTAGTACCCCATGATNTTTCTGCNATAGGCATNCTGCGCTCNAAATCTGCCGGTATATCTGCTGGTATANATGTGGCTATGGAAGTGTTCAAACGGNTAGATTCTACACTGTCGTGTGAGGTTCTNGTNTCAGATGGTTCTAGCGTCGTGCCGGGAGANGATTTGGGAAAGGTATCTGGTTCGGCTGGGAGTATATTNCGTGGAGAAAGAATAGCCTTAAATTTTATGCAGCGTATGAGCGGCATAGCTAGCGATACTAATAAATATGTTCGAGAGATCGAAGGCTNTAAGGCCNGGATTGTTGATACNAGGAAAACTTTGCCTGGTCATAGATACCTNGACAAATATTCTGTTCGTATGGGTGGNGGATACAATCATAGGTTTAATTTAGCAGATGGGATTCTAATCAAAGATAATCATATAGANGCTCTGAGTTCTCAAAAGATGGGATTGGGTGATGTGGTTCGTCTAGCGCTTGAGAAAGCATCGCATACTATAAAAATAGAAGTGGAAGTAGAATCATTGGACCAGCTCAAAGAGGCTCTTGATGCTGGTGCACATATTATTATGCTAGATAATATGTCTGTGGAGACAATGAGGCAGGCAATGGCTCTGGTCGATGGCCGAGCGATTATTGAAGCTTCTGGAGGTATAACTCTGGATAGTGTTAAATCAGTAGCAGAAACTGGTGTGGATCTTATTTCTATAGGGAGTCTTACTCATTCATCNAGTGCTTTGGATATCAGCTTGGATNTGGAATATTAGAACTTAGTGNNGCAGATGTGTAATATAGGATTTTGCCTTAGTTCATTAGTGAATAANAAGATTTNGATTGTCTATAAATTTTAAGGAGAGATATTATGGCTAGACTAGGAAATATAGCTAGGGAAGCATTAAGTACGGAAGATCAACAGTATTACGACGCTATAGCCGGTAGCAGAGGAAGCGTAAGAGGTCCATACGGAGTTCTTTTACATAGTCCTGATTTAGCATCTAGGGTAGCTCACACTGGGACATTTGTCAGATTTGATCTNGATGTGCCAGAGTCTCTNAAAGAGACTGTGATTATTACTACNGCTAGAGAGATTAGAAATCAATACGAATTTGCCGCTCATGCTAGACTTGCTCGGGAAGCTGGTGTCCCGGAAGAAACTATTTCTGCAATAGCCAATGGGACAGCACCTACAGGTCTATCTGGTGATGCCGCATTGTTAGTGACCTATACCAAAGAATTANTGCAAAACCACAAGATTACCGATGAGACATTTGACGCAGTAAAAGATAAGTTTGGTATTAGAAAGACTTTAGAACTAACTGCTTTGATAGGNCATTATCTTTTGGTAGGTCAGGTTTTAACTGCATTTGAAGTAGACCTTCCGGAGGGAGTCAAACCTGAAATCCCCAATGACTAAATTGAAATGCAGGTGTGATCATGTTGCCTACTGAAGCGATATTGGCGGCTCATAAACGTAACTGGGATATGGTCGATAGTGCTCTTTCAGACCTAGACTATGATCTATTAACACGTCGNCCTCAGGATCACTGTAATTCCGTAGCATGGATTTTATGGCACATGAGCCGTGTTTTGGATACTTTTATCAATACACGCCTAATGTCCCGCGAGCAAGTTTGGGACAAGAATGGGTGGGTCGCGCAATTCAATATCCCCGATAACCTGGAGGATAGAGGTGTAGGCTGGACTGAGCAAGACGTATCTTCATGGGAGCCTCCAGCAAGGCATATTCAGTTNGGTTATTATGAGGAAGTGAAAGCGGTATTTAACTCGTCAGTTCAGGACTTAACGGACGAGGATTTGTCTGAAAGTCGTGTTATTCTGCCAGTGGANACTCCCAGATTGGTAGCTGATGCTCTCGGNCAAGTCACGTGGGATGCTATCGCACANGGAGGACAGATTGCGTACCTCAGAGGTCTATTTGTAGGGAATGGATGGCATAGATAATTATCTCCGAGATGATTTCAAATCTTCACTATCAATCATTATTGTCACTGGTCCAGTGTTAACAAGGGACACACGCATATCTGTTTGAAACTCTCCGCTTACAATATTTAGTCCTGACATTTCAAGTAATGAAATGAAATGGCTATATAGTATTTCAGCCATTTCAGGTTTAGCGGCGCTTATAAAATCGGGTCGTCTACCTCTGCGGGTATTAGCGTATAGAGTAAATTGGCTTACGACAAGCAATTCAGCACCTATGTCTATGGCGGAGTAATTAAATTTGTTTTCGGTGTCTGGAAATATGCGTAGACTAAGTATTTTATCTGCTAAATACTTAGCATCACCTTCATTATCATTCTGAGAAACGCCAAGGAAAATCAGGAGCCCAACACTGATCGAAGAGATAAGCTCTTCAGAGTTTCGCACGTCGGCTGATGAGACACGCTGTATTAAAGCACGCATTCTAGTAGGAAGCTATTTCTTGAAGCCCATATATATTAGGTTGTGGACGACGTGGTTGACTTCGATCCGGTATCGCTTTTCACTGAGTCATTAGACTTCGTAGACGGTGTCTTTTCCGAGGTGCTAGTGCTTTTGTCGTCTGAAGCTGCTTTGGTCTCCTTAGAGCTTTCCACAGGTGCCTTAGGCCTTCCATAGTCTGTGGTGTAAAATCCGGAGCCCTTGTATATCACTGGGACAGCATGAAACACTCTCTGCGCAGGCTTTGAACATTCTGGGCAGGTCCCCGAACCAGCTTCTTTAAAGCTCTGGACCAGCTCAAATTCATGAGAACAGCTGGTGCATTTGTAGTCGTAACGGGGCAATTTGTATCCTCCCGGGGTATCTATGTATAACGTAACTTGGCAGTTGCCGATCTAAATACAATGTAACATTGGCCTATACCACTGTCAACGCGATGAGATAGCAGTTGTGAGTAAAAATAATGATGTTCTTGGGCGTATGGGACCGGTCTTGTGCGTTGTACAAGAGTTAACTTGTGGTGATTATAAGCGGTATATTTTTTGGTCTTCTATTGTTGAGAACAAGGTGGTATTCTTGCTCGGCATAATTATCTAATGTTTATGGTTTATAGAAAATTCCTCAGAATTTTGGAATGGTATCCCCCTATCCCCTTTTATTACGGTTGGTTTGTTCTAGGGCTAGCAGGGTGCGCTACGTTTGCTGCCACTGGTTCCTCGCAAGTTGTCCTCGGTGGGGTTCAGGATTTCATCATCGAAGATATGGGTTGGTCCAGAAGCACTTTGGCCTTTGCCGCTACTGCTGGGACATGGGCTAGCGGTCTTATAACTCCTATAGTTGGTAATCTTGCCGATCGATACGGTCCACGAGGATTGATGCCTATAGGGTTGTTAATTGCCGGTATCGCTTTCTTTTTGCTGTCAGGCATAGATTCGGTTACTCAGTATTATGTTGCATATATCATGGGGCGGGCCATCAGTAATCCTGTGTTGATTGGAGTGGTTCCACGTACTGTGGCAGTAAATTTCTTTCGTCGCCGTAGAAATATAGTATTAGCCATAAGTTCTACAATACGTCCTGTCTCTGGGGCTATAAATATAATGCTATTTTCGTTAGTCGCTAGTTATAGTGGTTGGCGAGTAGCTTATAGGTACTTAGGAATACTTTGTGTGACGCTAGTACTGCCATTAATGTGGCTTCTTCGGAGACGGCCGGAGGACATAGGGCTACTACCAGACGGAGCTGATGCAGTTGCTCAAACTACAGATTCAGAGACCTCGTCAATGGGTAATAGGTCTAGTTTGTTGGAACCAGAATTCAGTTGGACCGTCAAAGAGGCGTTCAAGACTAGATCTCTATGGTGCATAGTGATAACATCCGCTATAGGTACTGTCGCGTCATCCAGTGTTGGGTTCGGATTAAAGCCGTATTTGTTGGAATCTGGTATATCTCAAACGCAGGCGGCAGCTGTGCTTAGTTTGGGGACTGTGTTGGCACTTGGAAATGTAATTTGGGGAGTGCTAGCTGATCGTATTACGCCTAGAAAATGTCTAATAGTTGCTACTGCAGTCGCTGCTATCATGGATGTTTTTCTAATCACAGTAGATAGTTTGTCTTCGGCCTATTTGTTCGCGGTAATTTGGGGCTTGTCTTCAGGTTCTGTAGGGTCCCTGGAGCATATGATGATAGCTCAATATTATGGTAGGGATTCTTATGGATCCATATTAGGGGCGTTTGGGCCTATGCAGACAATGGCTTTGGGACTAGGCCCTGGGCTAGGGGCTGTGATTAGAGATGTTACAGGTAGCTACGATATGTTGTATGTGAGCATGGCTGGCTTGTATTTGGTTGGCACCGTTTTGATTCTGTTGTCTACTCCACCGGCTCGACCGTTTAGATCACCTGTGGAGACTACACTTATTAATAAATAACGGCAGTTTATTAACTGCCGTTATTTTATCTGCGCTGTCTTCTGCGTCTCCTAGCTGCTCTTTGTGCTGCTAGTCGTTCCTTCTGGGCTTTTGATCTGAAGAATCTTCTGTCTTTCAATTCTCTGAGTATGCCTGCGTGTTGGACTGAAGCTCTAAACCGGTTTACTAGGCTTTCCGGAGTTTCACCGTCCCTTGGTGTCACATAAGCCATTGGCTACTCCTAAACTCTTTGTACTATTTACAGTTAATTTATCATATGCTCAGTGTGCAATCAAGAACTATGCAACCCATGTATGGTTTTATTCGCAAAGTCGGACGCCTTAGTAATACCAAATTGCTCAATTTTGTATCGCGCCGTCTTGCATTCGGTAGATCTGATCACTCATGTCTGCAAGTGTCGGATCGTGTGTTGCGGCAATAATGGTCACTTGATTGGTTTTTGATATGTCTTTTAGGATTTGTGATATGTACAGCGCATTGACGCTGTCCAATTCACCAGTCGGTTCGTCTGCAAATAGTATGTTTGGTTCTGACACTAGGGCTCTTGCTATAGCGACACGCTGCTGTTCGCCACCGGATAGTTCGTATGGCCTGTGATTGGCCCTGCCAGCTAGGCCAACCATCTCTAATGCGGTAGCGGCTTTTCTTCGGCGTTCTCGCCACGAAGTTCCGCTGATATGGAGTGGGAGCTGGACGTTCTCGTATGCTGAGAGTAATGAAATCAGTCCAAATGACTGAAAAATAAATCCTTGTTTATTGCGACGTAACTTTACTAGTTCCCCATCGCTCATATCGGTGAGAAATTTTCCATCAAATTCCACATGTCCACTTGTTGGGTTGTCCAGACCAGACATAATGTTCATTAATGTTGTTTTTCCAGAACCTGATCGCCCGACCAGTGCTACAAACTGTCCGTGTTTGATTTGTAAGGAAACGTTGTCTACAGCGGTTACTGACTGGTTTCCGGAACCGAACACGCGAGTAACATTGTCCAGTTTTAATATATGTGATTGTGTAGGTCTAGATATTCCGTGGTCATCTGTCATATTCGTCGTTCCGCAATGAAACTTGATATTCTGTAGTTATTCATTTGTTTTACCGTTAGGGCGTCTTGCTTCAGATAGAGTGATAGTGTCATTTGAAACGTCTATAACTGCTAGCCTATCAATATTTGCATGATTTAATGTTTCAGAGGGGATTTGTAGTCGGCCTGCCTCATCTATAACAACATATTCATGCTCAGTCCTAGTGTCGTTTCTGTCAAAACCATGTTCCATGAAACTTTCTGAACTGATTCTTCCATCTCTAATGTGCACGACACGATTAACGTGATTAGCGATATCCTGGTAATGGCTCACTATAACTATGGTTGTTCCATGGTCTCGATTTATAGAACGCAACAAGTCGAATATTTCTATGGCCATTTGGCTATCTAATTCGCCTGTGGGCTCGTCAGCGAGTAATAAAGGTGGTGTATTTGATAGTGCTACTCCGATGGCTGTGCGTTGCTGTTCCCCTCCAGATAGTTGAGAAGGTAGACGTGTAGCTTTATCTTCTATTTGCAACTCTTTTAGCAGATATGAGCTTCGTTTTCGTCTATCTGTTGCGCTCGAGCCAGTTATTGCCATTGGTAGTTCTATATTGTCTCGAACACTTAGATACGGGACAAGATTACGTGATGTGGATTGCCAAACGAACCCTACTTCTGAACGGCGGTACTCTACCAAGGATTTATTAGTGATATCAAGTAAGTTTCTATTCCCGACAGAAACTTGTCCGGCGGATGGAGTCTCGAGTCCTGCTAATATATTAAGAAAAGTACTTTTTCCGCTCCCGCTTTCACCAACTATGGCTGTGAGCTCACCTTGTTTGATATCTAAGTCAATTCCGCGCAATGCTACTACCTCGAGATCTGCCGGTTTGTATATCTTGAATAAATCCCGGCAGGTAATGTAAGAGATGTCATAGTTACTCTGGGATAGTGAAATATTTAGTTTTTGAGATGTAGTCATTGTTATTAGCTGCCTCGTGTTTGTTTTACAATAGGATTTATCTTGCGGATTCCCCTGCTCTGAGTACCCTTTGGATGTCTATTTTAGCTGTAAACCATGCCAGCCATACTGTAGTACCCAATATAACAGCAGATAGCATGAGATATGTTAAAGAAAGGGATATCCAATTCATCTGCAGTAACATTGGTGGAGTAATACGTTTGCCATCCTCTGCTATTTCAAGAAGGGGTAGTATGCTAGAACCAATTAATTGCCCAACCCAGGTCCCTAAGACTATTCCAAAGGCAAAAATTATTAGTAGGCTAAACCACACAGCGAATAAAACTTGACGCTTTGACGATCCTAGGGTCCTGATTAATGCGAATTCACCCTGGCGTTGTATTACATCAAGGTACGAAAACATAATTATGCCACATACGCTGGCTATTATGAGTGTCAAAAACATTAAAATGAGTAGGCCTCCCCAGCTTGCGTTTTTAACGGGTTCGGCAGAGCTTTGTTCAATAAATTGTTGTGCAAAATGTATATTAGGAAGAGTTATTTTAGACTGTCTAAGGGAATCTGTAATCTGATCAGTCTTGACGTCTGAAGTGGTGAAACTACCCCATATTTCAGTTGGTCCAGGTGTAATACGATGGCTATGGGTGTTTGAATAATATTCAAAACTATTCCTATCGACTATGACAAAAGGATTTGATTTAGGGTCTAGAGTAGGAAAGTATTTTGCGACCGCGTTAATTTTGATGGGTACTGAATACGATGACATTCCGAGGGTGATAACGTCTCCAACTCTGGAATTGGATTGTTCCAGTATTTCATGACTTACTATTGATTTAATTGGAGCTTCTGGGTCTCCGAATCTAATGCCGCGTAATCCATTTCCACCAGGAGCCCATCCGAATCTAAGGGAATGGTCTTCTTGATCCCGCACTACAGACGTATTCTGACTAATATCGTATAAACCTGGTCGAGTGTGGTCCTCGATAATATGTATGTTGTCGGTGCTAGTAAAGTCAGTAAGCAGTGTTTGTTTTGTACGTGCATATGCCGTCATTTCCGAAACAAAGATAGCTCCCGCTTCTTCTATTCCGGCGCTGCTGGTCAGATGGAGGGCTAGTAGGGTATATGGTTGTTTTAGGTCTGAGAAAGTGGGAATGCCTCTAAACTTATTATTAGCAGCCCGCCTACGTGTTGGAGTGATATCGTCTAGACTGTCAAATCTGGCACTCAAATTTTTCCATTCTTTGAAGTACAACTGTCCTATCGGAAGATCGAAATAATTGTTTGAAGAATCTCTTAACCTAGCGGTGAGTGTTAGTAGTTGATATGGCCGATTTGGCCTTACCCATATGGATAAGCCGTCTGAATCAACTGGTATATCTATGCCATCCGACTCCCATATGGATTTATCTGGAAGTACTGCGTTGCTTAGATTGTCTGAGTGATATGATTCGACGAAATCTGACCGAGACCATGCAATTTCATCTATGGCAATTGGGTCGATTGCTAGAGTGGATATTTTCGTTGATACGAATCCATCCGTATTTAGATGTCCGTCTACGCGGTGTGCGTAGGCTACGTTGTCGATATTTTTATCATCAGTTAAGAATGTGTCTAGCGCTGTGCTGGCTTCAATACTAGGAGAGGATCTATGTGTTATTCGAATATCTGATCCTGCCTGATACATTGCTTGATCTGATTGGCTCTTTAGTAAAGTTGAACTAAAGGAACTACCTATAACCCCTAAGGAAGTTGCNAGCATGATCAGGACTACTAGACTGCCTGGTACAATCGGGTCTCTAGAAACTTTCCTNGCACCATGAACTGCCCATATCGGAGCAATGGGCTCGAGCAACTTTGCNATTATTGCAACAATGACTGGGAAAAATCTAAGTACTAATAGGCTAATGCTTATGAATCCAGCGATCGGGGCAATCAGTAGTGAATAGTCGATACTTAAAGTATCACTTGTTTGGGACTGTATNATAAATGACCCTTTGTTATGCGCCTGCCACCATAATATTCCTACGACTATTAGGAATAGGACATCAAGATAATACCTTTGTATAAACGGTGTTTGCGCAGGTCGTGATCCGGTTTGACGAAATTCAACTATTCCTTTTCTAGATACGATAAAAGTTGATAATGTTAGTACCGAAACTGCTAGCAGGGCTCCTAANATTCCTATACCGCTAGATAATAGGGTCAGTGTGGTCTTTTCTGTTTGGGAAGCCTGAAAGAAAAGAGATCCTAACACGTCAGCTATTATGGGAGAGAGAAAAACTCCNAGAACTATGGCGGGTATGGATAATACTAACCCTTCTATTAATATCAAGGTAGCAAGNTGCCANTTCCCNGCGCCTCGGCTTTTTAAAATCGCAATTTCAGATGATCGGGACTTTATTGTGAGATTAGATATTAATAATAAATGGTATACCAGAACTCCGCTGACCAAGAATACCATTAGCAAAAGAGGAATTCTCGATACCGTTAACTCTTTTTCATGGGCTTCGAGTAGTCTATCCAGTTTCACAGATATGGTGCCGTGAACCAAGCTTGTTGCAGTTTCTGNTCTGATATTGTGTATTGTACGTATCAGTTGATTTACATCTCCGGCATGGATCTTCTGTGGATCCATATTTACTAGCCAGGTTGTATTCGTATAGAGGCCATCGTATGAATCAGCTAATTTGACGGTAATGTTTGATTCTTTAGTGAATAAAGGAACGATACTCCACCTTTGATCGATATAGCTAAAATCACCCTCTCTCNCGTTCCAATAATCTGAGTCCGGNTCTNCTCTCGAAAATATTCCGACAACTACTACATCTGTTGTAATCCCTAATTGTTGAGTTTGGGATGATGGGAATATCGTAAATGTGTCTCCAATTCCAATTTCCAAAATTTTGGATCCNGTCTGATCTACTACGACTTGCATGGGAGAACCAGTATCATCAGAAGCGTCAGGCCAGGTGCCTTCTTCCAGAGAAAATTTGTCGGATGTATCCAGAGAGCTCAGATATTGTACTTTTCCTCTGGGTCTGACCTGGTCGTCTTCGGAAAGCGTTGGTAAACCCTCAAAGAAAAACGTTGCAGTTTCAAGAATCAAGTGGTGGTCAAGAGTGAAAGATCTGAGTTTGTCTATTACGCGTTGCTTTATAAACNCGGTGTTTTCNGAGTAGATAGATGAAGAGTCTTTGGGTTGTGATGACTTCAGGTCGCTGAAAGACCTTAGCCATAACTGTTTGTCGTCTGGGTTGCTGTTCGATAGTGTGTGACTGAGTGACACTTCAGACAATAGTTGAGAGAATACTACGCTGCTAGAGAGTAATGTCACGGCTAGGAAGATACCAATAAATAGAATCGCTTCTATATGCCACGCCGAAATAATTCTTCTTATAGCTATGATATATCCGAGTTTTATTAAAGACATTTTATTAACTATATGCTCGTGATTTATTGATGCGATAACTAATCAGCGGACCGCAGTATATCAGACGTTTTGTGATGNAATCCGATTAGAGATGCCAATACGACGGCTACNATTGCCGATAACAGTACTAAACATAAAGAAACTATTACGATATTNNNNTGAGTATCTATTATCATNGGGGGGACTATGGGCTGCCCAGATTGTGTAGTGTCCATATAGCCAAGTATCCACGAATAAAACATTGTTCCCATAGCCCAGCCNGCAGGTATTCCAATTAAGCAGATAAATAGTTTTTCAATTATTAAGGACAATATCATTTGTGGTTTTGTTAATCCNAGGACTCTCGTCACTACANCATCTGTNCGGGTTCGATATGAAGTGAGNACNCCATGTGTAGTCAGCGATACAAGCGANGTCAATACCAAGACAAACATGGCGACCAATGTTAGGCTTCGCCACGCTCCTCCTGATAGAGGGTTATTTAGAGCCATAGAAACGGATGCATCCCTATCTTTAACTTCTATAAAGTTGGATAACCTTTCGTTTAATGTAGAGGCAATAAGTTTTCTGTCAGCATTTTCTTCTAGGGATAGCCAAAACTCTTCAGGGCCTTTATACGGCCTTCCTATTCTAGTCGCGTAGTTTATGTACTCAGTTACGGGCACAATGAAGAAGGGTTTTAACCTTGGGCTAATGGTNGGAAAAAACTGNGTTGTTCCAACCACCTTTAGTGGNATTATTTCCCTTCCCGCTTGTATATGTACTATGTCNCCAATAGAGAACTCTGNGCTGCTTATNGNGGGCAACGGAAATGGTCCTGTCGGTACAAATAAGCCTCGCTCATCACCATTCAAATCCGAGAACCAGGAAAATGTGAGCCCTGATAGTTCACTATCGGACGGTGTTTGGAATGTTTTCAAACTGTCAGGAGTTTGTNTTGTATTCGGTAATAATTTCCATTGTTGTATGCTATTAAACTCNGGAATAGAAGTGTGGAATTCGTTAATTGTATCGTCCCCAGAAATAAGACTACTAATATGAATTGAACCACTAGGTATGTTAGACGATGGTGATGCGGTCACAAATACTGATGTTACTAATAGCGGTGGTATGAGATTAAATTGTGATGGTAGTGAGGCTGATAATGTCTCATATGTTTCATGGGTGTGTGTTCCTGTTGCGATTTCACCTAACTCAATGTTCGTGTAGTGTCCGTATGAGTCTGAAATTCTGGCTGTAAACTTTATCCACTGATTCTTCCTCACAAAATCTGGTACATCGACATTAACTTTAATTCCTATATAACGGTCTTTATCAGGGATNGGNATTCCGTNGCGCGTNGCTGGAAAGTTTANTGATTCTGACATCATTGGTCGTATTAATTCATCNAGACTAGAAGAATGCTCNGAGAAATCTTCCCTGAACCAGGATGTACCTCCGAGATTGTANGGTTCTATNGCTAATAGATAACTTGCTTTGTTCTTTTTCTGATCAATGAGTTTTACATTCTCCCTAAGTACTGGGTTTATATGTTGAACTCCTGGTATAGAAGTTAATTTCGCAAGTTCCTCATCTTGTTTTACTTTCGAGAATGATATATCAGTTATGACTAGATCACCCCCTATCTCGTAAAGGGCTTGAGAACTTTCTAGGTGGGATAATGTTGGTTGGAACGCGGATGCGAACACCCCCAGCGCCATGGATAACATCAATATCGCAGACACAGCAGAATACCCGAAAGGATCTCTGCTCATCTTGGTCAGTGTATATACCGCCCATGATGGAGCCCAAAAATTGATTGCAAAGGCTATTATCTTCAGGATATATGGAGATAATCGCATCAACAATAGGCCGCCTAGCAAAAAGCCTAAGGCTGGTCCTATTAGAAGACTAGGTTCAACAAACAGGCTTTTATCGGAAATATCCTCCTCAACAAATCCAGACTTTGACTGGGTTTGCCATAGGAGTAAAAGAAACAAGATCCCTATCAATCCATCTAGATAGAACTTGTGGATTATAGGAGTTACGGAAGGTCGTGACTTGTTGTCCAGAGATAGTCCTAATGTACGCTTAAGAGCTAATCCGCCACTGATTAGTAACACTAATAGTGTGATCGCAGCGGAACAACCTGTCCAAACCCATAGGTATGGATTGCTAAACAGTAGGTTGCCTCCCAAGTCTGAAACGGAGGGTATGCTGTTTAGTAGCCAGACGTCTGCGATAATATCAGTCAAAAATGGGGAGATTAAGAATGCGGCGAGAATGATTAAAAAATATGTACTGCTTTGCAGAATAAATATTTGCTGAAAGTTACCTCCTCGACTGTTGATTAAATTGGAGGTTGTATATTGGCCCTGCCCAAACAATGTAATGATAGTTATTAAAAAGTAGAAATCAGCAACTAGTATCAATGATATAAACAGAAATATAGGTATCTGGGCGAGCAATTTGTTTTTAGTGTACTTGCTTAAAAGGCCTGATCGATGGCTGTTCTCAAGGTAAGTTAAAACTGTTGATCTAGGGAATTGTTTATTTATTTCGGTCTCTAGATTTTCCAGGGCTCCTTGAGTTTCTACTACTATGTCTGGTGTGATCACATTGGCGTTTATAAATATTAGCCATTCGTAATCCCCTACCATGTTGGGGTATTTATTTCCTATTTTGTTTATGAAGTCATCTTCATTTACGTAAAGCGGGATAATTGGTTTGTCATTGACTTTTTGAATGGTGAAATAACTTGGCGTTCCCATCCAATATTCTTGTTGAGGATCGTTTGGTTCAGCTATGCCAACTATATTCATGATAATCAATTCAGATGTATCACCTTTGTATGGCAATATGTAGACGGTATCACCTAGGGAATAATGCATCAATTTAGCAATATCATTTCCAATGACTGTGTCGATCTGCAAATGGTTATCTAGGTGCTCTGTCTCACCGGTGCTGGGCCAAGTTCCTTCAATTAAATTACTATGTTTCTCAAAGTCAGTTAGGAAAAATGGCCTTCCAATAGGTCCACCAAATAAAGATAGAGTATCCATGGGATCGTTTGTAATAGACAAATTTGATTGTGTGCGTCCATTCCTTGCGAAATTCTGGACGAGAAATCCGATATTGTTGTCGACAACTCGTTCTATTGATTCTTGGAGTGCTGAATAAGCTTCAGGAGCAATTGGTCTGTTTTGAGTAGTAACCCGAATGTTTAACGATCCGGGTGAGCTTGACGCAACTGCGTGCTGTAGCCCTGCTTCTGATATGGCTTGAGAGTAAATGTACCCTAACCCAACAGATACTAAGCCAATGCACGCCCCTATAAAAATAATAGACAGGTTTACCCAGGAGTAGCGTAGGTGCTTCGGCAGTAACCAAGTTGTCATTCTTAATTGGTTCATCGAGGATTAGCCTAATATAGAGCGAGGATTCTAACAGTCAGGGTTTTGTCTGCTAGTTAGAATCCCGATCGATTTTATTTTCGATTGCACCGCGCAGCATTGGCAGTAATTCTTCTGAGACTCTGTAGCATTCCTCAACGTGAGGAAAACCCGATAATATGAATTCATCTATGCCCAAACACCAGTAATTTAGTAACTCTTGGCATATCTGTCCTGGGGTTCCTACTAAGGCACTTCCGCAGTTTACTCTTACCTCTGAAAGTCCGTTCCATAGATATTTTCCAAGACGATGGTCTGGCGCTTTAACTGCCTGAGCTTGCTGTCCGACCATCACAGTGCCTTCGATTGACGATCGTCTTTGGGCTTTCACTATAGGATCAGCATTTGATATTAGGTCTTCGGCAGCTTTCCATGCGGATTCTTCTGTATCGCGCATTATGATGTGCGTTCTTAACCCAAACGAAGGAGATCGTTCAGAGGTCTCAAATGCGTTTTTAAGTTGGATCAACCTCTTTTCGGTGTTTTCCAGAGGTTCTATCCATCCCAGATGTACATCGGCTTGTCTCGAGGATAGACCTATGGCATTGTCTGACACTCCTCCCAAGTAAAAACGTGGGGGATTAGAACCTGGAGATGGTGAGCAATATGCACCGTTCAACTTGTAGAATGAACCTTCATATGAGACGGGGCCTTCCGTGTTCCAGAGAGTTCGGCACGCATCTATAAATTCTTCGGCCCGCTGGTATCTAGTGGAATGGTCACTGGTTTCGCCAATTCTTTCTAGATCGTTTTGTATCCCGCCGGGAACGATATTGATGTCTATACGACCATTTGAGATTTCGTGTAAAGCTCCTGCCATCTGAGCGAAAAGACCTAGAGAGATAAATCCAGGTCTCACAGCTATCAGAAATCTAATCTTTTTTGTGACGGCTGCCAGAGCAGTCGCCATGGTCCAAGTTTCAGCGAGAGGTGCGTCTTCTGAAAATAGCCCGTTGGCAAATCTGGTAGGAATTAATAAAGAATAAAAACCAAGATTCTCGGCCGTTTGAACTACTTCGCTTAGATATTTGAAAGTAGGTTCTCTTTCCGCCTGTAGTGTACCAGCTTTATATCCGTCACCATCTATTGGTATAAACCAATCAAACTTTGGGTGGGGCCGGTTCAAATAGGTTGTCACTGGGATCTCCTCTAGAGTTGTAACATTTAGCTGGGCTATATCCTAAAGTTGAACAGTACTTGGGTCAAGAAGACATTCTGAGTTTATTATGGGACTTGATCTAGAGACTTCTCATTGTTGTACCAGAAAATCATAGTGATACCAGCTACTAATATGCACATCATATCGCCGACTACCCAGAGACTTAGACCCCCAATTTGTTGGTCTAGCATGGGAGCCAAGGCAAACGGTTGAGGAAATTCGTAGTAAGATTCATATAGTGTACTGCGAGAGAATGTGATGATTGCTCCTAGAAGAGTGTTTGGTAGTACTAACAGTCCTAGGAATAAGACTCTGAGCCCATAATGAAGTCTAGACCTGTGGGGTTTAGGGTCTATCACTATCCACCAGAATAATAATCCTGAGAACAGCATGGAAAAATGCATGAATTCGTGGAAAACGTCGTTTCGTACCGCTAAGTTGTGCAGAAACGGAATCTGCCACATATACAATGAGCCCATAAAAATTACTGACGTGAGTACAGGATTTGTAATTTTAAAATAAAGAATCCTTATGATTCCGTTTCCTACGGTAGGCCTGACTATATTCATTAAAGCCCACCTGGGCATTCCTCTCAATATAGGAGTTAGTGGTGCTCCTAATAGTATTAGTAGGGGTCCGAGCATTCTGAGCAGCAGATGTTGAACTTGATGAATAGAGAATTGATGCTCAGCTAGAGGGTCTATTGGAGATTGTAGAGCTATAAAAACACATGCCAGACCAGAAAAAAAACATGTTTTCTGCCAAATATTGATTGGATGGCTAGGATTGTTCCACCTCCTTAACCCATTCACGTATATATAAGCAACCATTAATAAAATAAGGCTTGGGAATGGATTGTTGCTCCACGCAAGAAGCAGGTTGTCTCCGGGTTCGATCCCACCATGAGCGTATGCCTTAGAACTATTGAGGAATAGACATGTGGATAATGATAGGAGACCTGCTAAAAGGTAGTATGGTTTAACTCGCATTAATTTTTTCTCGGGCTTTCATGCTTCTCCGAATACTGAAAGTCGCGTACACGGTAGCTCCAATCAGTACCACGAATACCCCTATAAACACTAGACTACCTGACTGTGAGAGTCTGGGGCGCGGGATTGTTTGCGACGGTACCTGAATGGCCACTCGGCCAAGTGGACTCATCACATCTATGCTCATTTCCCAGACACCAGGCCCTTCTAATTGAACTCTCGCGGTGTATTTAGCAGGCGTGAGCGGATTGTTCAAGGCGTTGGCCCACCCTCTGTGCCCATTTGTAGCATGGGTTCCCCATATCAGGACCCTAGCGTCTGAAACTGCAGAGTGATCCAATACATTGCTGACTATGATAGTGTAATCCACGGTTCCTAAGGATAAATGAGAGGGGTCTGCTTGGATATTCAGTATGTATGGCCCAGCCTCTGTTTTATAAGGCCTTGATTCAGTAAACTGACCATGTATTACCGTTGGTGTGACCAGAATTAGTAAAGCTATTAGTGGAAACGCTAGTTTATAAAGCATCTGTAGGAATATTATTTAACATTGTCTCGTCTAGTGCAACTATTGGTGGTGATGACTGGTTTACGAGATCAGTGTGACAATAGTAAACCAGCCATCACAAATACTATAACTGGAAGGTTTTCTTCCAAATTCCGGGTGAACCTGGAGCGTGGATCATAGCGTCTCGCATTGCTGGGTTTTTGGGGTTTATGTCTCGTTGCTGTTCCCACTCAGATTGTTCTGATACTCGTTCGTTTTCAAATTCGTAGACAACTGCGTAAGACGGAGCTCCTTTAACACATTTCCATCGCCTGCCTCTGATACATCCTGGTACTTTTTCATAGTTGGGAACATATACTGTGCTGTACCATTCATTCCATTCGTCTTCTTTGCCAGAAACGGGGTCCATGCGTCCGATTTGTAGTGCAGGGGCCATGTCAGAATTTGATATGGAATCATCTAAGGACTGTGGATGTATCATCTCATATACGTTATTAATCATATTAGTCCCGATGATTCTAGGGCCTATTCGTTGCGCCCACTCTGACGGGCTTCTTTGGGTCCATGCGTCACTATCAGTAACAGAAGAGTTTTCTAATTCGTAGCAAGCCAGATGTTTTGGGCCGCTTTTCACCGCTTCGTATCGTGCTGCGTTCAGGACTCCTGGAATAGAAGTAATCTCTGGGATATGTTCTTCGTTATACCATTTGTTGAATTCATCTTCATATTGTTCGGGCACATCTACCCATACCATTAAGAGTCCGGTTCCTTTCTTGTTAGTCAATCTGATGCCTCCTTATTTCTTAAATCTGGTCATATTACCTGTTAATTAGCCGACGGAAACTTTGGGGTCCGCTTTTCTTTTATTGCACTTAGTCCTTCTTGGATATCTGGGCCAAAGAAGCCAATTGCTTCGGCGAGTAGTGAATAATCAAATGGCCCCTGACCTGATTGTCTAAGCCATTGGTTTAAAGAGTGTTTGGTATATCGTATCGCTGGCTGGGAACTATGGGACAATTTTCTCGCTATGTCCATGGCGGTGTCCATTAGAGTTTCATGAGGTACCGCCCTGCTGACAAGACCAATGCGTTCTGCTTCTGATCCATCAAGAAAATCACAGGTTAACAAGTAGTATTTGGCTTTGGCCATGCCGCATAATAGTGGCCAAATCATAGCGGCATGGTCTCCTGCTGCAACTCCTAGGCGGGTATGTCCATCTGTGATGCGAGCTTTTTCTGAAGCAATTGAAATGTCTGCTAGNAATGCAACGGCTAATCCAGCCCCTACTGCTACCCCATTTATTGCGGAAATCACTGGTTTGTCCAAGTTCATTAGATTGTATACGATGTCCCCCGCTTCCTTGGTATTCTGAGCTATCACTGCTGGATTGCCTATTGCAGCTTCGATCATCTCAAAATCACCGCCTGCTGAAAAAGCATTTCCTGATCCTGTTATTACGGCTACTTTCACTGAGTCATCATTGCCAATGTCGAGCCATATCTTGCTCAGCTCATAATGCAGTTGGAAATTGGCTGAATTTAGTGATTCCGGTCGATTCATAGTAATTAAAGCGACCCCATCAAGCACCTTGATTTCTAGGTGTTCGTAATTTGAATAATCCATTTATATTATCCTTATGTGATTTCTAGATAATTCCCCATTGCNTTACTCGCTCCAACATGGTTCTTGCAGTTTGTTCATGTGCTATGTCGACCATGTCTCCAGCATAGGTGACTACTGCGCTACCTTGGCCTCTTTGTGAGTCCATAGCTTGCAACAACCCTTGCCAGTACGAAATTTCTTCTTTGCTAGGAGTAAATACTTCGTTCACTATAGGCACGTGGGACGGGTGTATGAGATGCATTCCTGTGTATCCTAGTTGGCGAAGCTGCATTGCTAGGCCTCGTAACCCGTTTAGATCATGAATATCGAACCACCCTCCGCTAATTGGGAATTCTATTCCTGCAGATCGGGAATCGACTAGCACTTTAGATTTTACAAAGAGCGTCTCCATGCCCTCGGGCGTCCATTGGTAACCAATAGATCGCGACGTGTCCCCGCCTTTGCCTCCACTACCCCCCATATGGGCTACTCGATTAGAGGCCATTGCTATGTCGTATGCTTGCCTAATCCCGTGGACTGTTTCTAGGGCTGGGTCAATACAAATTGAGCCAATTTCCATATGATTTTTTCTTTCAAAGAAGCGGAGTAGTGTGTCTACTTCTATCACATCGGCTGGGTTTTCAACTTTCGGTAGTAAAACTCCATAGAGGTTAGGTGAAGTCACAGCCTCTAGGTCAAGCCCTGTTAGGCCGGTCTCTAACCGGTTTACTCTTACAAAAAGGGTGACACCCTCAGAGCCCAGTTTTTCAACTGCATTCTTTACCAGATTGCGAGCTGATTCCTTTTCGTTCTCCGGGACAGAATCCTCTAGATCAAGGATTAGTGCATCAGATCCATATTTAGGGGNCTTTAGCATCAAATCTTCTCGGTTTCCAGGGACNAACATAACTGACCGTAAAGGTTTGCTTGTGAANCGCATTGTAGTAACTCCCTANCAGTTTTTATCAGGATTNCTATNCCGAATTAATTCTAATCGAATAACTTAAAAAAAGTTNCAAACACTAGGTTTTCANTCTCNAGAGNATCTGTNGNNTTTTGNNATAGTGATTCGTTTTGTGTCAGTTCTAATCTNCGGCATATATCCGAGATTTCTACGTTGTTCATGTTTGTTATAAATGANCTGCANCTTCGGCTGTAATTAGCTATGGTTTCTNCTGGTTCAGGTGTNAGTCCAGCTGATAGNCCCTTATGNATGTCTCCAAGATCTATAAATCTCCGTANTGGCAGGTCGTCTACTTCATCGATAATTCGGGATGCCTGGTCGGNTGATCTCCTGTGCCGGCGTACTGCTTCTACTAAGAAGGCTCGATTTAAATTAAGGACATTGTTGCCTACGAGGTAGTATTGTCCGATTGTGTTTTGAAATTCTAACAGTGCTTCCGATATGGGTATACCAGTGTTAGATTTGGCCACAGGTTTTCTGCTGAATTCTGGTTCGGACATGGCGTCGTGTTGACCCTGNAGGCTTATTTCGATGTCGTATTTTTCAGGTTCTGACTTCTGACCGATAATTAGTAGTGATATCTTGGATATCAAGTCTGACCAGCAATCCGGACCTGTAGTGGTTAGACCTAGGACTACGTAGCCTTTATTGGGTGATATGTATTCGCGTGTTGTCATGTAACTCTCAATCTTTAAAACTTCAGGGTTCCCGAGCGAACGTGATGCCTAGGATGTACAACCACCCTGTTTCGCATGCTTGTGTTATGGACCTGACCATTCAAATTGGCTAAACAATCCATGTTTGCCTCGGTTAGACCACTGTAATCCATGTGACTCTATGTCGAGATTAGATTTGCCTACAGTGTGTAGTGGTCCATGAATGACGTTGAATAGGTTGCTAAGAGTTACNTTTTGGTCATCGGCTGAGGTAAGTGCNTCAACCAGCAAATTGGCGGATTCCCCTGCACTTAAGGCCCGAGTTTTCGGTGTCTTAGTATAGTTGAAAGAAGTCTTTTCTATCGCGATAGGGCTTGAGTTTGCATAAAAGCGAGCNAGTTTNGACCANGGGCCACCCCCAGNNCCCGACAATATGGATTTTAAAGCGTCTTCCTGATTTGTGTTGGACTGATCGTCTATATATATTACAGTTTCCCAATTGCCATCGAACATGCTAGGCCCAGGGGAATGAGCAATAACCATCGCATTTAGACCAGATATGTCGATGGACCCGTAAATGCCTTTTTCTACGTGGATACCCCAAGCGCCATCACAGTTTCCATTAGTGCTGTTTTGCCTGAATGCAATATGGCACGGGCAAATTAGATTGCAATTGCAACCTTCAAACAAATCTCCCGAGGCTGTCCATTTAGGTATTGTCACAATATATTGTATCCAATAATCANCGTTCTAAATTATGCCGTCAGATTTCAATTGGTCTATCTNTTNTNTANTGTATCCAAGTGTATCAGTGAGNATGCTTAATGTGTTCATGCCGAGTGTTGGTGCTCCGTCTAATTCTGGAAGNGGACCTGATGAAAATTGAACTGGCCACCCGGAGCCTATTCCTGGAACTACGCTAGATGTTGAGCCGTTTCTGAGAGGCACAAGAGTTCCGCGTTCATAGAATTGTTGATCAACCATGACTTCTTCAATAGATCTGACTGGACCGCAGGGTACATCTGCGTCTTCCAATATTTTGAGGGCCTCGGACCGAGTAAGCGTTTTTATTCGGTTCTGTATGATGCGGCGAGCTTCCGCGACGTTTGTTATTCGCATGGTATAAGTAGCAAATTCAGGATCATTNGCGTATTCCGCGAGTCCTATACCTTCGCATAGACGTTGCCATTGAGCATCGCTAGCGGCTGTAATAATTATCTCTGAGTCCAATGTTTTGTATAAGCCTGTAGGTCCGCCTCTGCTATTATTGCCTGTTCTAAGCTTGATTCCATTAGCTAAGTCTTCTTCNAGATTCTCCATGAATATAAGAGATGTCAGTGTGTCCATCATGGATACATCCAAGTATTGACCTTGACCGGTTTGATCCCTGTGACGTAGAGCTGACATAATTGAGTAAGCAGCAAATAAAGGTGTCACAAGATCTCCGATATAAAACCCAACTTTGGTAGACGGTCCATCCTCTGCTCCGTTTATGTCCATTAGCCCGCTCATACCCTGGATCTGAGGGTCATGGGCTGGCTTATTTGAATATTGCCCTGATTGTCCATATCCGGAGATGGAGCAGTATATTATTTTCGGATTAACACTCGACACATCATGGTACCCTAGGCCGAGACGCCCCATCGACCCTGGTGAGAGATTCTCTATGACCAAGTCTGATTCCTTGGCNANGTCTAAAAATACAGATTTGCCTTTTTCTGTTTTTAAGTCAATAGTCATGCTTTTNAGACCCTGACTGCGTTTTATAAATCGAGTTGATATATCTTGTGGTGTAATGGGATCAGGGTTTACTCCCTCTGGCCCCGCAAATGGACCATTGCCCCTGACTGGGTCTCCTTNTTCCGGAACTTCTATCTTTATAACCTCAGCTCCCATACGNGCTAAATTCATGCTGAGATAAGGACCTGCCAAGAATACGGTGACGCTTAGTACTCTTATATCTTTGAGNGGCTGCATTTAATCTCCAGTAACTGTATGTTTAGTTAGTATTCGGTAGGTGCNCNATTNCCTNTAGGCAGTATACATCTGAAAAACCNTGCATGTCTTTGTGATGTCAACAGTNTGGAGTAAGGACTATTTGGAACCGTTATGATACAATTTCCACCTCTGGACCTGAGTTCAGAGAACCAAAAACCAGAGGTGCTAAATGTCTAATGTAGTGCTTTCGAATACGGACTATTCTGTAATAGGCAGTAGGCCAATACGGCCTGACGGAGCTGATAAGGTGACTGGAAGGGCCCAGTACGGTGCGGATTTTCAGATGTCCGGACTGCTGTACGGGAAGGTTCTGAGAAGCCCGTATGCCCATGCTCGTATAAAATCAATTGATACGACAAAAGCTGAGTCCTATCCAGGTGTTGTTTCTGTCGTAACTGCTAAGGACATACCCACAGTACAAAGAAATAGGCCTGAAGGCGGATTTACTCCAAACGAAAATGTTTTGGCNGTTAGTAAAGCGTTATACAAAGGACATGCTATAGCAGCNGTATCAGCNGTTAATATTCATGTAGCGGAAAGTGCCATAGCCCTTATAGACGTCGATTATGAAGTTTTGCCGTCGGTGGTGTATGTACGAGATGCTATGAAAGAGGATGCCCCTCTAGTTCAAGAAACGCTAACTACAATGGAACTCGGAGAAGATAGCGGTAAAAAGAGTAATATAGCAACTCATTTCAGGTANGAACTAGGTGATCCNGACAAAGGTTTTTCCGCGNCAGACGTGGTGGTGGAACGAGAATTTTCAACTAAAATGGTACATCAAGGGTATATAGAACCTCAGAATGCTTCAGCTCTATGGAATGCAGATGGGCATTTGACAGTTTGGACTAGCACCCAAGGAGCATTCAATGTTAGGGAATTACTAGGTAAGATACTTCAGAAGCCAGTGTCTCAGATAACGGTTGTACCGATGGAGATAGGCGGTGGATTTGGAGGCAAACTACCAGTGTATCTTGAGCCGTTGGCAGCTCTGTTATCTAAGAAAAGTGGNAGACCGGTTAAACTTGCTATGACTAGAACAGAAGTTTTTGATAGTACAGGTCCTACGTCAGGCGCATGGATGAGAATAAAGGTAGGNGCNACCAAAGATGGAAAAATAATNGGAGCTGAAGCTGAGTTAGCTCTTGAAGCAGGAGCATTCCCAGGAGCCCCCGTTACTGCTGCTGCCCAGTCTATGTTTGCTCCTTATGACATCGCAAATATGCGAACTGATGGTTACGATGTCTTAGTAAATAGAGCTAAGGTTGCTCCATATCGGGCCCCTGGTGCTCCCATAGCGGCGTTCGGGTCAGAGCAGGTAATGGATGAGGTGGCGCAGAAAGTTGGTATGGATCCGCTCGAATTCCGTTTAAAGAACGCGTCAAAGGAAGGTAGCCGCCGAGTTGATGGTCCTACATTTGCAAAAATTGGGAATGTAGAATGTATAGAAGCTGCTAAAAACACCGAACATTATNAGTCGGAAATTAAAGGGCCATACAGGGGCAGGGGAATAGCCTCAGGGTATTGGGCTAATATTGGTAAAGCTTCGAGCTGTAGTATAGGAGTCAATCCAGATGGCACTATTACGTTAGTAGAAGGATCGACTGATATTGGCGGTTCGAGAGCTTCGATTGGCATGCAGGCTGCTGAGGTACTTGGACTCGCTGCTGAAGATGTTCACCCAACTGTTGCTAACACCGATTCAGTGGGCTATACATTTCTGACCGGAGGAAGTAGGACTACATTTGCCACCGGTTGGGCGGCGTACGANGCGGCTCAGGATATCAAGGCNAAGATGATAGCTNGAGCAGCTACTATCTGGGAAGTTGACCCAGATNATGTCGACTTNGTTGGGAATGAATTGCAACATAAATCTGATCCTGAGCTTAAGATAAGCTTCAAGGAATTAGCTGGTAAGCTGGCAGATACTGGTGGTCCTATAAGCAGTCAGGTAAGTGTAGACCCTGCTGGTCAAGGCGGTGCTTTTAGTACTCAGATAGCTGATGTTGAAGTTGATCCCGACACAGGAAAAGTCACTATATTGAGATTCACAATTGTCCAGGACGCTGGAAAAGCGATTCACCCAAGTTATGTTGAGGGACAAATGCAAGGCGCCGTAGCTCAAGGTATCGGATGGGCTCTAAACGAAGAGTATTACATGGGTGATCAGGACCAGATGGTTAATTCAAGTTTCCTAGATTATAGGATGCCAACGAGTCTGGATTTGCCAATGATCGATACAGTGATCGTCGAAGTTGCTAATCCAGGGCATCCATATGGTGTTCGAGGCGTGGGTGAGGTTCCGATAGTTCCCCCAATGGCTGCTGTAGCAAACGCCATCGCAGATGCTCTGAACTTGCGTTTGACACAGATGCCGATGTCTCCAGGTGCTGTCTTGGAAGCTATATGGAGTAATAACGGAGAAGTTGTACAAGCTGCAGACGATTAATAGAATCTAGTTACTAACACACGTAATTCACCCCGGTAGCGATCTTATTNCGAACCGGGGTGAATGGTTTTTTGGGTAGATGAAATTTAAGTACTTCTGGAGGAATGTATGGCACGAGTACCTTTTGCTGATAGGAACAATATGGATTCTGAAGGGCAAGCTATATGGGATGAAATAGACCAAAGTAGGGGAGGAGTAGCTAGGAATTATGCTGCTTTGTTGAATAATCCTGTTGCNGCTAAGAATTTTGCGACTNTGGGCGGCTACGCAAGGTTTGANACACCCTTGGATCCAAGGGTGAAAGCNTTGGCCATTCTTACAGCTGCAAGAGAAGCCTGCGGGCANTATGTNTGGACCGTAAACCAGAGGGGAGCTAAAGCGGCGAATATTAGCGAAGANGTAATATCNGCNATCCGAGANTATCGAGCACCGGCNGGGCTCNATGATCAAGATGCTAACGTGGTGCAGTTTGTATTAGAGATATTAAGACAGCACNGGGTTTCAAATGTTACNTATCAAGCTTTGGAANAACANATAGGGGCTAGTGCGATTATAGATATGATGGTCGTTGTCTCGTATTATCATGGGCTAGCGCACTGCCTTCAGGCTCTCGACGTCGAACTACCTGAAGGGACTTCATCTGACCTTACTTATTAACTCGACTGGGTTTAGTGATAAAAGCTTGAGTTTAAATACCGGAGGTTTCTCTTCATGACTCCACACAACGCATTTGATCCTTTAGCTAAAGTAGCTGGGTGGCCAAATTCCATTTGCAAAGGTCTATTGGTTGACGGAGATTGGGATCCTATCTTGCCTACATCTTTCCGAATTGGGGAAGCTGCTGTTGCGTCACTGTCTGCAGTGGGGTTAGCTGCCGCACGATTATGGCAATTAAAGACTGGTACCAGCCAAGAAGTGTCAGTAGATACTCGTCGAGCAACTGCTTCATTGCGCAGCGGAAAATATATGAAGATGGACAATTCTGTTGTCTCTACCGATAGGAATACCATCATGGGAACGTATCCAGCTATGAATGGTAGATGGAGCTATTTGCATTGCAATTTTCCTAATCATCGGGCAGCTGCTTTGGACGTTCTAGGAGTCGATGAAGATCCCACTGAGGTAAAAAAAGCGGTTGCACGNTGGGATGCATTGGAGCTTGAAGAGGCGATAATAAAAGCTAAAGGTGCCGGGGGAATGGTTAGGTCTATAGAGGAGTGGTCACGCCACCNCCAAGGCCAGGCAATTGCAGATTTGCCGCTTATGGAAATAATTAAGGTTGGAGAAAGCCCTCCTGAAAAATTACCGGATGGTGACAGACCTCTCTCAGGTATCAGAGTGTTAGATTTGACTAGAGTCCTTGCTGGTCCGACGTGTGCGAGAACATTGGCAGAGCATGGGGCNGATGTTCTGAAGATTACAAGCGATCATCTCCCTAACATCGGATATCAGGAGTATGACACNGGTCANGGCAAATTGTCCGCTAATTTGGACCTTCGGAACCAGAGTGATTCGGATGCCTTGAAAGAACTTGTTAGAAACGCTGATGTGTTCTCTCAGGGTTATAGACCTGGAACATTAGGTAATCGAGGCTTGTCGGTTGANGAATTATCAGANTTGCGNCCTGGTTTAGTCTATGTGTCGCTNAGCGCATTTAGTCATAANGGCCCTTGGGCTTCTCGTAGAGGGTTCGATACAGTTATTCAGACCGTCAGTGGTATAACTGATCGNCAAGGTCAATTGTTTCCGGGNTCGGTACCTGGNCCCCAGTTTTATCCAGTGTCAGCTATTGACTATCTGACTGGGTATTTAATGGCTTTCGGNGCCCTTGTGGCTTTAGAAAGGCGTGCTATAGAGGGTGGGAGCTGGTTGGTTCGGATTTCTTTGGCNCAGACTGGAAAATGGCTAGTTGATTTAGGTCAAGTTGCGGAACCTGATNTGGTAGATGTNTCACCTGAGTTCTTGNAGNATGAAATACTACATTGGACTACAGAATCTGCAACACCTATGGGTAGGCTGACCCATTTGAGTCCTGTCCTNAACATGTCAGAAACACAGCCTTACTGGTCCAGACCATCAGTTCCCTTGGGCTTTAACGATCCCGTATGGCCAAACTAGCGACATAATTAAAGGAGCGGCCGGCCCCCGAAGGGAGAAGCCGCTGAGGGAGCGGCTTACTACCGGTCGCTGTGCTACAAAGTGTACTATTTGTTCGTAAAACGCGCAAATATTGAAATATTTAGTGNTAGTGATAGCAAAAGCATTCGATCTGTAGTTTAGGAGTAAAGANATGCAGNATTATGGTAGTCGCCTCGAAGGGAAAGTAGCGATAGTTACTGGCGCTGGAGCGACCGGAACAACCGAAGATTTTCTAGGAATAGGGCAGGCNATATCGATATTTTGTTATCGAGACAGGGNGCGCAAGTGTTATTGGTAGATCGAGATAAATCNAACGCGGAGGCAACAGAGTCTCAGATAAGGGAGGACGGTGGACAAGCTACAGTTTTTGTCGGAGATGTGACTGACGCGAAATCTTGTAGCGATATGAGCAAAGCAGCTGTTGAAGCCTATGGTCGCGTTGATATTTTGATTAATAATGTTGGGATAAGTGGGCCAGGTTCTGTAACTGATGTAGATGAAGAATTTTGGGATACTGTAATAGATGTTAATCTAAAGTCAGTNATGTTGACGAGTAAATTTGTAATTCCTGTAATGATTGAATCAGGGGGAGGGTCGATAGTAAATCTGTCCTCGATTGTAGGGTTGCGCGCCGGAGCTGGTCGCCCAAGTCACCCTTACGCAGCTTCTAAAGGTGGGATAATTGGCCTAAGCAATTCTATGGCTGTTCACTACGGAAGGCAAAATGTCAGGGTTAACTGTATAGCTCCGGGGCATATTTACAGTCCAATGGTGGCTAGGCATACTTCGGAAGAACTATTGGAATTGCGCCGTAAAGCTGGGCCGCTCGGATTTAACGGGACTGCTTGGGATGTAGCCTGGGCGGCTCTATTTTTAGCGTCCGACGAATCTCGTTGGGTTTCAGGGATCACATTGCCCGTTGATGCTGGCTTGTTGGCTGCAACTCCACTAGCTATGTATCCGCATTTAAAAGAGAATTAGTCAATAAATCTATTCTTTAGAAGTTAATAATGGGAGGAACTTATATGGCGCGGTATCTTTATATAGTCAGCATGGATATCCCTGAAAGCTTAGAGTCTGAATTTAACCGTATATATGACACTCAACATATTCCTAATATCTTGAATGTGAACGGTGTTGAGAGTTGCACTAGATATAAGATGGCATCAACTGATGTTGATGGCACTGCGAAATACACGGCCATATACGAGATAACAAACCCAGAAGTTCCATTCAGTAAGGAATGGCAAGGTGAGTCTGATAAAGGAGACTGGCCTGTGCAAATACGCCCAAGTACCCAAAANAGATCTCATATAGTGCTTGAAAAACTGTAAATCTACTACTCAACTAGATTAATGCTTATCGTGCGTTTTATTGGTGTGCGGTAGTAGTTATCTCCACTAGGTTGTCTGGAGCTCCGAATGACACTAATATTGCGGTTCTAGGTGGTGGGTCTGACGGAAAGTACTCAGAGTAAACCTTATTGAACCCGGGTAAATCTTCAGATTTTGTGAGGTAGCAGGTATTAGTTAGTACGTTGTCCAGGGAGGACCCACATTCTTCCAGGATGATTTTTATCCTTTCCAATGTGTAACGCGTTTGTTCTTCTATTCCATCTCCAACGGTGCCCTCCGTAGGGTGTCTTCCTGTGCAACCTTGAAGATAGATTATCCCTCCGAAAATGCTTGCCTGCGATAAGGGGTTTGTTCCGCCGGTTATATTGGCAGTATTTACGATTTGTTTTGCGCTCATGATGATCACTTTGTCCTTCATAGAGTAAGGNTGTCTGGTGGATTTCACATTTTTATAGTGAGATGCGTAATTTGAGATAAGTGATTATACCCTCTATAAAGTCACTGATAAAGCTCCGGATATTCTATATATTTATTGGAAAAACTGGCTAGTTGCTACCCGGCTTCAAAGTATGTAGAATTACCACTAATTTTCATCCGATANCAGTGNGCAGTTCGTTNANGTTTTGCTAAAACATGATCGNAGGACGACACTAANGGGCGCAGAAACGAAATAATGAGATAAATATATCAGAATTATGGAGGTAAGGCGTATGCCTAGTATTGATGCCCGGGATATAAGGAATGTAGCATTACTATCTCACAGCGGGGCTGGTAAAACTTCTTTGAGTGAAGCCCTGTTATTTAATAATAGTGTGATCACCAGGCAAGGCACCGTAGAAGATGGAAACACGGTTTCAGATTATGAGCCTGAAGAGATAAAACGTGGTAGCAGTATACAAACGACGCTTATTGCCTGTACTACTGATAATAAGAAGGTTAATTTTCTAGACACACCTGGCTACGAAGACTTTATTGGAGAAATGGTTGCTGCTGTCAAAGTAGTTGAGAGCGCCGCCATATTGGTGACAGCACAGTCAGGTGTGGATGTGGGTACTGAACGGGCATGGGATTTATGTGAAACGCATGAGCTNCCCATTGTAATGGTAATAAATAAAATGGATNGAGAAAATGCTGATTTCACACAAACTGTGAATAGTATTCAAAGCTCTTTTGGCACCAAATGCGTCCCATTTCAGATTCCTGTAGGAATGGAACATGCATTTACTGATGTGATCAGTGTAATAACTCCTTCAAGTGATATTCCTTCAGATTTGCAATTAGAATTCGACTTATGGCGAGACAGGCTAATAGAAGCAATAGCAGAAGCAGATGATGANCTCGCNGATAAATATCTTGAAGGTGGAGATCTCAGCGAAGAAGAGATTCTNTCAGGAGCTCGCAGCGCTATACAGCNGGGCAATTTGGTGCCGATTTTAATAACATCTGCAGCCAAAAATNTGGGTACTCAAGAGTTATTTGANTTTATCCATGAATANATGCCGTCGCCCATNGACGGAATAAAACCAGATTTGTCTGATGACTCAGGAAAGCAAATTGATCTTAGTGTTGATTCAAGTTCTCCAATGTCAGCATTTGTATTTAAAACAACAGCTGATCCATTTGTTGGCAAATTATCAGTGTTTAGGGTTTACGATGGGACTATCAGCAGTAATTCGGAAGTCTGGAATAGTGAAAAGAAACAAGCGGAAAGAATTGGGCAGCTATATTTGCCTAGGGGGAAATCGCAAGAGAATGTGTNGGAAGTGTGCGCAGGTGATATGGGTGCAGTAGGGAAGTTGTCGTCTACTGTTACTGGAGACACTTTATGTACCAAGGATACACCAGTTGCGTTTGGTAAGTTGAGATTTCCTGTGGGTTTTTATAGCGTAGCAGTGTCTCCGGCAACTAAGGCGGACTTGGATAAAATGTCCACTTCTTTATCACGCATTGTTGAGGAAGATCCAACCTTGCATTTAAGTAGGCAGCCTGATACTGGTGAGATGGTTTTGACTGGTTTGGGAGAAGCGCAGATAGATGTTACTGTTGATAAGATTAAACGTAAGTTTGGTGCTGAGCTATTAACTNGGTTGCCTAGAGTGCCATACCGAGAAACNATTACACGGACTGCACAATCGGAGTACAGACACAAGAAACAAAGCGGTGGGCATGGCCAATATGGTCATGTAATGTTACGAGTTGAACCAATGCAAAGAGACGAAGGATTTGCATTCGGATCGGAAATAGTTGGGGGAAAAGTGCCGCGAGAATACATACCATCTGTAGAGAAAGGTGTTGTCAAAACCATGGAAGAAGGTGTAGTTGCCGGGTACCCGGTAGTGGATGTGAAAGCGGTCATATACGATGGTAGCTACCACGACGTGGATTCATCAGGCATGGCCTTTGAAATCGCGGGCTCTCAAGCTTTAAAGAGTGGAATGTTGGATGCTAGTCCGATTCTTTTGGAACCAATAGTTAAACTGACGATTAATGCTCCAGAAGCGTACACCGGCGAAGTTATGAGCGACTTGAATGTCAAAAGAGGACGTATACTTGGTATGACACCAGAGGATAAATATACGGTGATCGAAGCTGAGGTGCCTCATTCAGAGGTTCAAAGGTACGCTCAGGACTTGAGATCGTTAACGCAAGGGAGAGGGACGTACAGTCTTGAAATTGATCATTATGAGCCAGTTCCTCAGAATATTGAGCAAAAAGTCATAGAAGATGCAAAAAGGGCCAAAGAGGAATCTGCGTCTTAGGTTGTTTAACCGGAATTAAATAATGGAAGTTGGGGGGTATTAGAAATTCCAGGATGGCTGATATTCCCCGAATACTTCTCTAAGCACTCCCATCATCTCCCCCAGCGTAGCATATGCTTTGGATGCTTCGATGAGTGAAGGCATCAAGTTGTATGAGCACTTTGCGTTGTTTCGTAACTCATTTAATTTGGATTGTACTAGGGTGTTGTCTCTAGTAGATCGTACGTGGTTGAGATTGGTTATTTGCTGAGCTTCTCCTGCAGTATCTACTCTAAGTATCGGTATATTGACAGGTTCTTCGGACTGGTATTGATTTACCCCGATTAGGATTTGTTCTTTCTTATCTTCTTCAGTCTGATATAGAAACGCTGACTCCGCGATTTCTTGCTGGAAGAAGCCCTGCTTAAGAGCTGGTATAACTCCGCCGAGACTATCGATTTGTGTGAAATATTGGTATACCTCACTTTCAATTTGATCAGTTAAAGATTCAAGATAGTAACTGCCTCCTAATGGATCTACTGTGTCAGTTATACCACTCTCACTGGCGATAATCTGTTGAGTGCGTAATGCTTGAAGGGCTGCGTCTGCGGATGGTAATGCCAATGCTTCATCTTTAGCATTGGTGTGTAGTGATTGACAGCCACCTAGCACCGCAGCAAGCGCTTGTATGGTGACTCGAATTACGTTGTTTTCAGGCTGCTGAGCTGTTAATGCTACCCCAGATGTTTGGGCGTGAAATCTCAACCATTGTGACCTTTCGTTTAGTGCTCCATAGGTGTTTTTTAGTTCTTTCGCCCATATTCTCCGTGCTGCGCGGAACTTTGCAACCTCTTCGAACAGATTGTTATGTACGTTAAAGAAGTGGCTGAACCTAGGTGCGAATGAGTCAATATCTAGTCCGCGATCGATACAGTGCTGTATATACTCAAATCCGTCTGCTAGTGTGAATGCCAACTCTTGTACGGCATTTGCTCCTGCTTCCCTAATATGGTATCCGCTCACGCTGATGGGATTCCATAATGGCATATGTTTTGTCGCAAATTCTATAGTGTCGGTTACTAGGCGCATGGAGGGCTCAGGCGGGAATATGTATTCGTTCTGGGCAATGTATTCCTTGAGTATGTCATTTTGTAGAGTTCCACCTAACTTAGCTATAGGAATACCACGTGTTTCCGCAAGTGCTATATACATGGCCCAAATTATCGCAGCTGGGCTATTTATAGTCATAGACGTCGTAATTTTATCTAGCTCTATCCCTTCGAATAATGTCTCCATATCTGATAGAGAGGAGACTGCTACTCCACATTTTCCGAATTCTCCTGATGCTCGCTGGTCATCCGTGTCGTAGCCGTATAACGTAGGCATATCAAAAGCTACGCTCAGTCCGGTCTGGCCATTATTTAAAAGGAATTTAAATCTCTCGTTTGTTTCTTCTGGTAGTCCGTACCCTGCGAACATGCGCATAGTCCAGAGTCGACTTCTGTAGCCGTTGGGATGAATGCCACGTGTGAAAGGATATTCTCCGGGGAAGCCATTATCGTTCCAAGCTATACTGTCGGCCAAATCCGTTGGTGTGTATAGCGGGTTTACATCTATTTGCGATAGAGTTTTGTATTTAGATTTTCGTTGGGACAAAGAGTCTGATTTAAGCTGCCAATCGTGAACTAAATTTTCTAGTTGCTGCTCGTTGTTTGTACTCAAAACATCACTCTGAAAACAAGAATTTATGCTTGCAAATTGTTAAACGAGTTTAACAAATCTTCGTTTGCCCACCTTAATTATGTCACCGATGTGCCAGGAAGTAATCTGGTTGTTATCAAGAATAGCTGCTTCTTCGGATTCTCTAATCAACTCTACTGCTTGCTGATTAATTAATCTTTTGGCTTCGCTGCTGCTAGCTGCTAGCCCTGTTTCTACTAGTAGTTTGTTCAAGGGGGTAGCTTGAGAGCTTAACAGGTTTGATACATCGTATGTGGGTATGTCGATAGGTATATTTCGGCCTTGTACTACGGCCTCGAATCTGGTCTGTGCGTCAGTGGCCGATTCACGTCCATGAAAAGAATTGGTGATATCCCAAGATAACTGTTTTTTGAATTCCATTGGATTTGCGCGGTCTTCTGATATTTCAGAGGAAATGGCTTCTAGATCTGATGTTTTTATATCAGTCAGATACTCAAAATATGGAACTATCAGGTTATCCGGTAGGGACATAACTTTCCCGTACATATCATCGGCGGATTCTTCTAATGCAATATAATTACCAAGGCTTTTGCTCATTTTTTGTACACCGTCTGTGCCAACTAGTATCGGCATTAAGAAGCATTGTTGAGGTTTTTGCCCCATCATGCCTTGGAGTTCTCTTCCTACCAGAAGATTGAACATTTGGTCGGTGCCACCGAATTCAACGTCTGATTCGATGGCTACTGAGTCGTAAGCTTGCAGTAGTGGGTACAACAATTCTGTAATTGCAATCGGTTTGTGTTCGCTAAAGCGTTTCGCAAAATCGTCTCGTTCCAAGAACTGCGCTACTGTAAATTTACTTGTTAAGCCCAATATGTCAGATAGCGTAAACTTTCCAAACCATTCGCTTTGCCATTCAACTTGAGTGCGGTCCTTGTCTACTACCTGAAAAAATTGTCTCATGTATGATTCAGCGTTTGCGACTACTTGTTCGTGGGTTAGCATGGGACGTGTAGCAGATTGTCCGCTCGGGTCGCCGATCTGTGCAGTCCAATCTCCGACAATAAGTATTACCTGATGTCCTAAATCTTGCAGTTGACGAAGTTTTCTTAGTCCTACGACATGACCTAGGTGTATATCTGGGCGACTAGGATCGAATCCCATTTTTAATCTGAGGGGTTTGCCACCCTTAAGCATCTCGATAAATTCCGTTTCGGAAATTATTTCTTTTACACCTTTTCTAGTGATGATATCGAGTTCGGATTCGCTAATCACTATCAGCTCCTTCTAACGCGGTCAAGATAGCTCTTGTATTAGTCACATCTGCGTTTACCTGATGTATTAATGATTCTATATTCGGAAAAGCTTCTTGTCCTCTGATGCGTTCAACGAATTTTAGATCGATATTTTGGCCATATAAATCTCCTGAAAAGTCTAATATATAAGCTTCAACAAGCCTTTCACTTAGCCCAAATGTAGGCCGTATGCCTATACTAGTAGCGGACATGTATCTCTTTCCATTTATGTGAGCCCAAGCCGCAAAAATGCCATCACCAGGGAGTAATAAATCGTTGTTTATACTTAAATTAGCGGTTGGGAATCCTAATTCGCGGCCTCGCTTATCTCCATGTATTACAGTTCCTGAGAGCTGGAAATGTCTACCGAGTAAAGTATTGGCTTGAACGATGTCACCGTTGGATATTGATTCTCTGATGACTCGACTTCTGATTGTTCTACCGTCGTCTGTAAACGGTGTTACGGTCTTGACCCAGAAACCCATTTCGAGGCCTAGTTTTTCTAAGAGGTCTGCATCTCCTTCGCGGTTTCTTCCGATTGCACAGTCGGGCCCGAGGACTAAGCCTTTCATATTCAACGAATCGACTAGCATCTGAGCAAAGTCTCGTGCAGTTACTTCAGATAAGCTTTTGCTGAAATCCAGAGGGATTACAATTTTCACTCCCTGATCTTTCAAAAGTTCCACTTTTTGCGATGTAGATGTCAGGAAGCTTACTTTGAAGTCAGGATTTATTATTGATGCTGGATGATTTATGAAAGTTACGACAGCTGTATCATGATCTTGTGGCGACGCTTTGAGCAGTTCGCTTAATAAATAGCAATGCCCTCTATGCACGCCGTCAAAAACACCTATGGTTACTATCGTATTTCTTTCAGGAGCAGCATCCGCCAATTGTTGGCGATACTTCATGATGATCGTGTCTCTCTGTGTAGTATCGAATCCGAGTTTATTGTAATGCTTAGCAACGTAATAAGAAAGGTTGCGCGATTGGAATAGCATAGCGGCCAAATCGGTTGTCATCTAAAAGCTTTTACAAAGCTTCTAAAATCCGCAATCAATGTCACTGTTGCAAATATAAGTCACACGGTATATTTAAGCTACTTTCAGTGTAGCCAATGGATTGATAGAAGTTACGACAGAATTGCCCAAAATTCGTTTCTGGAACGCTGGAAAATATGTAGATGTTTTGGATATCATGCCTTCTAAAGCCTCAATGAGAGTAATTGGTGGGACTGCGAAAGGGCGGCGGATTAGAGGTACTCTCTCTCCAAAGGCTCGTCCTACAACTGAACGTGTAAGGTCTGCTATTTTCAATATATTAGATCCTTATGAGTTTATAGATCAGAAAGTTTTGGATTTATTCGCGGGTTCTGGCAGTCTCGGCATTGAAGCATTGAGTCAGGGAGCTGCTTGGGTGGATTTTGTAGAAATAGACAGTAACCAATGCCAAGTTATTCAATCTAATCTTGAAGACACGGGCTTCAAGGATAAGGCGTATGTTCGATGTGGAGATGTGAAGAGAGTATTGCCTCATCTCAATGGGCCGTATAGCTTGGTTATGTTAGATCCGCCATATCGATTGGAAACTACCGCGAATGTCATTCAGAGTATTTCTGATTCAGAGGGATTGGTCGAGGTCGGAGGCACTGTTATTGTTGGGCATTCGAGACATAGTGAACTTGCAGAAACTTACGGATCTTTAAGTCTTGAGTCTCACCGAAGGTATGGAGATAACTTAGTAGAGTTTTACTCGAAAAGGTAGTCATTAGGTATGGTAACAGCTATTTATCCAGGGACGTTTGATCCAGTAACCCTAGGTCATGTAGATATCTCTGCAAGAGCTTCTTTGCTATTTGACAGGGTTATTGTTGCTGTTTACTCCACTCCGTCGAAGAACTTACTTTTTACTACAGACGAAAGAGTGGGCTTGTTCAAAGAATCTGTCGCTCATCTGAGTAATGTTGAAGTAGTAGAGTTTGAGGGCTTGGTGGTTAGGTTTGCTCAAGAGGTTGGAGCTGCCGTTATTGTGCGCGGATTGCGCAGTGGATCAGACTTTGAGTATGAATTCGAGATGGCGTTTATGAACCGAAGGCTTGCGCCGAATGTAGATATGGTTTCGTTTATGACATCTCAGGAATATATGTTTATTAGTTCTAGTTTGCTAAAAGAAGTGGCTCTGTTGAATGGAGATGTAACTGATATGGTTACTCCCCGAGTTGCGGAAGCAGTATATGCCAAATATGGGAAGCCGGTACCGAAAATATAAATAACCGGGCAAGGAGGGCGTCATAGACATTATAAATGTGGTCGACAGGTTAGAGACATTGATAAACACGAGTAAAGTGGTTCCAGTGAGCGGTAGTTTATTGGTGGACAAAAAGAAAGTTCTGGAACTGGTAGACCAACTAAGGCTGGCTATCCCTCAGGAAGTGAAGCAAGCTGAAGAAGTTCTTATCCAGAAAGACCAGATTATGAACAACGCCATGGTGGAAGCTAGGAGAGCGAAATCACAGGCGGAAGATGAGTTCATGGAGAAGCTTAATCAGAATGAACTGCTAAAAAGAGCTGAAGAAATGTTATCGGACGCTGAGCATAAAGCTAATCGTATTACTGATCAGGCGGAAGCAGAGGCTCATGCGAAACGTACTGAGGCAGACGCTTACGCACTAAGAGCACTAAGGGCCTTTGAGAAAGAGCTGAATACGCTACATGGTTCTGTAAGGGCCGGAATTGATCTTCTGGCAGGTAATGCTCTTGTAAACAATAGTTATGACCCTGTTCCTGCTGCAGCGGACGATTAGTTCCTATATCGAGTGACGCGATATAACAAGTATAGTAACCTCTGGAAAATAATGGTTTGCAATAGTGAGCATTAATTTCTATGGACGCTACATTGATGTTTATTGCGCAAACTTCATGGAACACAGAAACACTCCCTCTCTAATTGGGGGAGTGTTTCATTTACTGGGTTGACATCCCAAATCGTACAGGTCTAGAATTTTCAGGGTAATTGGAGGGTGAATATGCAGGAACTAACCATAGATAGCATACGAGTAAGCCCTATGAATTACCAACGAGTAGTAATCTTAAAGGAAAAAGACTCTGATAGGTATCTTCCGATTTGGATAGGCCCATCGGAAGCTGATGCTATAGCTGTAAAGCTTCAAGACTTAAGTGTTCCCAGGCCTCTGACTCACGATCTTTTGAGGACCGTCATTGATACCTTGGGAGGTGAAGTCTCCCATATCCTAGTTAATGATCTGGAAAACGATACTTTTTACGCGAAGATTGTGATTAAGGTGGACGATAAAATTCAAGAGATAGACTCACGTCCAAGTGATGCTATGGCCTTAGCTGTTAGGTTTAAGGCTCCTATATTTGCAGAAGATGCCGTTATGGATAGAGCGGGTGTTTTGCTAGATAAAGAGACAGGGAAACCAATGATTCCGGATAGACCAGGTCAAACCGAAACTCCTGACAGCGCAGAGGTTAATGAGGAGGAGTTAAGACGGATGTCTGCCTTCACTGATTTCATAAACGATTTAGATTTGGACGACTTTGGAAAGCCACAAGCAGGAGTGTAAGGTATAACAGCAAATTGAGTGTATAAGACATATAAGTCTTTTATCAACTCAATTTCTACGATTTTCGTTAACTCAGATACTTAATTCGTCTACAATTTGGCAAATTGACTTTTAAAAACCTGAATGATAACATTTGCGAGGTTTCTTGATAGGGCATCCTAGATGGGCTATAGCGCTAAGACTCGCTGGCCTGGGATGGTACGTAGCGTTTTGCATAGTCGGCGGTATTGTAGTCGGCATAATGCTCGACAAATGGTTGGGCTCAGTCTTCATTCTTACCTTGATAGGTATACTTGTGGGAACTGTTGCGGCGTTCTGGGGTATATATAAGATGGTTGAACCAATGCTCTATAACTCGGGAAAGCAGTCCCTAAAAAAACAGAGGGGTGACAAATAGTGTTGTCGGGTGGGCTAGGAAAAAGTCTACTTCTGGGAGTGATAGTGGCTCTGGTAGCTCTGTTACTGCTCGGCTTCGTTATTGGCGGTATCGGATCCGCTATCCGAGGCCAAGACAGCTTCGTCCCTCAACCTGCAATACATCTACCCCCTCAACCTGTATTTCCTGCATCTAAGAGAAACCTTCATCTAGGGCTAACCGAGAAGGGAGCCGATCATAAGGCTGCAGATAAAGATCATTCAAATGATTCGGGTCACGGCAAAGAGGTTGGTGGTCACGATAGTGGTCATGGGGAAGAGTCTGGAGATCACGGTGACGGACACCACTCGACCCCGTTGGGAGTCACCGAATTCGCAGTTACCAACACAATGCTGTCCGCGTGGTTAGCTTCAGTAGTTATGATACTGTTTTTTGTACTAGGCGCGGGTCGGAAACGATTGATTCCAGGAAGAATGCAAGGTCTAGTGGAGACTCTATTTGAAGGTATCATTAGTTTTTCCACAGGAGTTCTAGGTCCAGAAATGGCGCGCAAAGCGTTTCCAATAGTTGCCACCATATTCTTCTTTGTGTTGTTCAACGCGTGGCTGGCACTGTTCCCGTTCTATCAGTTCCTTGGATATGTGGGAGAAGATAATCTCATACTAGTTCATCTAGTGAGGCCAGCTGGAACGGACCTGAACATGCCCTTAGCTTTGGCGCTAGTTTCCTTTGTATTTGTGGAATATTGGGGTTTTAAGGCGCATGGTGTCGGATACCTCACAAAGTTCTTTGCATTTGGCAGTATTTTCAAAAAAGGATTATTTGGGGGTCTGATTGATATATTCGTAGGTATACTCGAATTTATCAGTGAGTTAATTAGGATAGTTAGTTTTACATTCAGGCTGTTTGGAAATATGACAGCCGGAGAAATATTAGTAGTTATGATCACATTTTTGGCACCTCTAGTGATCACTAACTTTGTTTATGGGTTAGAACTGCTGGTTGGTTTGATCCAATCAGTAATATTTGCTGGATTGACTCTCGTGTTCTTATCGGTGGCTGTCCAGCATGAGGAACACTAAAAGGCGTTAATACATAGGAGGCTATAGAAAATGGTGTTGTTAGAGGCATTGAGCGGAGAAGCGGCGAAACTACTAGCTGCCGGTTTGGCAATCGCAATAGGGGTGATTGGCCCTGGTATAGGTATTGGTATACTTGGCGCTGGTGCGATGAACGCAATAGGGAGAAATCCAGAAGCAGCTGGCTCCATTACTACGAATATGATTTTGGCCATAGCGTTCGCTGAGGCTTTGGGTATTTACGCTTTGATCGTCTCGGTCATTCTCCTGTTCGTAGTCTAGTCCAATATAGTCGGCATTGGAGAGGGAGTAAACGTGACACAGTTAGGAATTAATCTTCCGACGTTAGTAGCGTATCTACTGAACTTCGTAGTTCTACTGGGCGTTTTATACGCGTTCGCATATAAACCGCTCTTGAAGGCTATGGATCAACGGTCTGAACGTATAAGAGAAAGTTTGGAGGCCGCTGACAAGGCCCGGGATGAGGCTGCAAATGCTCAGACAGCAGTCGAAGAGCAATTGACAGAAGCTCGGAGAGAAGGTCAACGTTTGTTAGATCAGGCCAGGGAAACTGCTAACCGATTTAGAGAAGAAGAAATGGATAAAGCCCGCGGTGACGCGGAAAATTTCGTGGAACGAGCTCGTGTTGAAATACAGCAGGAACGGGAGGCAGCTTTGGCTGAAGTCAGAGTTGCGTTCGGGGATTTGGCTATAACTGCGGCAGAACGAGTAATACGGCGAACTGTTGATAGGCAAGCTCATGACGAACTTATATCCCAGGTCTTAGAGGAAAGTGGTCAGAATACCAACAAAGGTTAGTAATTATGGCAAAACAAGTATCTGGAGATAGATACGCAAGGGCGCTATTCGAACTAGCAAGTGAAAAAGGCACTGTTGATGACTGGCTAGTTCAGCTTGATTTAGCAGTTCAAGTCCTGAACGACGACGAATTTCGCGCCTTGTTAAACCACGCTGAGGTATCGTTGCTTAGGAAGAGAGAAGCGGTGGAAGCCGTGCTGGCTGAAGTCGACCCCATGGTTCAAAACTTGATCTCTCTATTAGTAGCTCGAGGTTCTGTAGGAGTGGTCGGGGATGTATATGATAATTACACTCGACTGGTGGATATTGCAAAAGGTAGGCAGCGAGTGGAATTAACCTCTGCTGTTGAGCTTGATGATAATCAAATCGATAAGATAAAGGTATTTGTAGAAGGTTTAGTAAAAAAAGAAGTAGTTATTCACACTAGTGTAGACGAATCTATCCTGGGTGGCATAGTTATCCAAATAGGTGATCAACTACTAGATGGTAGTACCAAGACGCAGTTAGAGGGACTTCGGAAGCAAGTACGCTCTGAAGTAGTGGTATCTTAAATTCGCTAGATTAAAGGAGACTTCCTATGGCAATTAGGGGTCAAGAGATAGTTTCATTAATAAAGCGCCAGATTGAAGAATTCGGCGGAGATTTGACGCTTGTTGATGTTGGTAGCGTTGTTCAGGTCGGTGATGGTGTTGCAAGTATACAGGGACTTCAAGGTGTCCAATCTAATGAATTGTTGGATTTCGGTAATGATGTCCTTGGTGTAGCAATGAACCTTGAATCGGATTTAGTTGGTGCGGCCATTCTAGGTGATCCCAATGCCGTTAAAGAAGGGGATCGGGTTAGATCCACTGGTCAGATTATCGAAGTTCCTGTGGGTGAGTCGCTGGTTGGTAGGGTTGTTGATCCTTTGGGTAGGCCCCTTGATGGCAAAGGACCTGTGGGAACTACTGAAACACGGCCGGTTGAAACTGTTGCGCCTAACGTGGTGGTGAGGAAATCTGTTGATACTCCTGTACAGACGGGGATTAAATCAATCGACGCGATGATTCCCATCGGAAGGGGTCAGCGAGAACTCATAATTGGAGACAGGTCAACAGGCAAGACCGCTATCGCCATAGACTCAATAATAAATCAAAAAGGCGGAGACCTAATATGTATCTACGTAGCTGTGGGACAAAAGCAGAGTAAAGTTGCCCAGGTCGTAGGAACGTTGGAAGAAAATGACGCGTTGAGTCACACGATTGTAGTCAACGCAGGATCATCTGATTCGGCGCCGTTGCAGTTTATTGCTCCGTACGCCGGTTGTGCAATGGGAGAATATTTTATGGATCAGGGCAAAGATGTTCTGATTGTGTATGATGATCTAACAAAACACGCTTGGGCGTATCGCCAAATGTCATTGTTATTACGACGGCCGGCCGGTCGAGAAGCGTATCCTGGAGATGTCTTCTATCTGCATAGTAGATTGCTGGAGCGTGCTGCTAGACTGGATGACGAGCATGGTGGAGGGTCGCTAACCGCGTTGCCAATCATTGAAACTCAGGCTGGTGATGTGTCTGCGTATATCCCTACTAATGTGATCTCCATAACGGACGGTCAGATATATTTAGAGCCAGAGCTTTTCAATGCCGGAATCCGACCGGCTGTGAACGTCGGTTTGTCAGTATCACGTGTTGGAGGAGCTGCTCAGACCAGGGCAATTAGGCAAGTTGCAGGAAGACTGAGATTAGATTTGGCCCAATATCGCGAACTAGCGAGCTTCGCTCAATTCGGCACTGCTGATCTGGACGCGGCAACAAGGGCTCAGTTGGCTAGGGGCGAACTGTCGACCGAGGTCCTAAAACAGGGACAGTACGTGCCATTATCTCTTGGCAATGAGGTAATAGTACTTTTTGCTGTGAATGCTGGACTAATGGATGATGTGGAAATATCAAAGTGTGGCGCATTTGAAGAACAGTTGTTGCGATATATGGATAGTAACCATCCCGAAATGGCTTCAACGATTATGGAGACAGGGGATATTTCAGAAGAAATCCAAGCAAATTTGACCAAGGCAATTAACGATTTCAAGACTACATTTGCATAATGAATAGAACGAACGATATAAATAGAGCGTATATAAATGCCTAGTGTAAGAGATATAAGGCGGCGTATACGAAGCGTCGAAAATACTGGTAAGGTAACGAATGCTATGTCGCTAGTTGCTGCCTCAAAGATGCGTAGAGCTCAGATGGCAGTGACCCAAGGGCGACCGTATTCCGAAAAAATGCTGCAGGTTATTACTAACCTTGCAGCACAGCCGATCAACGACTCGGGTTCGGTGCATCCTTTACTGGAATCAAGACCAGTCAATAATGTTGGACTATTACTGATAGAGCCCGACCGCGGTTTGGCGGGAGGTCTGCATTCCTCGATAAATGGTAGTGTCGGGAGATTTATGGGTTCCTTAGAGTCAAATGTTTCTACGATATGCGTTGGTAGAAAAGGTAGGGAATTCCTGAATCGATCTGGAAGTCATATTGTAGAGTTTTTCACAGATTTGGGAGACAGGCCGACTTTGTCTGAGACGGAACAGATATCATCTTTGGTGATACAAGAATATTCTAACGGCAACATGGATGAATTGTATGTTGCTTATGCCAAATTCGAATCTACGATGTCCCAGAAACCTGTAGTCGAAAAACTCTTGCCTGTGGAACCGGCCGAGTTGACCTCAGCTGCATTATCGGGATACACCTACGAACCAGATCCAGCGAGCCTGATTGATACGCTATTGCCGAAGTTCATCGCGGTTCAAGTTTACCAGGCGATTTTGGAGTCAATAGCTAGCGAGCAGTCTGCTCGTATGGTTGCAATGCGTAGTGCTACAGATAACGCGAAATCGTTAGGCGAAGAACTGACTTTAACAATGAATAAATTAAGACAAGACAGCATCACCAATGAATTATTGGACTTGGTGGGCGGTCAAATGGCCCTAGAGGGGTAACGGGTATTTCTGGAGGTTAGCTCATGGCTACAGGAAAGATAGTACAGGTCATTGGGACAGTGGTGGATGTTGAATTTCCACCTGACGAATTGCCTAAGTTGTTCGATGCTTTGACGTGTGATAACAACGGGGAAAATTTAGTCTTAGAAGTCCAGCAACACATCGGAAATAATTGGACCAGATGCCTTGCACTCGGCGCGACTGACGGTCTAGCTAGAGGCTCGGAAGTTGTAGATACGGGCGACAAAGTTTCTGTTCCGGTTGGTAAAGAAACTTTGGGGCGGCTATTTGACGTCACAGGTACCCCGCTGGATAATCTGGGACCTGTCGAGTCAGAGCAGACATGGCCTATTCATAGACCTGCACCAGATTTTGAAGATCAAAATCCTAATGTGGAAATTCTTGAGACCGGAATCAAAGTATTCGACTTGATCACTCCGTTTCCCAAGGGTGGTAAGGTAGGAGCGTATGGTGGTGCCGGTGTTGGTAAAACTGTCATCATTCAGGAATTAATTAGAAATATCGGAGCGGAGCACCAGGGAGTATCGGTGTTCGCTGGGGTTGGGGAACGATCCAGAGAGGGAAATGACCTTTGGCATGAAATGCAGGACTCAGGTGTATTGTCTAGTACGGTACTGGTATTTGGACAAATGAACGAGACTCCAGGTGTGCGTGCTCGGATCGGATTGACTGGTCTGACAATGGCGGAATACTTTAGGGAAGAAGAGAATCAGGACGTTCTGCTTTTCATAGATAATATTTACAGATATATCTTGGCAGGCATGGAAGTGTCAGCCTTGCTAGGCAGGATGCCGTCAGCGGTCGGATATCAACCTACATTGGGGACAGAAATGGGAGCTCTGCAGGAAAGAATTACTTCCACTAAATCGGGCTCAATAACGTCGTTTCAGGCGATATATGTTCCGGCGGATGACTACACAGACCCGGGAATTGTAACGACTTTCGGACATCTTGACGCGGTTGTGTCTTTAGAAAGGTCTTTGGCTGCACAAGGTCTATATCCTGCAGTGGATCCTTTGGCATCATTCGCTAGGATATTAGAACCGAGAATAGTAGGTGAGGAACACTACAGGGTTGCAAGAGGCGTGCAGCAGGTGCTGCAACGTTATAGGGATTTGCAGGACATAATAGCGATTCTCGGAATCGAAGAATTATCTGAAGAGGATCGAATGGTTGTATTTCGGGCAAGGAAAATACAGAGATTTTTGACCCAACCATTCTTCGTTGCTGAAGCATTTACTAACCAACCGGGTAAGTATGTTCCAGTCAGGGAAACTGTTAGAGGATTCGCTGAAATATTGGAAGGCAAGCACGATGATCTTCCTGAACAAGCTTTCTACATGGTTGGTACAATAGACGAAGCTATTGAGAAAGCTCAGCAAATGCAGGAATCGGTAGCTTAAATCTGATGGCAACTATGAGAGTCCAAATAATAACTCCAGAAAAGGAAGTGTATTCTGACGAAGTCGATGTTCTGGTAGCACCAGGTACTGAAGGCCAGTTAGGTATACTGCCTAATCATTCTCCGTTGATGACAGCGTTGCAACAAGGCACTATAAGGGTTACAAAGAATGGATTGGATCAGCGTTGGACCGTCACTGGAGGATTCTTAGAGGTATTGTCTAATCAAGTTATGATACTGGCTGAGGATATAACCGAGGATTAACTGGCAGTATATAAACTATGCTTTTGGAGCCCTGACCTAATTAGGTCAGGGCTTTTGTATGAAGATAATACGTCATAGATTGTAACGATAATACTGGGTCAATATTCTGAATTCACTAGGGACATGAAGTGTTATACAAGCATAATGTAGGATTGCTTTTATGCCATATTCTAACAATTCATCAATGACGGACTGGGTTCGTTGGATAGGAACAGCAACGATACTAATATCAATGGAATGATCCCTAACTAGTGTGGACATGGTGTTAGGGTCATTTATGACTAAACCTTCGATTGTTTGTCCTATGATAGTAGGGTTGCTATCTGCTGCAGCAACTATATGGAAACGATCTGGAGTAAACCCTGGATAGCTAAATATTGCTCTGCCGAGTCGTCCGACACCAAGTAATAAGACGCTCCAGTTGTTATTTATAGCTAATATTTGTTTGAGCTGGTTTAGTATTCTGACGAATTGGGGTAAGCGTCCAGTTACAACATCTGGCACTTTTATCGGACTGGCTGATATATGTTCTCATTGTTTGGGCATATAACTGGATGTAACGAAGACGGCTAACTGTTTTACGGTTTTGGGGCTAGGGCCTGATATAAGCTATGTGATACTAAGACAACGTTCTTTGAATATCATTTTATCGTTGAGAATGGAGTTTAGAGGGATTAGATCAAATAATAGATTGTATCTATTGCTTAGTGCAGTTTGTATATTTGCTGAGGTTACAATTATGCATATAGGAATCTGCTGTATAAAAATCTACATGGAAACTTCACACAGTCTGAAAGATAGGCGTGGAATTACAAGTTCTTTAGTGGAACGTGTCCGGAAGCGTTTCAATGTATCCGTTGCCGAAGAGTCTGACAACAATCTATGGCAAACATCAGATATAGTTTTTTGCAGTGTCGGCAATGACATACCCTATTTGAATGGTCAGTTATCTAGTTTACTTACATATATAGAGTCTTTAAATTTAGATTTGGAGGTAATCGATTGTTCAACAGAAATTATATCTGGAATATAATCATTACTTCGTGATGATTATGGATATTTAGGTTAGCGTGAGCCTTGCGCTACGACGTAAAGGGGATTTCCTCTAGCAAATGACTCAAGGTTTTCTACGGACATTTCCAATCCCCGCATAGTCCCGTTATAAGCCATCCCGCCAGCGTGAGGAGAAAGGATAACGTTGTCTAATGCAGTAAAAGGGTGGCCGGAGGGCAGTGGTTCTATATCAAATGAATCCAGACCTGCCCCAGCGATCTTGTTTGAGGTTAGGGCTGACAATAATTCTTTTTCATCTACGATTGGACCTCGGGCAGTGTTAACTAGTATGGCACTTTCTTTCATCAAGCTGATTTCTTCTTTTCCAATAAGCTTTTCTGTCTTATCGGATAATGCTAGATGTATAGATATCACATCTGATTGTTCCATCAAATGGTTTAACTCAACGAATTCTACGCCATATTTTTGTGCCCTATCGTCATTAGGATTGAGTGTCCACGCAATGACATTCATTCCTATGCCTTTACCAAGTTGTATCATGCGTTGACCAATTGCTCCAGTACCGATTACACCGAGAGTCTTTCCATAAAGTTCGTTTATGAACCCACGGGTCCAACCCCCATTTCTGATATGAATATCGGACTGTACGATTTGACGGGATACGGCTAGAGCAAGGGTTAATGCGTGTTCGGAAACATATGGAGCGCCATATGCCGGAGTGTTTGAGACTGTTATTCCGTATTCTTCTGCGGCTGCTAGATCTACATGGTCGACACCAGTTCCCCATACGGACAGTATCCTTAGGCGGTTGCAGTTTTCTAACACATTGCGCGTAAACTTTACGGATGATCTAATATTTATTATACAATCGGCTTGACTGAGCCTTTCTATTGTCGCGCTTTCATCGTTTGGCCTGTCAAAATGCCAATCTACTTCGTGGGCTAAATTCCGAGCGCGAGTTTCAAAAGGTGTGTTTGCGAGAACAACTGGTTCATCGTCGGGCACTACAAGTCTCTGAAATGGCTTAGAATTATCCATTTTGTATCCCCCCGTAAAGGAATGTTCTAGACATTACTGGGTATTATTAGAGAGTGAATGATTGAGTGTTAGTCCCCTAGACTGTCAGCCAATAATTCCAGTACGTCTTTGCTTTGTTTAGAATCTGCCTGTCCCTTAGACTGGATGCCTTCAGTCAGCATTTGCAGACAGAATGGACAAGATACCCCCACGGTATCAGCTTCAGTTTCCAAGAATTGGTCGGTTCTTACGTGGTTAATGCGATCTCCTTGACTCTCCTCTATCCACATATGGCCACCACCTGCTCCGCAGCAAAATCCTCTTTCTCTGCATCTGGACCCAATTTCGACCAACTTGAGGCCAGGTATAGACCGTGCTACATTTCTAGGTTCGTCGTACACACCATTGTGCCGGCCCAGATAGCATGAATCGTGATATGCCACAGTTGCATCTATCATCTTTATAGGTTTTATGTCGCCTTTATTAATGAGTGCATCCACGAATTGGCTGTAGTGAAGTACTTCGTAGTCGCCGCCGAATTGTGGGTATTCGTTTCTTATCGTGTTAAAACAGTGTGGACAAATCGTTACAATTTTTTTGATGTTATATTGGTTCATTGTTTCTATATTTTGTTGAGCCATTATTTGGAATAAATATTCATTTCCCATTCTTCTAGCAGGGTCCCCAGTGCAAGTCTCTTCTTCTCCTAATATGGCGAAATCTACGTTAGCCGCTTTGAGGACTTTTACCATAGAGCGAGCAATCCCTTGGCTCCTTTGTTCTAGTGCCGATGTGCAACCTACCCAGAATAATATCTCTGCATCAGGATGATCTGCTATCGTTGGTACATCTAGGCCCTCAGCCCAGTCCGTCCTAGAGAACTGGGTTCCTCTCCAAGGGTGCCCTCTTTGTTCCATACTTAGCAACGCGTTCATACCAGTTTCTGGGATCTTGGATTCTTCTAGTACTAGGTTGCGTCGTATGTCGATAATCGTAGGAACATGTTCTACTACTACCGGGCATTCCTCCATGCAAGCACCGCAAGAAACGCAATCCCATATAGCCTGTTCTGGTATAGCATGATCGATTAAGGGTTGAGGCTCTATGTGCTCTGCGTCAGGAGCTCCTTGATGTCCTATGGATATCATGTGTTCTTTGAGGTTTTCTACAATGTGCATAGGGGATAAAATTTTGCCCGTAATGTTTGCGGGGCAAGCATCGGTACATCTTCCACAAACAGCGCAGGCGTAACCATCCAAAAGTTGCTTCCATGTGAAGTCCTGGACTCTACCTGCTCCAAAGCGGGGGGTATTTTCTAAGTCTATGGTAGGTAATGTGCCTCGAGGTTCTAGGGATCGGAAATAAGCATTAAGTGGGGCTGCAACCATGTGTATATGCTTAGAGAATGGTATATAAATTGCAAAGGATAATATGACAAGCAAGTGTAGCCACCACATAGCCTCATGTAGCACTATCGCTACGCTTTGGGTGACACCTACGGCTGCAATACCGTTTGCTAGTAATCCACCGATGATCACGTGTGCCTCAGGGCCGTCGTAACCAGAAGCTACGTATAATGAATGTACTAATAGCGTGACAACCATCAGAGCTGCGGTTAAGGCTACTACTATTACAGCGTCTATATTGCGTGTGAGGTCAAAACTCAGCCTGTGTGGTTTGACCAACCAACGGCGTGTAAGTCCCCAGCCTAAGGCAACTAGAATGATAGCTGCGAATATATCCAAGTATGCGCTGAATATCATGACTCCTGTGGTCGTTAGAATGGTTTTGGATAATTCAGGCCAGATTGAGTCTCCGAATATAAATAATGCGTAGCTAGCAGTAAATGACATGAACCCCCAAAATATCGATGCATGTCCTAAGCCTGCTAGATCGATTTTTCGGCTACGGGGATCAATTGATCCGACTCTTTGTAAAACCTTCCTTTGTCCGAATACTATTGATATCGCTCCAGTTAGCCTTCTCCAGGGCTGATCAAAACGGGCGGTCGATTTGCCTTGTGAAATCAACCAGAAAACTCGTTTATGCAATAGAAGCGATGAGAGTATGACAGTGATCAGTAGACCAGCGTAAACACCTGCCCACGCGGGTAGTATTCCAAAAAAATCTTGTGGCGGTACCATTTGTGTCTCCCTGTATCGATTGGAGGCTTTAAGTGATATGAATACAGGATAGCATACTAGTAAACTTATCGGGTTGAGAACTCATATATCATTTCTATTTCTTTTAGAATTGTTACAATATTGGCATGGAGACAAGAGCGGTGGCTTCTAACCAGGAACAACTAGTATCGGATCAACGATTGGGATGGCGTATTGCGTCCAGTTTTGGGCCGTATTCATACCAAATATGCCTTGTTGGAGGGCTGATATTACTATCAGCTGGATTGGGTGTTGTAAATCCGCTATTAATACGGGTAGTGTTTGATTATGCTCTGTTCCCGAGTTCTGGAATACCAGATTTGGACTTGCTTTGGATAATCGCTGGGGTAATGGCCGGTGTTATCGTTGTTACTAGCTTTATAGGCATAGCTCAGACTTATTTGACGAATACTGTAGGTCAAAAGGTCATGCGTGACCTTAGAAATAGACTCTTCAACCATTTGCAAAGTCTGTCTCTAGGCTTTTTTACTGATACTAGGACAGGAGAAATACAATCTAGGGTTTCTGACGATGTAGGTGGTGTTCAAAATGTGGTTACAAGTACTGTGACCGACATAATCTCTAATGTTGTGATATTGATCAGTACCGTTGTTGCAATGGCAATCTTATCAATTGAACTAACAATAGTTGCAGTTGGCGTTGTACCGATATTCGCTGTAATTACAAAAAAGATTGGTGAGCGCCGTCGTACGGCATCAAGGGCTGTTCAGAAGTCGACCGCTGATATGACAGCAATTACTCAAGAAACATTATCAGTGTCTGGTGTAATGCTTACTAAGCTTTTTGGACGACAAAGTCGGGAAGCTGGTCGGTTTGAATCTGAAAGTCAAAATCTATCCGATTTGATAATACGTAGAGAAATGACAGGGCAATCAGTGTGGGCTATTATGCAGGCATTTTTCTCAATATCTCCGGTGATGATATATGTTTTAGCGGGTTATATGCTGACAGGTGTAGGGGATAACGATATTTCAGCAGGAGTGATAGTGGCTTTTACGACTCTTCAATCTAGACTCTATTTCCCTATAGTTACTCTTCTGCGAGTCAGTGTGAACCTACAATCGTCTTTAGCATTGTTTGAACGTATATTTGGATATCTAGATTTAGACCCTGACATTGCTGATTCAGACTTTTCCGTAGTTCTTCCTCCAGACAAAGTTTTAGGGCAAGTGCGATTTCAATCAGTCAGTATGAGATATGAAGCAAGTAGATATTCTGATGGTGGAGAACTGGAAAATGCGGCAGAAGCTTGGGCTTTAGAGGATGTATCTTTCGATATACAACCTGGACAGTTAGTAGCACTAGTTGGCCCTAGTGGAGCTGGTAAGACAACCATATCCTATCTTTTGACAAGATTATATGACCCTACAAAAGGCTTGATAAGCATTGATGGTTATGATTTGAAATCTATTAAACTTAAATCTATATCTGAAATCATAGGATATGTATCCCAAGAGAGTTATCTTTTTCATGCAACCATAAAAGAGAATTTGTTATACGGTCGTCCAGAAGCAAACGAACAAGATGTTTACGAAGCTGCTAGAGCTGCGAATATCCACGACCGAATAATGGAGTTCCCTGAACAATATAATACAGTGGTTGGCGAGAGAGGCTACCGTCTATCTGGAGGCGAACGTCAGCGATTGGCAATAGGTCGGGTAATTTTACATCAACCTAGGATTTTAATACTAGATGAGGCAACTTCCGCTCTAGATACTGGCAGTGAGAGGCTTATTCAGCAAGCATTGCAGCCTCTAATGAAAGGAAGGACAACAATAGCGATTGCCCATCGGTTGTCTACGATACTGGCAGCGGACGTTATATACTTCATAGATCATGGGAGAATAATAGAATCAGGCTCGCACTCTGATCTTGTAGTCCGTAAAGGATTCTATTACGAGTTGTACCAACAGCAATTTATGGAACCGAACCACCAATCTCAACCTGGTAACGTATAGGGTGGAGATTTATGAATCTGAGTCTGACTGAAGGTTAACTGTTTTTCTTGACTCGGGGTATTACTTCTTTTCCAAGTAGCTCTATCTGTTTTAGAACCTGACTTTGCTCCATTCCGGGCCACTGCATTCTGAATATTAAGTAGTTAGCGTCTAATTCCTCTTCGTAGCGCTGGATTTCACTGACGACTTCATCTGGTGAGCCAAGTAGAAATCTGTCCTTAGCCAGATCTTGGTAAGGGACAGAGAAACTCTCTTCCCCCGGAAGGGCCTTATCTTGACCCCAGTCGGCATACGCTTTGTATTTTGATGCCAGATAGGGTTCACTTTCTATAAACGCGGTCTCCCTATTGTCAGCTATATATAATTCCCGCATCATTGGTAAAGTGTCTGGAATAGGATTGTTGGCCTTTATCAAAGTTGCTTTATAGTCAGTCCACTGCTCGGATATCATTGGAATAGTAGCGTGTGGATTGATGATCCACGGATATCCCCATCTGGCGGCTCGGCGTATCGCGACGCCGTTATTAGCTGCTACCCATATAGGTGGATGGGGCAACTGGACTGGTCTCGTAGCCGGTGTGATCTTAGGTACTTGGTAATACTGTCCTTGAAATTCTACTTCTTCCTTTCCCCACAGAAGTTTCATGATTTCAAGAGATTCCTTTAAACGCCCTACTCTCTCATGGCTCTGGATGCCAAATGCGGCGTATTCTTCGTCTCGATATCCTAGTCCGACCCCGAATATAAATTTTCCGTTACAGATCGCATCCATGGTTGCCACACTTTCGGCTAATTCTACTGGGTTTAGAAGAGGAACTAATATTATAGTTGCAGCAACTTCCATGTCCCCTGCTTCTGCAGCTAGGCGAGCCAATAATGGGAAGCTCGTGCTCATTTGGTATGGGGCGGCAAGGTAGTGTTGTCCTGTGCATATTAAATCAAAGCCAGCTTCTCGAGCAGCTCTTACTTGCTCTACACTGTCTTGAATTTTGCTAGGCATTGACTCTCCGGGTAGATATTGGTTGGTGACGAAGAAACCTAATTTCATTAGATGCCTCTTTCAATTGATATTATGTGTAGACTAACAGGGATATTTCTGTATGAATAGATATATTCTGTACAACTTATTTGAGCTAACATAACCACATAATTGATAGCTTTTCAAGTCTTGTCCCTTGATTGTCTGTTAGTTAAACTGGCCGCGAAGTCAAATTGTTTTTAAGGAAGGGAAAACCATATGAAAATTGCTCGCTTTCGAGACGGTAAGAGGGTAGTGTATGGAGTTTTGCAGGGGGATAAGCTCGTTGAAATACGAGGGAGTATATTTTCAAAATTTCGGATGACTGATACTGCGCATGAACTGTCGAAAGTAAGATTGTTACCTCCGACTGATCCTATGGAGATTTGGTGTCCCGGCTTGAACTTTCTGGAGCATTTGGAGTTCGCTGGGCAGGTATTAGGCCAGGACACACCACCTATCCCTACGCAACCACAACCGTGGAGGAAAGGGAGAAATGCATTGACAGGTCCTAGTGATCCGATAATTATTCCCTCGGATTCTGAAGGGGATGTCCATTATGAAGGTGAAGCTGTCGCAGTAATAGCAAAAGATTGTCGGAGGGTGACACCCCAGGAAGCTGGCAGGTTTATTCTGGGTTATACATGCGGAAACGACGTCAGTGACAGGACGTGGCAAGGGAAAGATTGGTCTTTCTGGAGAGCAAAGGGAGCCGATACTTTCGCTCCTGTTGGGCCTTGGATAGAGACAGACATTGATCCTACCGAATTAGATTTAATGGTAAGAATAAATTCAGAGCTAGTGCAGAGTTGTAATACGAGAGATATGCTGTTCACTTTTCCGGAGATAGTGAGCTGCATTAGTCAGCAAGTTACATTGAGACCGGGCGATTTGGTGTTTTCTGGAGCAACAGGAGTAACTATTGCAATTAAGCCCGGGGATAAGGTTGAAGTGGATATACCCGGGATAGGAGTTCTGGAAAATAACGTTGAGTTAGAATTCGACTCGCGCCGTTAGGGTAAGTTACTAGATGTTTTCATCGTTGGTGCTATGCGGATTGTAATGGATCACCTTTTCGCATTGTTGGGTTGCCAAGGTTATGCAATTACTTTCTACCCGTGACGGCTGACTGGAGATGCACAGTACGACCCAGAGTCCAGCTTTGGACTCTCTAATGAGTCTTGCTACAACTTCCTTATAGTTGTTATCAAGTAGTTGAATAGGCAACGCTGCGAATTTCCCTTCTAATACGTCTAAAATTGGAAGTGTAGCTGCTAGGTAATCAGCATGTTTCATCATGCCTAGGATATCGTCTGGAACTATGGGGTCTATATCAGTGTTCAATGTGATAATCGTTACCACTTTTTCCCGAGCGTTGAACGCTTTCACATATGTAAGGGTCTTCTCGATCTGTATGGCATGATTAGATTCGTGATTCGAGAATCGTTCAAGAAGCTCGATCATGTTCAGTGCGGGAAATGTATTATATGTATTTTCGGGTGTGGCTTCACGGAGTAGTTGTTCTTCCGACATTGATTCTATTAGTGTCTTAAATCGTAAAAACGTTTGGTCAAGATGAGATATATCTAATTTTAATTTTTCTGCACGGCTGGTAAATGGTGGGAATAAGTGAGCGGCTCCTTGTGAGATGGACTCGAGGGTATCTACAAAGCCTTCTGAATCCAAATGTTTTATCACATCCCACACTGACCACCTAGTGCCCAGAAAAGCATCTTCAGGATCCAGGTCGGATAAGGATTTGTGGAGCGCAGCATGACCTTTGTCTAGGTTTTCTAAAACTTTAAGTTTTCGTTTTGATAGGCTTAAATCTGAGTTAGTTGACATAAGATATTTCTGAACTTATTTATCTTCAGATGCAATCATTTGAATTAGTTGCTTCGATATATCTGTGGCTGCTTTGGCTCCTTCAACTTCTTCTTCTTCACCCTTGGGCTGAGAGTAAACGAGTATCCTCAAATCTGGAACCCCTAGTGCGTTGCATTGAGCTCTTGCGGCTTTTTCAAATACGTTGTGTGATATGACTATAGCGGGTACACCTGTTCTCTCTAGGTTTATACCGTCTCGCACGGAGCCGGATGTACATGATCCTCAAGCACATACACCGACTATAGCTAAATCAGCTGATGACAGACTGTCTATGTCCTCTGATGACGCAGGTGCGAAAGTATTGGGCTTTATGATTTGCATAGTCTCAGTAGGTTCTAGGACGGATTTGATTTCAGATTCTAGGTTATTCCAGAAAGGTAAAACCGATACGTGGCCGTTAAATAGAAAGGCAACTTTACCCCCTCTGGGGGTGGATATCGGTGTGATGTCGGGATCGAATGATGCTTCCTTACCTATAGGGCTGTGTAATATTATTTCGGACATGAAGTATACCTCTCAATATCACAAATTATGGTTTCACTATCGCTTTAGTTTGTAGGTGTCCGCCTGCTTCCATCCAACCGTGTGTAACTGCACAAAATCCAGATCCAGAACCCCACCCTCCAGCAACTGCTATTAAGAGCTTCTCGGGTTCTCGTAAAGCAGGTACCATAGCTCTGTCGTCATTAGCGTCAACAACGCTGGCCCAATGGAATGGATGGCCAGGATTCAAAAATTGGCAGGATTTCATTAAACCAACTGGTTTCACAGCTAATTGAGCCAGTTCCTTTCGTATCAGGTCTTTATTATACCCTTCGGAGGCGAGTTTCTGCGCGGTCATCGGTCCTATGACTAGGAGTATCTGTCCTCCCCCATTCATAGTCGAGCTCCCAGCGGTAGCTGTGCTATCTGCGATGACTTTCAGTATGTCAGTGGCCGACAGGATGTAGCCTGATCCAGTTGCTATGTGATGTGGAGCTTCGCACGCGAATACAGAAGCGCAGGAGGCGTCTTTGGTAAATCCCATTTCTTCGTGTATTGATTCCCATGGATTATTGTGAGGGTCTTCAGCTATGCAAAACGTATACTTTCCTGGGTGTCCGATTGTAGCCCTATCAATCTCTCCCGGGTACCCTCCACCTAGATTCCATAATATTAAACGCACAGCTCTACCTACCACTGCGCTAGAGCGTGAGCCTCCACCGAACACGTTATCCCCATAATTGAAATCTAGTTCGTCAACTATGGGGCCACTTACTATAGTGAGGGGCGCCACGCAGTTAGTCGTTGCCTGGACCCCGTTTAAATTAAAAGAATCTTCTAATAGTCCCTCTAAAGCTGCTATTACAACTGGCACGTGATGTGGCTTGCAGCCAGCCATGACACAGTTGACAGCGATCTTCTCTATTGAGGCTATTCTGTTCTTAGGAGGGACTATGCCAATTATTTCTTGTGGATCTCTGCCTAAATATTCTAGGACAGCATTAACTAGATTGGTGGTAGGAGGGATTACGGGTAGCCCGTCAGTCCATCCCAGGTCATACATACGTTCATGCGCATCTTCAAGATTTGCGACCGAAACAGGCTCTGTTATATCCATGTAGCCTCCACGTTCAATTTATACTGCTGCAGAGATTGTATAACATGGGTTAAATACATTCCGTGAGCTATATATATGGCAAAATAAAATAGTCAATCTCTACCTGTTTAAAAACTCAACAACTGCTCGAATATATCCGGTGTAGTATGCGGTCCTACGATTGCTAACTTGAACTTATCTTCAGATATTACCCTGGCTGCAACACGGCTTAAATCGTCTGTGTCGATTTGATCTATAATGGAGACGACTTGGTCTATATCTAGGATTTGGTCAGTGAGTAATTCTTGAGTGCCTGACCATGAGGCAATACTTCTCGTGTCTTCCATTCTAAGTAACAAGCGCCCCTTTGTATATTCTTTAGCTTTTGATAGTTCGGTATTTGATATCGGATCAAGCATGCTTTTAATATCAGAAACTATACTGCGTATGGAATCCTGTACTTTATTGGGTTCGGTGCCGCAATAAATTACAAGTGATCCGCAGTCTTTATAATTATTCGTGGAACTTGATACATCGTAAGCTAGTCCCTGTGTTTCCCTTAGGTTCTGGAATAGGCGGCTGCTCATTCCGTCACCTAGAATGCAATTCATAATTGACAGAGTAAACCTATCTGGGTCTTCTAATGAAAGCCCAGGCAATCCGACACATAGGTGAGTCTGATCAGTTGCTCGGTTATCTATTTTCACCTTGGGAGATTGATTTGTGTATGAGACTCTTTCCCAATCTAGACTTTCTTGGTCAGACCAGCTATGAGAGTGTTCATTAATCTGATTGACTACTTCTGTATGGTCTATATTCCCCGCTACTGATATCACCGTATTGTGTGGATTGTATTGGTGCGCCATATAATCTTCCACGTCGCTAAGAGATATACTCTTCACCGTGTCTATGGTTCCACCTACATCACGTCCCATTGCCTGATCGGGCCATAAGATATCGTCGATAAGTAGGTCTACTAGTTGGCTTGGATAATCATAAGTCATGCGAAGTTCTTCTTGAATGACTTCTCGTTCCTTTTCCATTTCTTCAGGGTCCAGGATTGGACGTAATATCATATCTAATAACACTGCTAGTGATTGTTTATAGTGAGGTTTTGCCACTTTGCACCAAAACACCGTCATTTCGCGATCGGTGCTTGCGTTCATTATTCCACCTACACCCTCAATAGTTTCGCTTATTAACCGAGCAGTGGGCCATCTTTCAGTCCCTTTGAAAGGGAGATGTTCTAGGAAATGCGATAACCCTGCTAATTCAGGGGGTTCGTAACGAGACCCAGCCCCCACTGAGATTAGTATTGCCACTGATTGCGAGTGACTTATGTTAGATGTCAGGACCCTTAGACCGTTATCAAGGGTGGTTTTTTGGTGCATGTATTCTCCTGAAAAATTGTGCCATTCAGAAAGATGAGGGAGTTACTCCCTCATCTTGCCAGTAAATTAGTTGCGAAGTATGTTTTAACTTTCTAACCAGGAAACATCACCGTGCATATCGGCGGGATGAGACTTAGACCTAAATACTTCATATTGTTCTTTAGCGTTTGCAATGCTGGTATCATCACCGTGCCCAGGATATACATGAGTTTCCGATGGAAGTATGAACAATTTTGAAGTTATACTTTCTAACTCCTGTTCAAAAGCCTCTGGACTGCGTGATTTGCCTGGGCCTCCCGGGAATAGCGTATCGCCAGAGAATAAATGTTTGCCAATCAGGTAACAGGTGGAGCCGTCGGTGTGCCCAGGGGTGGATATTGCGTGCATCTCCTGATTGCCAAATTTAATAGTGTCTCCATCGCTTATCAGAAAGGATGGTTCTGATGGCAGAAGATGAGTATCATCATTGCCCACTCCCACTGGCGCATTGACGTGAGATGTTATTTCATTGAAGCCTAGTAAATGGTCCTGATGTCCATGTGTTATGAGAACGGCCTTTATCGATACATCATGCAATTCGCTCAATAACTTGTCTGGCTCCGCTGGTGTATCAATTATCACGCCCTCGTTTGTATCAGGGCATACTACAATGTATCCGTTGTTATTGTATGGACCCATATTAATTTTTGTTATTTTGACTTCATCATCGTAGTGAAGGGGCATATTATTCCTCCAGATGTTATGGGGTGTGCGAGGGGATCGTATCAAAGACATATTACTTAGTAAAGGCGGGGATATTATCAAGTATGTGATGGTGAAATACCATAATATTTCAATCGGTAGTGGAGAGACTGCCTGGATTCAAGCTTTTTAATCTCCAACTGTCGTTAGTTCATTCTTTATTGTGTGCGTTCTCGTTTTCACGAGGTCTTTGATGTATTTACCAGTGTGAGAGCGTTTTTTCTTAGTTAGCTGCTCAGGTGTTCCTGTTGCAATGACCTTGCCTCCATTGTGTCCTGCTTCTGGTCCAAGATCTATTACCCAATCAGAGTTCTTAATCAAGTCGAGGTTATGTTCGATCATAACTATAGTGTTACCGTTATCCACTAATCTATGTAAAACTCTTAAAAGCGCGGCACAGTCTTCAAAAGATAGTCCAGTCGTAGGTTCGTCCAGTAAATACAACGTTTTGCCGGTAGCACGTTTAGATAGTTCGGTAGCCAGTTTGACTCTTTGGGCTTCTCCCCCAGAGAGGGTGGTAGCAGGTTGGCCTAGTTTTATATATCCTAATCCGACGTCTCTTAGGGTTTCAAGCTTAGGTCGTATTCTCGGGAAGTTCCAGAAGAAATCTAGAGCTTGATCCACTGTCATTTGCAATATGTCAGCGATACTTTTATCTCGTAGAGTTACTTCTAAAGCTTCACGGTTGTAGCGTCGCCCTTCGCAGATTTCGCAAGGGACTGTCACGTCTGGTAAGAATTGCATTTCTATTTGGATATACCCTTCCCCTTGGCAGGCTTCACACCGGCCACCTTTTACATTGAATGAGAATCTACCAGGTTTGTATCCTCTAACTCGAGCCTCAGGAAGGTTAGCGAAGAGTTCTCGTATAGGCGTGAAAGCGCCTGTGTAGGTAGTGGGGTTGCTACGTGGAGTTCTACCAATGGGTGACTGATCTATGTTTACTACTTTGTCTATGTGTTCTATCCCTGAGATGGACTTATGGGACCCGGGCAACTCTCGTGCGTTGTTTAGTACTTGGGCTAGTTTTTTAAATAAGACATCATAGATTAAAGTGCTTTTACCTGACCCTGATACTCCCGTTACACATACTAAGCAGCCTAGAGGAATGTCTGCGTTGACGTTTTTGAGATTGTTCTCGGTGGCACCGGTAATAGTAATGGTTGACCCATTGCCAGCACGACGTGATCCGGGTAAAGGTATTATTTTTGTTCCGCTTAAATATTGCCCTGTCAGAGATCTGGGATTGTCCATGATTTCTGATATGGTACCTGTAGCTACTACATTTCCTCCGTGTTCTCCTGCGCCTGGTCCCATATCAATTATATGGTCTGCGGATCTCATCATGGCTTCATCATGTTCTACTACGATTACTGTGTTACCCATATCTCGTAGATCGGATAAAGTGGTTATCAACATATGGTCGTCATGCGGGTGTAATCCGATGGTTGGTTCATCACAGACATACAAAACACCTGTTAAGCCAGATCCGATTTGTGTGGCTAAGCGTACTCTCTGCGCTTCACCGCCTGATAAAGTTCGTGCTGTACGATCCATGGTGAGGTAACCAAGGCCGATGTTATCTAGGAATTTGAGGCGTCCCTCGATTTCTTTTAATATTTGAGCACCGATGGTACGTTCTCTCTCTGTAAGTGTAACGTTTATGGTTTCTGGATTAATCATTGGGTCTATTTCTGAGACCCATATTAGACCTTCACTGATGCTCATAGATGCCACGTCTACAATGTTAATACCGCAGACTTGTACAGCCAAAGCTTCTGGTCTAAGGCGTTTCCCTTGGCAACTTTGACAAGGTCTGGCCGACATGTATCTTTCTATTTCGTGTCTAACATAATCGGATTCAGTTTTTTGGTACCTTCTTTCCAGATTTGGTATGACTCCTTCAAAGGCCGTATCCCAACTATATACTTGGCCTCGGCGAGTCTTGTGTTTCATAGTGATTTTCTTTTCAGAGTCACCGTTCAATATTAGCTCAATACTCGATGATTCCAGGTCCTTGACGGGTGTCTTGGCAGAAAATCCATGGCTACTAGCTACGGATTCGACCATGCTTAGGTACCACGTACTGGATGTACCGGATCTGTTCCATGGTGATATGGCACCTTCTGAAAGGGACAAATCTTTGTTGGGTATAACTAATTGAGGATCCACTTCTAGTTTGTATCCCAGTCCTGTACAAATATTGCAGGCCCCATGTGGGCTGTTAAAACTGAATGTCCTAGGTTCAATTTCAGGAAGGCTAGTTCCGCACGAGACACAGGCAAATTCCTCGGAAAAGACTATGTCGTCTTTGTCTTCCTGAAATATTTGCAATAGTCCGTTTCCTTCTCTCAGGGCAGTCTCGACAGACTCAGCTACACGTGAAGTTTCTATGTCAGGCCGGATTATTAAGCGGTCTACGACTATATCAATGTAATGCCATTTTTGCTTATCTAAGCTTATGGTTTCCGCTTCATCCAGAGTCATTATTTCGTTATTGACTCTGACTCGAGTAAACCCCGATTTTCTAGCGGATTCAAATATTTCTTTATGTTCCCCTTTCTTTCGGCGGATCTTTGGGGCAAGGAGAGTTATGCGGCTATCCTCGGATAGATTAAGCAATGCGTCCACGATTTGCTCAATAGTTTGGCGTTGTACTGGCAGACCACATTTGGGGCAATGTGGTTTTCCAACTCGTGCGAATAAAAGTCTAAGGTAATCATAGATTTCGGTAACTGTTCCCACTGTAGACCTAGGGTTGTGAGAGACTCCTTTTTGGTCAATGGATATCGCGGGTGACAGGCCTTCAATGTAATCAACGTCCGGTTTATCCATTCTGCCTAGGAATTGTCTCGCATACGAGGATAACGACTCAACGTATCTACGTTGTCCTTCTGCATATATTGTGTCAAAGGCTAGAGAGCTTTTACCCGAACCTGATACCCCGGTTATTACTACTAGTTTTTCTCTGGGTATGTTTACCTCAACACTCTTTAAGTTATGTTCTTTAGCCCCTTTTACATGAATAAATTCTTGTGGCATAGCACGATTCCAACACGAGATTTGCTACCAATAATAAGCAATTTTAACATTCGGAAGGTTTATAAAGTAGGTGTTATTGCAATTCTATTAAGGGGTCTCCAGCGTTTACACTGTCGAGAGGTTGGACATGGATAGTTTTTATAATCCCATCCGCTGGTGAACAAATGCTTTGTTCCATTTTCATCGCTTCGACAACGCATAACTCTTGTCCAGACATGACTGATTCTCCAGGCCTGACGGATATAGACATAACTTTACCTGGCATAGGTGACCGGAGAATTTTAGAAGAATCATTGCTGGGCTCATGATCTAGATTGGTGGTAGTTTCCGATTGCCGCCGATTGGGCGGCCTTCGGGTGTTTCCTTGGAGTAATTCTGGCTCAATCTCGACTAAGAAGGATTCCCCGTTTACTGATACTTCTACCGAGGATTGAGTTATGTCCCCAATCTGTATGGAGTACCATTCTCCGTCAACCTTTATCTGAAATGTGGTTAATGCCAATCCATTCGCCCCGTACTACGGGAAAGCAGTTGTTCTCTGCGGGCTACGTTTTTCCAGGACCGGTCGACTTCAGTAGATGATGAAGTCGACATGGATTTATTGATAGCTATAGCTAAAGCAACTCCTATGGTTGCGGCGAGTTCTTTATTATTTTGCTTTTTATTATCCATGCTGCCGTTTGATTTCTTGCTTTGCCTGTTTAGTATTATGGCATCAATAATTTTAGGGAGAGATCCAGTATGATGGATGGAATCTAGGAAATCCTGATCGGTCAGTATATCTCTCAGCAGAGGTATGTTGGTTTTTACTCCCTCTATTCTTAGTGCTAATAGAGTTTTACTCAGGCGTTTAATAGATTCTTCTCTATTTTTCCCCCAAGCCATTACTTTGGCCATCAGAGGCTCGTAGTGTAGCGTAACTTCATACCCTTTGCAAAGTGCCGTATCGATTCGTGATGATCTACAATTGGGTATATGTAGACCAGAAACCTTTCCTATATTAGGCATAAAGGTATCAGGATCCTCAGGGTAAACGCGTGCTTGAATTGCGTGCCCTCGAATGGCTATATCTCCCTGAGCTATTGGCAGTGATTCACCAATAGCTATCTTTATTTGCAGCTCAACCAAATCCAAGCCTGTTACTAGTTCTGTAACACCGTGTTCTACTTGTAACCTCGTGTTCATTTCCAGAAAATATATATTCCCTTGTTCAGTAACTAGAAATTCTACTGTGCCAGCGTTTGTATAATTGATAGCTTTACCAAGCTTGATTGCTAGGCTATGTACTTTTGCCTGTACCTCTGGGCTTAGTTTCGTAGAGGGTGTTTCTTCAATTACTTTTTGATTCCTTCTTTGGAGGGAACAATCTCGTTCATGTAGGTGTACTAGATTGCCATGCTGATCACCTAAAATCTGGACTTCAATGTGTGAAGCGTCTTTCAGATATCTTTCATAGAATAGTCTTGTGCTCCCAAAGGAACTCTCAGATATTTTTCTCGTTCGGTCGACAATTGGGATTAATTCATCAATAGATTCTATGGTATGTATGCCAATCCCACCGCCCCCATCTGCAGCTTTAACCATCAGGGGAAATCCTAATCTCCACGCTTCATCTACCGCTTGGGCGTCTGATACGGCTTCGTCAGTCCCTGGTAATATTGGGAGTCCCGCTTTTTGGGCCAGGTTTCGGGCAGCTAATTTGTCTCCCATTTGTGCAATGAGCTCCGGTCTAGGACCTATAAAACATATCCCAGATTTGATGCAACATTCTGCAAATTCAGGGTTCTCTGACAAGAAGCCGTATCCGGGATGTATAGCATCAACTTTGTGGTGTTTAGCCGCTGCTAGGATTTTTTCGATGTTCAGATAACTGCTACTAGCGTCTGATTGACCTAAACAATAGCTCTCGTCCGACAGCTTTACGTGCTTTGACTGCGAGTCAGCGTCGGAGTATACACTCACCGTCTTGATGCCGAGCTTTCGGCAAGTTTTTATGATGCGACAGGCGATTTCCCCGCGATTCGCGATTAGTATTTTCTCGAACATGGATTGCCTTTCGAGGTTTTGTAGTATTAAAACCTCTATATTTCTATGTTGACTGTTATAGCCGCACAGGAGAATACTGCTTGCTAGTCCAATCGTTCAAGGCGTTCCATGAACGTATTACTGCGTATTTCTTTATCAACCCAATATCGTACGGTAGTTCCTAACAAAGTTTTCATCTCTAGTAGTAGTGCATCTGAAATATTCAAATAAGGTAGAGACAATAGATTTGTTCGGTCTATTAACCGGAACACTTTTAAAGCTTGTAACGAAATTGGATGGGAATACTCTGTTAACTGATTGCATTCAGGGCATATTAGGCCACCGTGACTTGGGCTGTATCTATGATGCTGAGGTTGGATATCAGTGTTACATGATGTGCATGTTTCAAATTCAATTCCAAAGCCTGTGCTTTTCAGTAGATGAATCTCAAACCATCTGAGATTTAATAGCTGATCTGGATTTGCATTGATATTAACCAATGTGTCGACCGCTACGTTGTATAGGTGGTGGTTGGAATTCGATTCATTTCCGAAACCGTCTAATAGCTCTGCTACATAGAGTCCTTGACTGATTAGTGAAAGATTGGATTTTAGATCTGAAAAGTTATTAATTATCTGGGCTTGGTTTATAGTGTCTAATGTTCGCCCTTTACTGGCAGATATTTCGACCATAGTTAATGGCTCAAAATGACCGACCATCCTGCTTGTGGATTTTTGGGCACCTTTCACGATACCACGTAATTTGCCATGTTCTCTGCTAAACATGGTTATTAAAAGGTCGGCTTCTGCAAATGGCGTTTTCTTGAGTATTATGCCGGTTGCCAAATATGTTCTTGGATTGGGCATATTTACATTTCCTGACGACCTTGTAGAGCTCTACTTAGAGTTATATCGTCCGAGTACTCTAATGATCCGCCGACTGGCAGACCTCTCGCTAGAAAAGTGATCTTTAGATTTTGACCCGACAAATGCCTTGAGATGTACATTGCCGTGGCTTCGCCCTCAAGAGTGGGATTAGTAGCAATGATGAGCTCTTCGATATTAGCGTTTGACAGTCTTTGGAAAAGCTCCCTAATTTTCAATTGGTCAGGCCCAATTCCGTTTAGAGGAGACAGAGATCCGTGTAGGACGTGATAAACTCCTTGGTATGAATGTGTTCGTTCTAATGCCAATACATCCATCGGATCTTCGACAACGCATAATTGAGTGGTATTTCTGTTAGTGTTGGCGCAAATGGTGCATGGGCTGGCTTCTGTAAGATTTTGACACTGATCGCATAATGTAATATTCGTTTTAACGATGCTTATGGCACGTGACAATTCTTCAGCTTCAGCTTCTGGAAGTCGTATTATATGGAACGCTAATCGCTGGGCACTTTTTGGTCCTATTCCAGGCAATTTGTTTAATTCTTGAATGAGTTTAGCTAAAGCCGGTGCCGCTGATGGTATTGGATCGGTAGCCATATTGACCTATTCCTGAGTGTGTTTCAATTGATATGTGCACGTCAATTTATCGTCTGTAGGACTTCTTGTATAGGATAGGGTAGTGAATCTCACTTAACTTATTTAGAATCCTAGGCCGGGGATATTCATCCCTCCGGTAATTGCTCCCATCTTGCTCGCTGCCATTTCTTGAGTCTTATTAAATGCATCGTTGACAGCTGCTACTACTAGATCCTGAAGCAATTCTATGTCATCTACTGTTTCTGGATCTATTGTGATAGATTCTATGGTTTGCTTTCCAGTCATTATAACTTTAATTACCCCGCCTCCGGAACTTCCTTCTACGGTAGAATTTTCCAACTCTGCTTGAACTTTCTGTAGCTCTGCTTGAAGTTTCTGTGCCTGTCGCATCATGTTTTTATTCATTCTTGGGTCTCCTCTATAATTCTAGCCCCCATTCCTAGGGCCGCTCTTACTAATGGGCTATCCTGAATAGCACGCCGAGAAATCTGGTCTTCCTGTGAGTTGCACAGCGTTAGCTCAAGATTTAACTCATGCCCGAAGCACTTATAAATAGCCTCGTGCACCATTTTACGACTATTTGGATCTGCCATTTCTTCTCTCATGCGATCAAGATTGGCTTGATTCCTAAATGGTAAATCCATACTGTCGTCCGCGATTTGCATGTCGTCAACACTACAGTCGCGAAGAAGTGCTCCTAGTGTGTATTTGGTGCCTTTGCATCGACTAAGAATTTTAAGGCATTCCATCCAGCTATTTCTAAAGTCATTCGTAACTTTACTCTCAGATATTGAATCTTTTTCCATGTCAGGAATGGGTATTGTCACTTCTTGAGTGTCTGGAGCTGGAATATCCTCATATCGTTTAGGATTCTCAGTATGCATTGAATTTATGAATTGAGAGTCTTGGACTTCTGGGGTATTTGTATCGCTAATACCTGTACTCTGATCAGGTTCCTCATTATTCACTGGATTTGCGCGTTGGGAATTCTGGACAGTCTCTGAAAAACTAGGTACTTGCGGTGGCTTTTCCGATTCCTGTTCGATACTGGGCATTTTACCTTTGTTGATCGGTTGTGCGAGTCCAATGGATAATTCATCAGGCGCCGCCCCGCATATTTCGATGGCTGCCAGCTCTAGTGCTAGAGTTGACGCAGAGTCGGAACTGATAACGATATTGCTCCATATCTTCAATGTTTGGCCAATATTGTGCGAGGGTATTTTGTTGATTGAGGCTGTTATTTGGTTAATTGTCGTTTCTGGTAAGTCTAGGTTTCCGACGACACCCCACTCTATTAGCATAGCAGCACGGAGTAGGTCTAACGTTGCTTTGTGTATGCGCTTTGGTTCGAACCCTTCCCAAGATGCTTCGTTAATCAAACTTAGACATTGCGTTGTTTGTTTTGCCAGTAAAGCAGAGAGGATATTTAGAGGGGTTTCTGTAGTAATTAAGCCTAGCATGTCAGTCACATGATCATTAGTAATATCATTGCCGTATGATATTACTATTTGTTCCAGTAAATTTTCTGCGTCTCTAAGACTCCCAAATGACTGGCGAGATATGGTTTTCAGAGCTTCGCTATCAATTGAGAAATTTTCCTTGGAGGCTATAGATGCAAGCTGGTTGATCATATCTTGGTTTTGTAGACGCCTAAAATCATGGCGCTGGCATCTTGATAGAATCGTTGGCAAGATTCGGTGTGCTTCTGTTGTACATAATATGAAAATGACGTGGGGTGGAGGCTCTTCTAGGGTTTTAAGGAAAGCGTTTGAAGCTTGGTCTGTTAGCATGTGAGCTTCATCAATAATATATATTTTGTATTTTCCTTCTATGGCGGCGAAATTAACCTTATCTCGTATCTCTCTAATTTCGTCGATTCCCCTATTGCTAGCCGCGTCTAATTCTATAATATCTAATAAGGTATTAGAGTTCGCAGATATGCATATGGTGCAAGAATTACATGGATCTCCGTCCGAAAGCGCTAAACAATTGGCTGCTTTCGCCAGTATTCGTGCTGTAGTTGTTTTTCCGGTGCCTCTCGGGCCGCAAAAAATATATGCGTGACCAAGCCTGTTGGTTGTAAGAGCGTTTTGCAATACCGAGGTTATGTGCTCTTGCCCAACTAGATCGGCAAAAACCGAGGGCCGCCATTTTCTCGCGTAAACTTCAGATGTCATGGTGAGCCTCAAAATCTATTAGTGACAGTATCTCTACTTCTTTGGATTTCATCATGGCCGCGTCATCTGGTTCTTCGTGGTCGTAACCGGCTAAATGCAGAATACCATGTCCTGTAATAAATGATAGCTCTTTTAAGATTGAATTATTGTTTTCAGGAGCCTGCCTCTGAATTTGCGGATAGGATATTACTAATTCGCCGAGAGGCTGAGTTATTCCTGGAGGAAAGACGAAGTCATCTGGGATATCCTCTAGCATAGGGTTTTCGTTAATGACGCCTTCCCAGTGCCCATTATGTTGGCTGGAGAACGCTAACACATCGGTAATCTCGTTCAAGCCCCTATAAGTGGCGTTAAGCTTTTGTATATAAGAATCGTCAGTGATCAATATGCTTACATGGCCCGGCAGAATGTTTGGGAATGCGGCTTTGAGGGAGGTGCTTGCTACCTCTATTAACCATGATTCTGATACCAGGGCGGAGAATTCATCTGTCACCGAAACGTCTATATCCATTCGGTCTGACGTCATGGGTTGGTATGCCTCCGTTCAGAGCACAGAATTTAGTCTATACGGCCATAATAGCATGGCTATCTTGACCCTTCAAGAAATGATTATGGATGCATAATATTGCTTGTATGATGTTAGAATGTATTCGGGAAATATGCGTTGCGTAAGGTCAGTTGAAACCGTTCACAACCCATTAAGGAGATATTCGAAAATGGCCTCAGATAACCAACAAGATGACTTTCTGGGATTAGTGCTTCCCGACGCAGGGGTAGTTGAACTAACTGATTGCCTTACTGAATATATGACAGAGATAGAGTTGGATAGTCTCCCGGACATTATTGGACAAGTTTTAGACGACTTTATTGATCAAGCTGGTGGCATGCCGGAAGATCTGAGAGATTCAGATGCTTTCGACGTTATAACAGTTAATCAATTAGCTGTCACGCTTGCCTATCAGGTGGGGAGACTCCAAGGTAGATCTCCTCAAATAGTAAATCGCCTGATAAAGGAAGCGGTGGAAAAATGGGAAGCCAAACCCTTACTGGAGGCACCGGATATTTCAGATAAAGACCTCCGTAGCCCTAAAGAGAAGGTATATCCTCGGTTGAGGCGGTTGGAATATGGGGATACCGAAGAGGATGATTTCTACATCGAGTGAATGCCCTCGCATATTGGGTTGGATAGATTCAGTATCTTGTATCTGTATATTTCCTTAGAGGTTGGGATCCACGGTAACTTAACTAAAGAGTAGGAAGATAATGTAATGACTACTGAAAATAAACAGCACGACTTGATTCTGAAAAATGGGACACTGTTGGATCCCGAACAGAATATTTACGACAAGAGAGATATAGCATTTAAAGATGGGCTTGTTTCGGGTGTTGAAACTGAGATTTCATCCGAGTTGTCTGCATCTACGATAGATGTGTCTGGGAAGCTAGTTACCCCGGGCCTGATTGATCTACATGGCCATTTTTACCATGGTGGTACTGGGAGTGCCGTTCATGCTGATCAAAATTGTTTGTCAGCTGGGGTCACTACTGGGGTAGATGCTGGTAGCTCAGGGTTTTTAAATTATGGAGCAATGAGAGATTACGTGTTCCCTGCGCACAAAACTAGGCTTGTAGCATTTTTGCATATCGGTGCCGTGGGTTTGGCTGCAAATAAAGTCCTAGGGGGCGGCCTTCATGACTTGCGCATAATAGATGTCGATAGGACCGTAGACACTATTAAAGACAATCCGAACAGTATATTCGGGGTTAAAGTTAGGATGCACTATGACGCCGTCGCACGGTGGAATGCTGAGAAGGCTATGATAGCTGCTAGGGAAGCAGCAGATAAATCAGGGAAAAAATTGATGGTACACGTTAGCGGTACTCCGATACCGTTGCCAAATGTTCTTGAGTTCTTGGGGCCTGGAGATATATCGACACATGCTTTTAACGGAGATCATGAGTCTATATTGGATAACAATAATAAAATACGTTCAGAGGTAAGAGAAGCAGTAGACCGTGGCGTAATTATGGATGTTGGTCACGCAGGAATACACTGCGATGTAGATGTTGTTAAGCATGCCCTAGACCAAGGTCTGCCGCCCGATACCATAAGTACTGATATTCATGTGCCTCCTTCGGGAAGAATAGTATATTTAATGAATGACTTGCTAAGCAAATTTCACGCTATGGGATTGTCTATTGAAGACGTGGTGTCAGCAAGTACCAACAAACCTGCATCGGTGCTCGGTATGGATAAAGANATTGGATCGTTGAGAGTTGGCATGAGTGGAGACGCTGCAGTTTTTAATTTAAGAGAAGGGCGCTTNGTGTGGCATGATATGGCAGGCCACAACGTTGATGGTAATGTTAGGTTNGATACGCTTTTGACAGTAAGAGATGGNGGTGTGGCNTGGAAGAGCNCGGATATGCAGGATATGGGAGAGTGCTGATACAGTGNNCGTCATTTAGTCCGATAAAATCTAGGTTATTACNTGGCTTCAGTACGACTTGGAGATATTCAANATGAAAATTGGTGCGTTTGATATTAATGANGTTTTGCCGGATATCGAGAGACCTCATGCTATCGTTGTNCTAAGGCCATGGATTGATGTTGGCAATATAGGAACGNTGGCTCTGAGNAGAATCGAAAGACATCTTAAATCTGAAGAAATAGGCCGATTGGCCGCACCGGGAACATTCTACGATTTTACTAGATATCGCCCAAGGTCATATTTCAATGAAGGGATTCGTCAGGTAAATGTTCCAAATACGACTATACGGTGTTCTACGGTAAGTAATGGCCCGAGCTTGATAACTATTCATTTGCTGGAACCGCAACTGTACGGCGAAGAATTTACTGATAGTGTTATAGAGCTTATTAAATGGTTGAAAGTGGAACGGTACTGCCTAATAGGCGGAATGTACGATATGGTTCCTCACACACGACCTCTGCTTGTGTCGGGGTTGGGGAACGGAGGCACTGTTAAAGAGGAACAGTTAAAAATGGGTGTTCAGCAAAGTACGTATGAGGGTCCAACCACAATAACGTATCTGGTGTCACAAGAGGCAGAGCGGATAGGCATTGAAACAAGGACATTCGTGGCCCATTTGCCCCAATATTTAGATATTGAAGATGACTTTGTGGGTACTGCTAAACTTGTTGAAATTTTGTGTAATTTGTACGAATTGCCTGAACACTTGATAGATAAACAGAAAGGCTCAGACCAGTACGCTAAATTACAGGATACCGTTGAAACTACGGAAGGTATGACGGAATTGATGCAAAAGCTAGAAGAACGATATGATAACTCCCTGACTGATGAATCTAATTCGCTTACCCAGTTGTCTCCCGATATAGAAAAGTTCTTGAGAGAACTTGGAGAAGATATCTAGAGGTTCTTTATAGTTGAAATACTGCATATATCCCACGATCCTAGTCAGTATTTGCATTGACTGAGTAAAACCCGTGTGATAAATTGTTTCCTCAACTAAAAATAAGCGTTAGTGGGTATTCTGGAGGTAATAATATAGCTAGAGAGTATAAGTCGAACGAGAACATTCGGGCCCCAAAGGTACGAGTTATCGGTGAGTCCGGGGAACAGTTAGGCGTAATGACTCTTGGTGATGCGATTCAAATGGCGCGTCAGCAGGAACTGGATTTGGTAGAGGTAGCACCAAACGCAGATCCTCCTGTGGCTAGGATGTTGGATTACGGAAAGCTTCGGTACCTCTACTCTAAGAAAGAACGTGAATCTAGGAAAAGCCAGAAAAGCACAGAACTTCGCGAAGTTAGGTTTAGACCTAATATAGGGCAGCATGATCTGGATGCTAAGCTTCGGAAAGTGAAGGAATTCATCGGAGATGGAGCAAAAGTAAAATTGACCGTTAGGTTCAGGGGCAGAGAGAGTGTTCATCAACAGGTCGGCCTTGGCCTTTTGAAACGCGTGGCAGAAGACCTTAAAGACGAGATAAGGCTCGAAAAGCCGCCCTCTATGGAAGGTAGAGCGCTATCGATGATCCTTATACCCAACACGACTAAGACTGAAAAGAAAGATGAAGATTTAGCAGATGCCAAAACTTAAAACCCACAAGGGTGCGAAAGCACGGCTACATGTAACTGGTACTGGCAAGCTTATGCGAATGAAGCGCATGAGCAGCCACCTTAGGAGAAAGAAACCTACTAAGGTTACTCGCAAATACGCCAGTAAGCTACCGGTAGATTCTAAAGATGTGAAACGATTTAAGCGGTTATTGCCATATGGTTAAACCAATCATACGCATTACCACTGGAGAGATATAGTGCCAAGAGTCAAAGGGGGTTTTACCTCTAGAAGAAGACATAAGAAGGTCCTTTCAGCGGCCAGAGGTTTCCATGGATCTTCTCATAGACAATATCGAAGGGCCAAAGAGGCTCTACTGCATGCATGGTCACATTCCTACCGAGATCGACGTGACCGCAAGCACGACTATCGTAGGCTTTGGATAACCAGGATCGGGGCGGGATCTAGGGCCCTCGGAATGACATATAGTCAGTTCATGCATGGCCTAAAATTAGCTGGGGTGGAAGTAGATCGGAAGAATCTAGCTGATCTTGCAGTTAATGATCCGGCAGCGTTTGAGAAAATGGTAGAAATCTCTAATAGCCACATAGTCGCTAAGGGGTAGTTGAACTAGAATACACCTACCCCTGATTAGCTGCTACTAATTACGCCTCTATGAATCCGTAGTATGTGTCCGAATCCAATATTCGCATCAGCCCGGTCTGGGATATTGTTATTGGCCTGATAGGAGTAGACCATTTCTCGGTTAGTTCGTTGTGTATGTCACTAAGAGACATGGGCCGGTTGCGTTTTCCCAGTATTATCCTAAATACCATTTCTTGTATGGGCATGTCTGTGGTGATATAACCATCTTGGCCTTTGGAATGCTTTGCTATCTCATCGACTAGTTTCTGGGGTTTGAGATCTGAATAATTCGGGCTGTTTATCGATGGAGCTGATTCTGGTAGCCTTGATGCCAATACATAGATAGCCGACCTACCTAGTGCTTCCAACTTTTCAAAACTTACTTTGTAAAGCGTATCCTTTGGCTGATCTTCCAAAGCGCTTTGTTCCTGTGTAGTCATTATTCTCCTTCTTCATTACGATCTATCATAACTATTTCTACCGTTTCACCGCTATCTTTTTTATCTATGTCTTCAGGGCATATAGCTAAGCCATTAGCCTTGGTCATTGAAGTTAAGATGTTTGAGCCTTGCGGTCCAGTGGGGTTAGCATAGTATATACCCTCCTTAGATGTGACCTCTACTCTAGCATAGACTCTTCGACCATCGTGGTTATATATTGGTGATGTTAAAATTCCATTTACCCGTGGTCTGTGCAATGTTTTAAAACCGAGCATCTTTCTAATAGCCGGTCTAGCAAACATTTCAAACGCTACCATAGCGCTTACAGGGTTGCCAGGCAAACCGATTAAGGGCAGTCTGGAATTTTCTAAAGGCCGTAAAATGCCAAAAGCTAATGGCTTTGCAGGTCTCATGCATACGGACCAAAAGTTCATGTCGCCATTGTTCATAAGAACGTCTTTAACTAGGTCGTAGTCACCTTTTGAGACACCAGCGGAAGTAATGAGCAAATCAGACGATGCAGTTAGCGATAACATGGATTCCAAGTCTTTGATATTGTCTCTAGCTATGCCCAGAATATTCGGTATACCACCTGCTGCAGAAATAGCTGAGGCTATGCTATATGTATTGCTGTCATAGATGTGTCCTTTACGGAGCTCTTGACCTAATTCCTCTAGTTCGTCTCCGGTAGATAATACTGAGACTATCGGCCTCCTGATAACGTTTGTGCTAGAAACTCCTAGCGATGCCAGCACGCCAACTTCAGCGGGCCTAATAGCGGTGCCGGATTCAAGAACAACTTGGCCACACTTCACATCTTCACCGGCTGGTCTAATGTTTGCGTGTTTCGGTAGCTCTGACATGATAGATACATGGGATAAATGAGATGACGTTGTAATTCGAGAGATCTCATCAGTTTCTTCAAAAGGGATCACTGTATCCGCACCATTTGGTACTGGGGCTCCCGTCATAATACGGATAGTGGTCCCAGTGGCAATTTGTTTCGTTGAGATTTGTCCTGCAGGTACGGTATCTATAATTTCCAGAGTTATGGGATTTTTTTCATCTGCGCCTTGTATGTCGTCGAATAATACGGCATAGCCGTCCATTCCAGAATTATCTAGAGGTGGTATATCAATAGGGGATTTAACGTCGCCGTGGAGTATTTGCCCTACAGTTTCTAGGATTGGCTTGCTCTCGGAATTGAGCGGTTGAAAAGCCTTCAGTATACGGTCAAATGCCTCTTCAACGCTCAGCATGTCTTCGTTCGAATGTCTATGTCCGTGGCTATGAATAGATTCCATCTAACTACGATCCTCTTGTGTTTGATATGGCGGGATTACTAGGTAGTCCTTAAAACCGCACCCATGTCTTTTTCTAGGGATTTTAAAAGGGTGCTAAGAGCTTTATCTACATCTTTATTTGTTAGTGTCCGATTTGATGCTTGGAAATATATGTGCACGCCTAGGGATTTCATGCCAGACGGCAGTGTATCACCCGAGTATACGTCAAATATGTTGGCATCAATGACTAATTTGTCCCTGGATAGTGCCTGTATTATGCTTTCAGCAGGTATATCCTCAGGTAGCACTAATGCGAGGTCTCGCTTTGCTGTTGGGAATCTGGATAGCGGGTTGAATGCCCATGTAGATGTTCGCTGCGATCGTAGAATTGTTTCCAGATCTAATTCGAAGAGTATGGCATTTGGGGTTCTAATATCAAATGCATTTATGACTGATTCAGACAATTCTCCTATAACCCCCACTTCTGAACCATTCACTAAGATCCGAGCGCAGCAAGATTCTTTGAAACACATTTCCGAGTCGGCCTCATATGTCTCGTTTATGCCCACCTTTTGTAATCCAGCATGAACTAATCCTTTCAGATCGAAAAAATCGGTATTGTTATTACTGGTAATCCAGGAAGGAGGCGTGAGTGGCCCCGATATGATACCAACGATCAT
>PBBR01000023.1 GCA_002716645.1 Chloroflexota bacterium
CAGCCAGTGGCTGAAGCAAAAGTAAATGATATGGCTGAAAAACTTCTGTCGAATCCAGTAATTGAAGAATTCACGTATTCGCTGGAAGAGATCGCCATAGATTAAATATCAAAATCTGCAAAGGAGTCCAGTAGTATATGGCTTTTGAAGAGAACACATTCATATACGTAGGGGCAGAAACATATGGATTGTATCGCCTCTCGCCAGGATCAGACTCCTGGGAATGCCTAACCAATGGACTTCCGGATAAAGTGCAGGTACAGGGACTGATTATCCACCCTGATAATCCTGAGATATTGTTTGCTGGAACTCATGACGGTCCGTATAGAAGCTTAGATAGAGGTAACAGTTGGACACGCTTAATTTATCCCGCAGATGGCCCTAGTGTATGGTCTTTCTTATTTAAGCCTGGGGACCCCACAACTATGTACCTAGGAACTGCGCCGGGAGAAGTGCATAAAAGCACCGACGGTGGTGATTCTTGGCATAAAACACCCGCAATAATGGGATCCAATGAATGTATCATGTCATTCCCAACTCGCGTTATTGCGCTTACCGCAGATCCAAACGCGCCAGATGAGATATATGCAGCATTAGAAGTTGCCGGGGTAATCAGAAGTCTTGATGGCGGAGACAATTGGGAAGATATTACTGGATCACTCGCGCCTAGTGAAGATACCCTAGATCTACACGGAATTCATTGTACTGCTGCTTCACCACACACCGTTTTCATCACTACTAGACAAGGACCATTCATAGGACCTGATAGAGGCAGCGATTGGATACCAATAAATTTCGGTCAATTCTCAGAGATCACATATACTAGGGACCTCTGGTCTGACACCCACATACCTAACGTTCTGTATGTGTCAATTGGCGCTGCAGCTATAAGCGATAAGGGAGCTGTATTCAGGAGCCGTGACCTATTCCGCTCCTTTGAGACAGTCGGAAGTGGGGTTATTTCTAATAGCACAATGATGGCCATTAGAAATAACCCAAGAGCCCCGCACAACATATTCTGTGTTGCCCGAGCAGGAGAAGCATTTGGTTCCCAGGACGATGGTGCAACCTGGAAAGCGTATCCTCTTCCAGAAACCGCCAAGGAAGTTAGGGCTCTAGCCGTAGGTTAATAGAAAACTGGTAAGTCTACTGGGCCCTACGTTTTCTATCAATCTTATATGATTCGACCCATTGTTAAAGGTTTGCTTGTAAGAGAGCTATTATTTCCGTCACCGTAGCTTGCTGCCATTCTCCAGCTTTGGCTCCGGTCCTATTACGCCGTTCCCGACCAAACTCTTGGTCCGTAATGTCAGGATTTTCGTCCCTTATTTGCTGTTCAATAACTCTTTGTTCCTGAGCTGCCACTTCTGGACGTTCGATCCAGTGACATATGTATTCATGTTCACTGGTATAAAAAACTGCCACTGGAATCGACATATATTTCCCTTCTTTCAGAAACTCATTCATAATGTCTTCATGAGAGTCCCGTGGGAATATTTTCATATCCCAGCCAGCTGCCTCTGACATCCTAGCTAAAACTGGCAAACCTCGTACCACATCTCCACACCAGTCTTCGCCTATAACCATCATCTTGGACGGTCCCTTGGGATTAGCTGCAATATCTTTTAAGGTCTTTGACTCTTCGTCGTTAACCTGAAATTTATCGTAAAATTCCTGAAATCTTGCTTTGTTAACATTAATTTGGCCTATATAGTCTGAGTATCCAAATCCTTCTAAATATCTCTGAGGTGTAACAACCGTACTTTCACTCGCCATTTCACTACTCCCTTAAACTAAATGTGCAATCAGTTTACTCTTTGGCCGACCAACGGTCGGTTATCCAATTTCTCAACCAGTTTTACCTTGAAACCCAATTTCAACTTTTCCATCAGGATATAAAATTATTGGAACCGAATCTCCATAGTCCAAAGCTTCATCCAGTGTATCCTGACTTTGATCGACCCGTCTTTCTTCATAATCCACCCCTTCACGACGCCATGTCTCCCTCAAAAGATCACAGGCAGGGCAGACTGTAAGTGTGTATACGATTGGTATATCGGCCATTCCTATCTCCAGACCATCAGTTTCGGAAATTCTACATCCTATTTCGAGACGTGTCACCACAGCTATTTTCTTGTATCCCGTCATGTGCATAGATATAATGACGCTGGCTATGAGGATATACACCAGATATAAGGAGGGAAAATGATAGCCCTAGTAGTGACAATCAATATCAAGCCCGGATTTAAAGATCAATTCATGGCATCAATGATGGGAGACGCACGAGGTTCAAACAATGATGAACCGGGGTGCCTAAGATTTGATGTTCTTCAAGATAACGAAGACGACAACCAGATCCACCTATACGAAATATATCAAGATGACGCGGCCGTCGAAGCACACCGCAACGCACCACATTATGTAAAATGGAGAGAGGAGTGCAAAGATTGGTTCGCTACTGAAAACGTACGTAGATTAGCTACACCAGTCTATCCGCCTCCCGAAAAATGGGAAAAACGTGCTCCAGTAGACTAGTCCAGATAATATAAACAAAGGATGGGCTAAAGGCCCATCCTTTAAAATATCCGTAACAAATCAATTACCACTTCTGATTTAAGACATACCATAAACTTTCAGCAGGTTCTAATCACATATTTCTCAACAGAACGTTTCTAAACGTTTCCGAAAATACTGCAACTTCAGCTTCCTTTGTCTCAGTTGACAGAGCTCCTACTAAATTAGGAGCCACTAGTATACCCTCGTTCATAAGTCCTAGAAACACTCGATCTCGTAATCCGGTATCACAGTCAGCAATGTCACGGTAGTTCTGTATCTCATGACCTACAAAATGAATTCCAAATAGAGAACCTATACCAGTAATTTGGGCAGGGACCTCTAGGTCAATACAGATATTATGAATCTCAGAACGTAATCTTTGCCCGTGCATTTCTAATTCTTGGTAGACTCGTGGGGTCAGATGATCCAAGGTAATAACTCCAGCCAACATAGAGACAGGGTTTCCATTGAACGTGCCTGCATGGCTAACTCTAGGCCCGAACCTAGGATCGTACAACTCCATGATATCCCTCCGACCACCAAAAGCACCAACAGGAAATCCGCCGCCGATTATCTTACCTAGGGCAGTCATATCCGGAGTTATATCATAATGAGCCTGACAGCCTCCTGGGGAGACACGATAACTAATAACTTCATCAAAGATTAATACTATTCCATGTTCTTGGGTGAAACTGCGCAACATAGATAAAAATTCATGCGTTGCGGGAACCATACCAACTGACCCCATGACTGGTTCTACAATTACTGCTGCAAGATCGCTGCGATGGTCTTGTAAGATGTTGAGAGCTACTTCTGTATCATTAAATGGCAATACAATCACTTGATCTAATATTTCACTAGGCAACCCTTCACTCGCCGCTAATGGTTCCGGTGAATCCATACTGCCTGCTTTTGAGACATCTACTCTTACACTTACAGATACAGAGTCATGAGTGCCGTGATAACCACCTTCCACTTTTGCAAAGGACGTTCGACCAGTAAAAGCTCGGGCTGCTCTAATAGTGTTTAAAGTTGCCTCCGTACCAGAATTAGTGAATCGAACGAGATCTAAACTTGGTATCCGCTCACATAAACTCCGAGCCAGTTCAACTTGGTGAGTGTTGGGAGCATTGTACCCAACACCATTTTCTAATTGACTCCGAACTCCATCAATAACGGGTTGGAAACCATGGCCCAGTATCATAGTCGTCATAGTATTTATGAAATCTAACCGTTCACATCCATCAATATCCGTAACTATCGCTCCCTTGGCAGACTCAATAAAGATCGGATATGGTCTCCAATAGATAGAATTCCTACTATCTCCCCCGGGTAGATACTCACAAGCATTATCCCAGTAAGCTTTACTCTTCGGAGTTAACTCCAAGTATCTGGATAATTCATCGTTAGTTGAGTGCATCATTCCCACGTCCTCATAACAAGTGGCCAAGATTATACTACTCAGATAGGACATACCAAAGGGGCATGCAGTGCAGAGTGCCAAATTTTTGCACCCCGAACCATCTACCCCTCTATAGTCTATTCCCGATATAAGTTTCTAAGTGGTAACAGTGTTTCTCGGTAATTCCTTAACCAATATATTTGACACTAAAAACACTGATTCGTCCGACCGATGAATCGCAAATTCTTGAAAATCATCTTCTACCACAAGATATCGCGACATAACATCTTTCATATCATTTTTTAGAGCGTCCATGATGTCCGGCGACACGTCCATACGGTCTCGCATCAAAACCATCTGCAGGCGCTCTCTTGCTGAAATTTTGCTGGCAACAATCCTCGTCTGGTCCCGCTTGGCAATTACCCATTTTATTAGTTCACGCATGTGAGTAAGCACCTCTATTCATTCCCATGATTTCTTTAACTTTACCCATAATACCTGTTTTAGGGTCTAGATCCATCAATGGAACATCATCTCCATCTATTCTGGCAGTAATACGTGAAAACGCTGCTCCTGAAACAGCTCGTTTATCATGTATTACTGGGACTCCTTGGTTAGTTGCTGTTATCAAACGATCATCTGCAGGAACCATTCCAAGAACTTCTACGGCCAACAAATCAACTATGTCATCCTTGTCCATCATCTCACCCCGTTTAACCATTCCAGGCCGTATCCTGTTGATTATTAGCTTGGGGTTATGAATTTCTGCAGCCGCCAGTAAACCAATCACTCGATCCGCATCACGAATTGCAGAGACTTCCGGAGTAGCTACAATTATGGCTTCTTCAGCAGCAGCAATAGCGTTCCTAAATCCTTGTTCTATACCAGCAGGGCAGTCAATTAACACGTAGTCAAATTCACTTTCAAGTTTAGAGCAGAGTTCCTTGACTTGTTCTTCAGTGATACAGTTCTTGTCCCGAGTTTGCGCAGCCGGTATCAGGTATAGATCCTGATTGTTCTTATCTTTAATCATACCTTGATGCATTTTGCAGTTGCCTTCGATTATGTCAACTAGATCATATACAATACGATTTTCTAATCCCATAACAACATCAAGGTTTCGTAATCCGATATCAGTATCTATAACAACCACTCTGTGCCCTCGCATTGCTAGTCCAGTACCAATATTGGCAGTAGTTGTAGTTTTTCCAACGCCACCCTTACCTGACGTGATTACTATGGTTCTACCCTTCATACAATACCCCTCCACTGTACCCAGAAAACCTCCCAGTGTATGTCGTTACATATATTGAATTACGCCGGATGAAGGCTATCTTAGGCTTACTTCCTCTCGATTTATTCTGTTTGGATTTCTCAGGAGAGACTCCCCCACAATCGCTAATTTGTATTCTGTGAGAATTCAAATTTGACGCTACTATTACTGACTGTGTATCTCCACTAGCACCAGCATGAGCAAATCCTCTAAGATTTCCGAAAATGATTATGTCTCCGTCAGCAACTAGTTGCGCGCCAGGATTTACATCTGCTAATACAACTATATCTCCAGGGTATTTAATAACCTCACCTGAGCGACATGTAGTCTTTATAAATAGTGCTTCATTTCTGCGGTAGGCATCTATCAGCTCTTCCGTTTTGTTACTTGACTTAACCTCTACGGGTTCAGATTCATCTCTAATTGGAAATCCGACGAGATCATCTAATTTTTCTTCATCGTCTTCCATAATCTCCGAAATATCTGAAGATACATATTCGGTATCGTAATGCAATTCCCCATCAGAATAGCCAGTAGCTTTAATCAATCCATCCAAATACTCTGGCGTATCTGGGAGGTCGGATTCAGAGCTATCAGTATCTACAGAGGAATCATCTACCAAGTCAATCTCATCATTTTCTATATGGCTGATAGTATCTAAATATGTGGCTGGATCGTTATGTTGAATTACAATCGCCTGCTGTGGCTGCAATTTTCTTGAAGGATCAGCTAAATCTACCCCGAATCCATTACGTTCCGATAGTGCTTCAGACAATACAAACGGATCACACCAAAATCTGGCTACTGTAACATCCGATTCCGATTCAATGATTTCCTTTATTTTCTGGATCTCGTCCTTAACCAGGATCCGTTGCCCCACATTTACGTTTATAATCCCAGTCGAATACATAAAACGATTAGTAACTAAATGGTCATGCAGATGTTGGGATACAACAGAAATATCTTCAATATCATCTATTGTGAGATTAACTGTGCTCCCTCGGCCAATAACTTTAACTAGACTCGTTTCGAGCATAAGGCTGAATTAACCCTACAACACTATTACTTGGGAGAATCTGTGCATGGACTAATAATAACCATAAAAGTTGCAACCACCCGACGCACTCACTTCCCACTAAGTTGCTAATAATTTATATCAAGATCACTTTTTTTAAGTCAAGGACAAAGGATACCCATTTTCCACAATTTCTTCAGACTGCTCTACAGAACGCCGATAATCAAGGGTACCCAAACAGAGTCACGTGATACCTTAAAAGCGTCCTATCATCAATTTCAAGTGGGTTCATTATTGAATATTCTCGGGAAGTAGAGACCCCGTACAGGCTTGTAAATGACGCTTACAATAGATAGAGCCAGAAATGCACTACCAGTTATGGTCATTATCAGGGGTGCATTGAAGACATCCGCCAATATGCCATTGAATAAATTAGCAAAAGCCATACTGCCTCCGACGTGCATGCTGTATATTCCAGACACTCTTCCACGAACGCCATCCGGAACCACAGCCTGAATGACTGTATGAGTAACTGTCATAAAACCGGCAGTGCTCGCTCCTAATAAAACAGCAAATAACAGAGCCATCTCCATCAAGGAAGATACTCCTAAAGCCACATATGTAAGGCCACTCGTTAGTCCCACAAACAAGAAAACGCGGCCTCTAACAGCGTCTGTCCTGACCCCTGCCAATAATACTGAGGATATCAAAGCTCCTACGCCTATACCTGACATCAACAAGACCGCGTGATTAGGATCGCCAGTTTTACTCATTATTTCGGACATCGCTGGTAACAGAGATTCGTAAGACATAGTCAGAGTACAATGAAATACCGCGAACATTATCATGGCCAATACGATTGGAGTTGTATAAACATAAGCAAAACCATCAAATATGTTTCTTCCTACGCTCTTCCGTTGATCTACTTCTCCGGTAGACCTTGTCTTTATCCGCATAGTCTGAACAAGACCTATCAAGTAGAACAGTGCACACACCCAGAACGCCCAATCCAGGCCTACATAAAGAACTACTGGGGTAATCGCCAATGGCCCCACCGCTCTAGACCCTTGTTGAGTAGCCTGGTTTAAAGCAACCGCGTTCAGCAAGTGCTCTTTTGGAACTAAATTCGGGACCAGAGACTGAGTCGCAGTCATTTGAGAAGCCCTCAGCGTTCCATTAAAGAAAGCTAGAGCGACTAACAGGAGTGGCCCTATTAAGTCTGTCATTACAAGAATTGCTAGAGCAACGTTATGCAATAGGTTCAAGGCATACGTCCAGGACAACACAGTCTGCCTGTCGAATCTGTCAGCTATAAATCCAATCAAAGGAGTGGCCACTAGCCGCGGAATCATCGCAGCAAATACAACCAACCCAGCCCAAGAATAATAACCCGTGATCTCAAATGCTAAAACGGCACGCGCCACGATTAAAGCCCATGCCGCGGCACCTGCCAATAGGTTAGCCGTCCATAAAGTCCTATAATCCTGATATTGTAGGGCGATTAAAAATCTACTTGATATCGTCTTAAGAAAGTTACCCACTAGCTATACTCCAAAACTTCCGGTTATTTTCGGATCTTCATTCAGCAGATCCGAAAATAGCTACTGAACAGGTAAATGAACCGGGACGTCCGCCTAAGTTATGGGTCAGTCCAACATCAGCTTTTTTGAGTTGCCGACCTTCTGCCTTTCCCTGCAATTGTTTATACACTTCGTAAATCATGCGTATGCCACTGGCACCAACAGGGTGACCAAAACACTTAAGACCGCCATCAGTATTAACTGGTAGATCACCTTCCAACGTAAAGCTACCGGAATGCACATCCTCCGATGCCTTACCTCTAGCACTAAAGCCTAGATCCTCACAAATAATCAGTTCAGTAATGGTAAAACAATCATGCACCATGGCCAGATCTATATCCTCTCTAGGATCCGATATACCGGCTTCATCGTACGCAGATTGACTTGCTTTGACAGTCTCAGGGAAGTGCGTAAAATCCCAATCGTCCCTTAAGACCCCGAAAGCTCCTACTGATAATCCTAAACCCTTAACCAATACATAATCTTTTCTGAGGCTTTGGGCTATTTCTGGTGTAGTAATTATCGCAGCTGCAGCGCCATCACTGACACCGCAACAATCAAACAAACCCAAGGGCCATGCAATCATTGGAGCGTTAATCACTTGATCTGTAGTTATTTCACGTTGAAAATGAGCTTTAGGATTAAGCGTTCCATTATGATGGTTTTTTGCTGCGATTTCGGCCAGAGTAAGTTTGCCTTGATCATATGGTATGTCATACTGATGGAAATAACGAGTTGCCGCCATTGCAAACTGAGATGGCGGAGGTGTGGGAGGAGCCACATCTGCCCCAGGAGCTTCGGGAATAGCTAACCCAGAGAATCCAGAGTCCTTCAGTTTCTCCACTCCAACCGCTAGAACAATATCGTATATTCCTGCAGCTACCGCATAACAAGCGTTGCGAAATGCGTCAGTTGCCGTTGCACATGCATTCTCCACTCTAGTGATCGGTATATAGTCTAACTTAAGTGCCTCTGCTAATGGTTGCCCCGTTCTAAAAGAGCTTACTGTCCCGAGCCATGCGGCCTGGATATCCTTCGCTTCCAACCCAGCATCAGCATATGCTTCATATCCCGCTTCCACCATTAAATCTGCGGCGCTAGAGTCCCAGCGTTCTCCAAAGTTACTACACCCCATACCGACTATGGCAACCCTATCCTTAATTCCGCGCATCAACGACACCTCGCATTGGTATAGATTTCCAGTAATAATTATGTATCCCATTCACTATTCGAAGCTTACGAAAACTCATCTGTACAGGCATGCCGATATGGACTTGATCAAGATCTCTATCGGTCATCATGCACAGAATACGTCCACCGTCGACGAAATTGACTACGGTGATAACCAATGGAACATCGACGGTACCCGCAATATAATCCATAGAGTACGTAAAGACGCTCCCCAACTGGTCACTAAACCTAACAGATGAATAGCCCTCTCTACTCTGACAGTTTACACAAACCGTTTGCACAGGATATTGAATGTACCCGCAACTATCACATTTACTACCGTACAGCCTAATATTCTTATCACTCTCTCTCCATAACGCCGTTGCTGAAGGAGATTGCGGATCTGGCCTTCGAGATCCATCATCAACATCCCACACGGACCGCCATTTCGCGTACGTTTCGTAGGATTCTAAAACTTGCTTAGATATCAAATTACCAGTAACACCGAGCACGCCTGCAGGCAGTTGCAAGTCTTTAGTAACCCTGAAACCAAGGATATCGCTGCCGTCACCATAAGACACAACTAAGATGCGATCTCCCTCAAACCGTGATTCCAATGATTTAGCCAACAACATAGGAGCAAAAGCCGCTCCTATATTACCAAGCTGACCAAACATAGGCTCCTCTATCTGCTCACTATTAAACCCCATACCTCTTGCCAAGGCCGTATGCCTGCGCGCGTCTGGAGCATACAAAGCCAATTTAGCAAAATCAGATGAATGCAAATTATATTTAGATAAATACCCTAAAATACCATCGTTTAGAACACTTTCAAAGCCCTCTTCAACGGCAAACCTATCCTCCCACGTTCTGACAAAAGAATCCCCGCTCGACCGCCAATTATCAAGTATATTTCTGCTAACCGAATGGAACCCTTCATATTCTGCTATCAGGTTATGATCCCCAACCAAGAATCCAACTGCGCCATCTCCAGCATTGCGTTCCGTTTCACTCCTTGGGGGTCCTTGTCTACTATCTGAAACTATCACCAGTATTTGATTACATGATCCCGCTACCACCGCATCAAATGCTAACCGAAGGGCGCTTGTACCACATTTTAAAACATCCGTTACATCTGAAGTGAACAAGTTATCACTCAGATCTAAAGCTTCCGCCACTATGGCAGCGCACTGTTTCTCCGAATAAGGAGGAGTCGTACTAGCAAATATGAGGCCATCTACTTCTTTTCTATCGAGCCCTCTTAAACATTCATAGCCCGCAGCAACACCCATAGTAACGGTATCTTCATCAAAATTTGCTACAGATCGTTCCTGAGTAGAATGCCAACCAACAGTATCAACCCCGAGCCTATATTTTGGTATATATGCCCCAAAATTTATTATCCCTACCAAATACTCACCGTCCTAGGCTTTTCGGCAATGCTATCAAGCATCTCCAAACTATGTCAATTTAAACTCCCCAGCATACTATTAGGCCTATGTTACAATGAAATTTATAGAGAGTAACCTGCGTAGATTAATCTGTCTTCAGCCTAAATTTATTGATCCATATAAACAAACTAATACTCGTGTCAGTTGTGACAGCCATCATGCTAGTAGCGCTGCTTTCGGTAGCGTGCAGCTTTCAACCTGCAATACAACCATCTATAGCCAATGAGCAATCACTAACCACTGGTTTTGAACGAGTCGAAGAAGTGTGGCAACTGTTAGAACAACAGCACATTAATCGTAGCGACCTAGACTCAGATAAGATCAGCGAAGCTGCTATACGAGGAATACTGGAATCACTCGATGATCCATACGCTTCATTCCTCGACGCTGAACAATTCTCAATGGAGTCGCAGGACGTGCATGGTTCCTTTGAAGGAATCGGAGCACACGTAGGTATACTGGATGAAAAGATAACGATAATTGCTCCCATGCCAGATTCTCCAGCGGAAAAAGCAGGCATACGATCTGGAGATATCATATTGGGCATTAACGGAGATAGCACTGCAGATACTACCCTTCTTGAGGCTGTATCCAAGATCAGGGGAGAAAAAGGTACTACAGTGGATCTTTTAATCCTACATGCAAACGAGCCTATTCCAGTGACGATAACCGTCAGGCGCGGCGTTATACAAATAGACAGTGTTACTTTCCAATTAATGCCAAACGACATCGGCTATATTCACATATCTAATTTTACTGAAAGTACCAAGTCTGAAGTAGAGGGAGCTCTCAGGGAATTCGAAGAGGAAACCACATCAGGGGCACTAATACTTGACCTTCGAAACAACCCAGGTGGCCTACTCAATTCAGTTGTAGACGTGACAAGCCTATTCATTGATGACGGACTTGTTCTTTACGAAATCGACGGCTCTGGAGCAAGAAAAGATTGGCCAGTACGTAATAATAGACGCAAACAGGACTATCCTATGGTGGTCCTTATAAACCAATTTAGTGCAAGTGCCAGCGAGGTTTTATGCGGAGCCCTCATGGATCACGAAAGAGCGACAATAATCGGTACTAAATCTTTTGGTAAAGGCAGTGTTAATATACTGCGATCATTAAGCGACGGTTCAGGTATATACTTTACTGTAGCACATTGGTTCACTCCGAAGGGTACTTTAATAGAAGGAGCGGGTATTGAACCGGATGTAGTGGTAGACATTTCACCTGACACTCTGAATGACATACAAATAGAAAAAGCATTGGAAATACTAAACCAGAAGCGTGAAGATTTTGGCTAAACCCAAGAAAAAAGGCGCAAATACCAATAACGATGGCCGTACAATCGCCCTGAATAGGCGCGCGCTCTTTAACTACGAGATCCTCGAAAAATTTGAATCAGGCTTAGTACTAACAGGTACAGAAATAAAGTCTATACGCGCAGGAAAAGTCGATTTAAGAGACGCCTACGCTCGGCCAGAATCAGGCGAACTTTGGTTGGTAAATGCACATATAGCCCTATATGATTCTGGTAGTATTTACAATCACGATCCTAGACGACCTAGAAAATTATTACTCCACCGAGATCAAATTACTGAAATACAATCTTTTGTTTCCCAAAAAGGTCTGACCGTAGTAGCGCTAAGTCTGTACATTAGAAACAGAGTTGCAAAAGTACAACTAGGCGTTGGAAGAGGTAAGCGTCAATACGATAAGCGCAGGGCAATAATGAACAGAGAAATGGATATGGCTGCGCGTCGAGCAATGCGCGCCTACGAATAACTTCCCCCAAACCACTCACTTTGGTCTATAATCACCGATGGCAAACTAGGGTTTTGCTTTTTGAAATTAGCAAACCAAAAATACTTTCTTGCCAGGAGGTAGGTCTTGATCAGGAGTCTTGGAAATAAAACACCGAAGATTGCGGACACTGCTTGGGTTAGCGAACATGCTTACGTCGTAGGTGACGTAGAAATTGGAGAATATTCAAGCATTTGGCCCGGTGTCACGGTCAGAGGTGATGGAAAAGAAAGCATAAAAATTGGCAATTATGTAAATGCCCAGGAAGGAGCTGTTATCCACGGCAGTGGCCTAATCATAGAAGATTATGTCACTGTAGGGCATTCAGTTGTAGTACATGGGGATTTCATTGGAGAAGGCTCTCTTCTAGGGAACAACTGCACCTTTCTTTTCCATTCTAAATTAGGCAAGGGATGCCTAATAGCAGCAAATGCAGTGGTCTTAGCCAACGTCGATATACCAGATAATTCTTTTGTTACAGGAATACCTGGTGAAATCAAACGTCAGGTTAGCGATAAACAAGCAGAGGCCATGAAGCGAACAGCGTTAAGCTTAGTAGAACACGCAAAACAGTTCAAAGAAAGTGGTCTATAATATTTAAGTACCCCCTTGCCGGGGGTACTAATTGGTTACTATCCGAGACGCTGAGCAACTGGCAATACATTATTAGCCAAATGTTCCATAACTTTCACGCTCTCAGCTGTACCTTCTACGCGAAAATCGTAGGTCAGCTGATCTATTCCCAATTCTTGGCAATAATGCAAATCATCGATGACGTCCTGAGTAGTCCCCATTACGGTCCCACCACTTATAGCATTCGCACTTTCGCCATATCCTAAATCAGTAAAATGCAAACTTCGCTTGAGTGAAATGGATACACTGTCGGGGTCTCTGCCAGCCTTCTCAATTTCTTGCCTCAAATAGGGCAGATTCTCTGCCACGAAATCCGGTGTTTGCCTAGTTGTGTGCCAGCAGTCACCATATTTCGCCGTTCGCCGCAAAGCTCTTCGAGTATGACCGCCTACCCATATTGGCACACCAGGTTTCTGAATAGGTTTAGGAGCAAATTGAATTTCATCTATATCGTAGAACTTACCGTGGAACTCCGGGTCGTCATCTCTCCACAGAGTCTGAAAAATTTCCAGAAATTCATCTGTCATAGGCCCACGATCAGCATATTCCAATCCTAGCGTCTGAAACTCTTTTTCTAGCCAACCTACTCCCACACCACAAATCATCCTGCCCTTAGTTAGCACATCAAGCGAAGCGAACATTTTAGCTTGTACTACTGGGTTGCGATAAGGAAGTATGATCACAGTACTCCCTATCTTTATGGTATCAGTACAGGCTGCTATAAAGCCTAAAGTGGTCATAGTCTCGAAAAATGGTTCGTCGGGAGGTCTAGAAAAAGACCCATCTGCAGTATAAGGATACTGGTCAGTACCAGCCGTTGGAAGTACAATATGATCCCCCGACAATACTGATTCAAATCCTAACTGTTCGGCTCTTTCGACAAAATGCCGAATGCCATCGGCATCCGGTAAACGTGGCAAACCTAAACCGATTTCCATTGTTCATCCTCCTGAAGGAAACTCTTCCATTTCAAAATTCCACGGATTCTATTAGATCATTGTATAGCCGCCACTAACACTAAGCGTTTGGCCAGTGATAAAACTAGCGGCATCAGAAGCTAGAAATACGACCGCATTTGCAATTTCATTAGATGTACCCATTCTTCTAAGGATGTAATTACGCTCCACTTTTTCAAGTACATCTTCGGTGAAAATATCACGCATCTCATTCCACATACTCTCGGAACTTATGTCTTCGTCTTTAGGGGGAACTATCAATCCAGGGCACACCATGTTGAACCTCAACCCATATCTCCCTGTTTCTCGTGCGATAGCCTTACTCAATGCTATAACGCCTGCTTTACATGCTGAATACACGGCTTCCCGATATTCTCCCATCCTCCCCGCGTCTGAACTAATACTTACTACTGATCCAGACTGTCTTTCGACCATGTGGGGAAGAACAGCATGAATACAATTTATAGCGCCCCATAAATTAACCTGGACTTCCTTTTCATATTCAGAACGGGGCTTGTCTAAAAATAATCTATCAACAGTCCAGCCGACATTATTAACTAATATGTCTACACTCCCCAGACTACTTATGGTCTCATTAACCATACTCTCTACACTTGAAGGGTTTGTGACATCAGTAGAGACCACCTTTATATCTCCTGAAATCCCGGACTGAGACACCTCGAGGGCGACCCTTTCTCCTTGTTCGGGTGATAGTTCTGCTATAACAATATTCGCACCTTCGTTAGCAAAGGCATGAACTATTGATCGTCCTATATTAGATCCGCCACCGGTGATTATTACATTTTTTCCATTTAGTCCTAAGTCCATTATGTTAGCTCCCTACACATCAAATTACTTCAATTACATTAGAGTTACATCAGTTCTCTATACGAGGTATACCGCCAATACGCAACCTTAAAAGCCCTTTTATATCTTCCCACGCCGTGCTCATGACCCGTACACTGCTAGATGGATCTTCATCCCACTTAACTGGAATCGATCGTATGCGAAATCCGCGCTTAGCCGCGATCAGCAATAATTCTGTATCAAAAAACCAGTAATTATTCTTTATAAGCGGAACAATTTGATGAGCTGCTTTATTAGTTATTGCCTTAAATCCACATTGGGCATCAGGGAATTGAGTGAAGAAAAGAGTTTTTATCATAAGGTTATATGACTGAGATATTATCTCCCGACGCACTGACCTCTGCACTTGGGACTCTTTGCTAAGACGACTGCCAACAGCTATATCATATTCCCCGGATACTGAATCTATAATCTCAGGCAGATGCAGCAGGTCAGTCGAAAGGTCTACATCCATATAGCACAAAATATCGGAAGTACTTCTGAGCCATGCCAATCGTAACGCTCTACCTCTACCTTTCTGCGGAACATAAAAATAATCCACAGAGGCATACTCGCTGCAAAGAGATTCCGATACCTGACGCGTATTATCTATCGACGCGTTATCCGCTATTAAGATATCCCACGCATAGGCCTGATTTTCTGTTATAAATTGCGACAGTGTAGCAATACAATTTGGAAGGTCAGCTTCCTCATTATAAACGGGTATAACGATGGTAACTGTAGGTTTCATTCATATCCTATAATACCCAGATACAGTTATTATTTAGAAGACTATTGAGTCAATAAACGTTAAAGCGTTTCTACGATGTGATCTCTAATGACGGAAGTGTCTCACTCCTGTGAAGACCATTGCCAAATTATGTTTGTTAGCTGCTGCTATTACTTCTTCGTCGCGTATTGAACCGCCAGGCTGAACAATAGCAGTTACGCCTGCCTCTGATGCCAGTTCTATATTATCTGGAAACGGAAAGAATGCGTCGGAAGCCAATACACTCCCAGTAGCCTTTTCACCTGCTACGCGTTGCGATAGGTGAACGCTAACAACCCTATTAGGTTGACCTGCTCCCATGCCCATTAGGGCTTGTCCTTTAGCCAAGACAATTGCGTTGGATTTGATATGTTTTCCAGCTTTCCATGCGAAAGCAAGGTCTAGAAGCTCTTCGGCACTAGGAGATCTATCAGTAACAATCTTCCAGGACTTAGGGTCTTCTTCTATAAAATCGGGAGTCTGGACCAGGATCCCTCCTGTTATAGGCCTGACATCGTATACAGATTCTTGAGAGTTCTTATTATTCCGAACAGCTAATATCCTGAGATTTCTCTTTTTCATGAGAATGTCTAGCGCATCTGGTTCATATGCTGGCGCAACTACCACTTCATAAAACACTGGGTCCATTGCTTTGGCAACCTCGGCTGTAACCGGCCGGTTATAGCCCACTATTCCACCAAATGCTGATACTGAGTCGCCTTCATAAGCCTTATTGTAAGCTACAGCCAAATCACTATCAGTAGCAAGCCCACATGCGTTAGTATGCTTGATCACAACAGCCGTAGGATCGTCGAAATCTGATACGGTCCGCCATGCCGCATCCGCATCCATCAAGTTATTAAAGGATAACTCCCTACCGTGCAACTGCTCCGCGCCAGCAATCCCAGAAGGCACAACTCCCGAGATACCATATAAAGCTCCTTTCTGATGAGGATTTTCTCCATACCGTAATCCCAGCAGTTTATTCAGCCCAATAGGAATAGAGTCAGGCATATCCGATTCATCGGAACTGTCGGATAGGTATCCAGTTACTGCAGAATCATATACGGCAACATGTGCAAAGGCTTTTGCAGCAAGAGATTTTCTATCAGCTACAGTTAGACCATTATTATTTAATTTATTTGATACCCACTCATAGTCTTCAGGATCAACTACCACCACTACCGATAGAAAATTCTTGGCAGCAGCTCGTATCATTGTCGGACCACCGATATCTATATTCTCCAAAGCGTCTTCTAACGAGACTCCTTGTTTAGATATAGTTTCAACAAATGGATATAAATTAACTACTACGACATCTATCGGTTCTATTCCATGCTTTGCCATCTCCTGTACGTGAGCATCAGAATCCCTACGACCGAGCAGTCCACCATGTATTACCGGATGGAGGGTTTTAACTCGCCCGTCCAATATCTCAGGAGACCCAGTCACATCCGATACCTGCTTAACAGGAAGGCCCGCTTCAGAGATCGCTGTGAATGTCCCACCTGTACTTATAAGTTCGAATTTTGCATCAACTAGTTTGCTTGCAAAATCTTTTATACCCGTTTTATCGTATACACTAATTAAAGCCTTCACGTTTTAAAATTCCTCAAACTAAATTAATAAACTAATCGCACTTGGTTTTCATCCGTCATAGGAACAATACTACCTATAACCTGAGCATCAGGAATGGTATCCAAGATAGTAGCGACTGACTCTTGATCAGTCACTGCAACCATACCTAAACCCATATTGAACACCCGATGCATCTCATCTGACGTTACTTTACCGACTTCCTCAATCAACTTAAAAATAGCAGGGACGACCCATGATCCCACGTTAAATTCTGCTGTTACATTATCGGGAATCATTGATGGAATTTTCCCCGGTAAACCTCCTCCAGTCACATGACATAGACCTTTGCAAAGGGATAATATTGGCTCTAGCATAGGATAATACGATCTGTGGCGTATCAGCATCTCCTCACCAAGAGAGTGTCCCAATTCATCAAAATGCTTGAACAATATTCCAGGATTTTCTTCAGTTGAGAACACCTTTCTGACAAGAGAAAATCCATTTGTATGCAAGCCACTAGACGGAAACCCAATGAGTACATCACCAGGGGTAACACCTTCGCCAGATATCACATTTTCCTGCTCTACCGCCCCAACTACAAAACCTGCCAAATCAAAATCTTCATCAGAATATATATCAGGCATTTGGGCAGTTTCGCCCCCAATCAACGAGCACCCTACTTCCTTACAACCCCACACTATCCCTCTTAGTAACATTTCCATTCTGTGGTTATCAAGATAGCTAAAAGAAATATAATCCAGAAAGAAAAGCGGCTTTGCTCCTTTAGTCAAGATATCATTTACATTAAGTGTAACTAAATCTTCTCCCACAGACTCAAAGTGTCCCATTTGAGCTGCGACTCTCAACTTCGTACCTACACCATCAGTACTAGAGACTAGAACCGGATTCTTATACCCGGAAAGAGTATAAAGGCCTGCAAAACTTCCTCCTGACCCTACAACTTCTGGGCCATGCGTCAGAGAAGCAAAAGCCTTTATCCTATCTTTTAACGCATCCATACTTCCTAGATCTACNCCTGAGGAAGAATAGGTATTACTGTCCAATTTCAACTCCTACAATACCTTTANTACCTGGCAACCTAAACTATTCCGGTNTAAAACAAATTTATATACAAACATATCTTTAAGAATCATTCTTCTCTCTGGATAGTGATNATCAACTAGAGGTCGTGTCAGTAGTCTCCAANGCCAGCTTGCTAAGCTGCANTTGAACAGGGACTGGATANTTCCCAGTGAAACACGCATCACAAAATCCACCGCTCTGACCACCAACCACTTTCAAAAGGCCATTAACNCTAAGATACCCCAATGTGTCGGCNCCTGTCATTTGTTTAATACCCGCCAAGTCTTTGTTGGCGGCGACTAGTTCGTCTTGACTCGCCATATCCACACCCATATAGCACGGATGCTTTATAGGTGGCGCGCAAACTCTCATATGTATTTCCTTAGCCCCAGCCTTCCGAAGCAGACTAACGACATGTGGAGTTGTAGTACCTCTAACTATGCTGTCGTCCACCACGACGAGACGTTGTCCAGCAATGACCTCTGACAACGGATTGAACTTCTGCCTAACACCGATATCTCTAAGACGTTGTTCGGGCTCTATAAAAGTCCGACCCACATACCTGTTTTTGATTAGTCCGTCGCTATATGGTATTCCAGATTCTTTAGCGTAACCTACAGCCGCAGCCGTGGAGGAATCAGGGATACCTATGACTAGATCTGCATCTACTGGATGTTCCCTAGCTAATTCAGCCCCCATTTGCTGTCTAGACGCATAAACTAAACTACCTTCCATTATGCTGTCGGGACGAGCAAAATATATGAGTTCAAAAACACACATCGCCTTTTGGCCTGACCGACCATCCCAATGAGATGATTCCAAACCATTCTTGCCTATTACTATTACTTCCCCAGGGTCTACATCCCTTACGTATTCCGCTCCGATATGCTCCAGCGCGCAACTCTCGGAGGCCACTATCCAGCCGCCATTGATTGTTCCTAGACACATAGGCCTGATACCTAGAGGATCTCTCACCGCGATAATGGAATCATTAGTCAGAGCAACGAAAGAGTAAGCACCGTTCAGAACGTTCATACAATGGAATGCTCTTTGATGCCAATTATTACCCGGAGCATTAACCATAAGGAGGGCAATAATTTCTGAATCTGTAGTAGAAGAAAAGGAGCAGTTCGACTGCTCCTTTAACTGATTTCTTAGCTGCACTGTGTTAATTATATTGCCATTATGCGCGAGTGCTAACTTACCATGATATCCTTCCACCAACATCGGTTGAGCATTACACAATAAGCTACTCCCAGTAGTGGAATACCTGGTATGCCCAATTGCCATATCACCAACGAGAGGGTAAAAGTCTTGTTCCCGGAAAATCTGTGTAACCAGACCCATTTGGGAATGGATATTAATGCCGTCGCCGTCAGAGGTGGCTATACCTGCGCTCTCTTGACCGCGGTGCTGAAGAGCAAACAAACCAAAGAACGCCAGACGACTAGCCTCCTCGCCTGGCATATGAACCGCTACAACTCCACATTCCTCTTTGGGGTAGTCATACGAAGCATATCGGCTAGATTGGCTACTCTCGTTTCTCACGGCGCTATTCTAAATCGATTATTGGGTGTGGTCAACGCCATATATAGGGCCGTTAAACCTGATCTGTTCGTACTGGTTAAATGTCTTTTGCAGTTATTCGATAATTAAGCGAGTTTAGTCTTCTGAACTCCCGGCCGCGGGCATTATTTGGACTTTCCTATCATCACCATAGCCTACACTTTCCGTTGAAACACTAGCATTATCGGCTAAGGACATGTGAATCACACGTCTATCTGCGGCTGACATTGGTTCTAAGACAATTGTTCGTCCAGTCTGAGCAACTCGGGAAGCTACCCTTATCGCCATGTCCTTTAGAGAACCTTCTCGCCTCTGTCTATATCTTTCGACATCTACCATTATTCGTGCTCCATCAGGAGTACTGTCGTCATGCCGATTACGAGCAATCATATTGACCATAAATTGTAAGGCTTGTAATGTCTGGCCTCTTCTTCCGATTAGCAGCCCTGCGTCTTCGCCCGTTATATCTATAATGGGACCGCCTACATCCTGGTCGTGCGCTGAGCGAATATTTATACCAACATTAATACCGGAGAGATCCAGTATCTCTTTCACTGTATTCATTGCAAAGGATGCCGTATCTCCACCTTCTGTAATCCTACGGACACGAACTCTAGCTAGTTCTGCTCCAATTCCAAGGAACCCGGCTTTGCCTCTACTTAGTATTTCTACCTCTACCTCGTTGCGGTCGGCGCCTAGTTCTTTCAGAGCCAGTTCTTCTGCCTCTTCTACGGTTCTGGCGGTTCGTATTACTGGTTCTTCCGTCATCGTCTATCTCCTCTGGAGTCTTATCTCTTTTCTGCTGAGTATTTGATTGAGATCGACTCGTTGCCGGCTCAGGTTTGGGAAACAATGGAAATAATGGTCCGAAGCCGGTTATAAAATACTGTATACCAATTCCTACAGCGTTGGATACTATCCAGTACAGTGGCAATCCACTAGGCCATCCCAGCGAGAACACCCCTAAAAAGATCGGCATCATCCAAAGCATCATATTTTGCGTAGACTGCTGCCTAGGATCAATAGATGGGGTCATGGTCATTTTTTGTTGAACCCAAGTAGAAGCAGCCACCAAGACAGGTAATACTATATTCGTTGGGTCAGGTTCTGCAAGGTTTAACCACAAGAATCTGTCATTTAGTGGTGCGGCCTGATGAATTGGAACGAAAGTAACCCATGCATAGAGTCGGTCTGCCACACCCACAAGGTCATCTGGATTAGTTGGCAATACCTGAATAAGCACTCTAAATAACCCAATCAATATTGGCAGCTGGATAATAAGAGGGCCAACACAACCCAGAGGACTGACTCCAGCTTCTTTGTACATTTTCATGGTTTCCTGGGATATTCTGGACCGGTCTCCTACATACCGTTCTTGAATCTCTTTCATTTTCGGTTGCAGGGTAGTCATGGCTCTCATCTGCCGAATCTGCTTCAAAGTTAGAGGCAGCGTAATCAAACGGATCAATAGAGTAAACACAATAATGGCAATACCCATTTGATTGAAGAACAAGACATAGAACACCAGTAAGGTGTTCAACATAGGCCTTATAATACCCTCGTTCCAAAGAACTAAGAAAATTTCCAAGGATTCCTACCCCAACTTAAGATTTTACCCACACGGCTCTTTTTCTTTTGTGTCAAAACACCACAATTGGCTCTGAACCGACTTAATCTGTATACGCAGAATCGTTCCTTCCTGACTACCAATGAATACTGACTCCCTTTGATTTCCTCCAGAGGCTTGCACGCCAGTCGTGCTCAAATCACTCTCATCTAATGGAATTGTGTATAGCGGAGCTTTTATCTCATCATCTGGTAGCGTTAGTGACGCTGTTACTGTATCCCCTGTGGCGGTCTCGAGTAGGGTTAATTTGCCGTCTATTGACGCTACGACAAGACCTCTAGGAACTAGAACCGGAGTAGAAACTATTGGAGAACCTAATTCATGAGACCACTGGGCGACACCATTGTTGTCAAGTGAATATACATTTCCATCCATTGAACCCACAAACACCGAACGATTATTTCCTATAGCTGATCCCCATATCCAATTCTTAGTTTCAAATTCCCACTGAATCTCTCCATATCTCGAATCCAGCGCATATACTTTTCTATCAAAGGAACCAACAATAACGAGATCATTCCATACAAATGGTTTCGCTACGATAACTCCATCAGTCGCCGTCCGCCACTTCTCTTTACCAGTGCTAATATCTAGAGCGTATATATTCTTGTCGTGAGAACCAAAATATACTATTCCGTTACTGATCTCAGGAGTTGTCCATATTTTACCGTCAGCTTTAAAACGCCACAGCTCTTCAGAACTGACAGCATCCAAGGCATACAAATAACCGTTTTCCGAACCAACAATTAATATCTGTCGCAACGTGTCTAATGCGGGCCCAGCTACCAGACTTTGCCCCTCATCCGGATCTACTAGTTCTCTTTTCCATCCTCTTCCATCTGAACGTCCAGTATCTTTTTCTAATGCGTATACAAACCCATCTACTGCAGTTACGTATATCAGATCATTGCCAATCACAGGAGTATAAAAAGTTCCAGAAACAGTCGTATCATCACCTGAAGGAAAAACCCATTTAACAGTGGGCACTGATCCGTCATCATACAGTGCTATAACCTTACCTTCTCGTGTCCCTGCATAAACGACATCGTCTGCAGCGGTAACAGGAGTCCAACCCCGGGTGTCTGATCCCAAGTGGGGCGTACAACCGATAATCCCCATTACAATGACGAGTAAAACCGAAATCCGACAGACACTCCTAATAGGGGAATGCCCTGTGGGTTTTTCACAGGATGTAGAAGTCTGAATGTGGCTTGGACTGACTGAACCTAAATTATTGATCAAGTTAGTTATATGACAGGGTCGTGGCCCTTGCCCCCCCATGGTTGACATCGGCTGATGCGTTTAACCCCCATCACTACCCCCCTGATTACACCATATTTTGATATGGCTTCCGAGGTATAAGTAGAGCAGGAAGGCGTGTATCTACACATCGAGGGCAGATACGGCGATATCACAGCTTGATAACCTTTTATAGTGAAAAGCAATCCGCTTTTAATCAAAGCGTCTCCTTTTCCGAATGTTCATCTAAAATATTAGCTCTATCCAATACGTTCTGAGCAGACTGCCTTAATGCGGTAAAATCAGCAAATTCAGCACCTTTTCGCACTATAAATACTGCATCCCAGCCGGTTGTTACGCACGTATTTCTAACTACTTCTCTCAAGCGACGTCTAATTTTATTCCTTGTGACAGCGTTCCCAACACGCTTACTCACCATAAACGCATAGCGATTATGGGAAAGACCATTTTGGAGAACCCTCACCACTAATAGCCGGTTCGCTACGCTAAGTCCTTCCCGGTGAATCTCCGCGAATCTTTTATCTTCACTTAAGCGAAACCTACTTTGCATTTTAAGGGACGACTA
>PBBR01000024.1 GCA_002716645.1 Chloroflexota bacterium
ATACATTCTGATTGTCAGTAGGTATACCTTGGGGGAATATGAACCCTAGTATTATTAGTATCAAGCATATAGAGACGCCACCAATTGCTAGGTAGAGCATGGCTCGCTGATTCATTAGACCGGATAGGTATTCCATTGTTTTTTGTAAGTATTTATTTTTTTTTAGCATATTATATTCGATTGGGTTAGTTGATTTTAGGATTTGCACCTGAGTATTTGCGCATAAAATTATAACGTATATTGGGATAATTTTTACCGAGTTTTCTACGCAAACACTTCGCGTTTATTGGGCAGTAAAACCGCCATCTATAACCAATTCGCTACCAGTCATGAATGAGGACTCGTCTGACGCTAAGAATAAGGCACCGTATGCTATTTCCTCGGCAGTACCAGTTCTGCCCATGGGTGTAGATGCTAGCCTCTTAATTTGTAGCTCAGGGTCAGAGAGCAATTCAGCTGCCATTAGAGTGTCTATTAGACCGGGGTGAATGGAATTAGCGCGTATACCGTCTTTAGCGTACTGAATTGCTGTGGATTTGGTTAACAGTCGAACGGCTCCTTTTGTTGCGTTGTAAGAAGCTGAATATGCGCTCCCAACTAGGCCAGCTATAGACGACAGGTTTATTATTGATCCACCTCCTGAGGCTCTCATTGCTGGTATGGCGGCTTTGGTGCCTAGAAAAACACCTTTGGCATTAACGTCCATGACTCTGTCCCAAGATTCTACGGTTGTGTCTTCGATGCTTTCCATTGGGAATATCCCCGCGTTGTTAATCAGAATATCTAGTTTTCCAAAACGTTCGACAGCCAGGTTCACGGCTGATTCCCAATCTTCCTCTGATGTCACATCTAGTCTGACAAATATACACACTCCACCAGATTCACTTATCTCTGCCTCAATCTTGCGGCCTTCCTCTTCCAGTATGTCCCCTATTATTACAGAGGCTCCCTCACTGCAAAACAGCTTGGCTTCAACGGACCCCATTCCTCGAGCTCCGCCGCTAATCAATACTGCTTTATCATTCAATCTCATAACACACCTCAATATGTAGGGCTGATTATTGTTTAGATTTGGAAATTCAAGTTTAACCCTGGCCTAGGCCACTGGCATGTAATTAATCGTCCTGTAGATGACAGGGTTATATATGCTGTTCGCATGTCCGGACCACCAAAGCATATGTTGGTGATTAGAGGGTCATTCCCCACGCTAATGCGTTCGCTTTTCTCTCCATTTGGAGATATTACTGTGATTTGTCCGGGCCCAATTGTTGCGACACATATATTACCGTTTTCCTCCACGGCTAGCGAGTCAAAATTGATGTAGTCGTCAGGCGTATATACAATATTGCGGAACCCGGCTGTTAGGCCATCTGGCAATGAACCGTCTTGCTGTAGTTCCCAACCAAATAACCTACCACTCGCGGTCTCTGCGACATATATAGATTTTCCGTCGGGGGACAAACCTACTCCGTTTCCTCCCCCTGGTATAGGAAATATCTTTTCTTCTATGTGAGTACCGTCTATATTGGCAAAATACAAGCCGCCATAATCCTTGTCTCTATCCCTCATCTTCCCAAGATCTGTGAACCAGAATGATCCATCTTTAGCGAACACGATATCGTTAGGACCTCTTAGAATATTCTCTGAACAATCACGATATATCGTATCCACCTTCCCAGAAGACATCTCTACCCGTTGAATGCTTCCACCGCCAAAATGCTCTGGTTGTGTGCCAGGCAAAAGGCGACTGTTTCTTTCAATCCAATTGAATCCACCATTGTTGCAGATGTATATTGCACCATCTGGTCCTACTGCCGCGCCGTTTGGGCCCCCTTCTAGAGTAGCCACAACTTGTATTGTGCCATTTACTAAGACTCGACTGAGTGTCTGGCGTTCTATTTCAAGCAATAGGACGCTTCCATCTGAGAGAGCTATAGGACCTTCTGGGAATCTGAGACCAGAGGCCATTTCATGGTATTCTAGTTCCAATATGCAACCTCAGCATCGCTGCAGTACTTCATAAATTTAGCAGCGTTTCTAAATTCTTGTGTAGTATAGATTCTTTCTCTGATAAAGTGAGACTTTGTAATCCCAGAACCCACGACACTGGCCAGTCGATCTGCATGTCTGCTGGCCAGTCTGTGCCGAAAACGACTTTATCTACACCAACGGTATCAATTAGGTATCTGAGATCTGATTCGCTATGGGTCAGGCAATCGTAATAAAACCGATTCAAATAAGAGCTCGGCGCTTGGGAAATATTTTTCCTTGACTCTGGGCGGACCTGCCACCCCCTGTCCATTCGGCCTATTCCATAACATGTGTAGCCACCACCATGGCATAGACATATTTTCAAATCAGGGAACTTGTCGATGACACCTCCGAATACGAATGAAGCAAATGTGACCGCTCGATCGGCCAGGTTTCCGATACTATTCGATAGGTGATATTTATTATTTCGAGGACTTACTATTGTCGGACCGTCTTGGTGTATTAGCATAACCGCACCTAGCTGTTCGGCGGTTTCCCATAAGGGATAGAACATCGGATCATCGTAAGTTATACCGTTTACGTGATCCCCTATCATAGCGCCCTTTAGTCCAAGTTTAGTTACTGACCTTTCGAGTTCTTTGGTTGCCAACCTAACATCTTGCATCGGTAAATTTGCCAGCCCAGAGAACCTAGTGGGATAGTCTTTGGTTAATTGGGACACGTACTCGTTGCATTCCTTATCCATTGTGAGGACCTGTTGCGCGTCGCATTCATAAGCGTAAAGAAACGAATGTGTTGATAGTACATGAACGTCTACCCCTAGTGAATCCATGTCTTTTATACGATTCTCAGGATTCCACATTCCACGTGGAGTGTAATTGTTAAATCGTCTTCCTATTTGCTCTGCGCTAAGGCAATGCCAGCCGGTATTAGCAACCATGGCGTCTAGGCAGTTTTCGGGAGTTATATGTGCATGGATATCAATAGATCGCATGGAAGTCCTCTCGTTCTGTAAGAATTCTAATATTGATCTAGCTTGCGCATGCAAGCATCTAGTATTATAACCGTCGAGTAGAGTAAAGCTACGTGGATTATGAGTCAAGGGAGTTTAGCTATAAGCTCCAGTAGATGTTACAATTTTCCAGTTGGATGAGCGAGTATGCAGTTTGGATACTATGGTCATTAAGTTACTTAACATATTGTATGGAGGCATGTATGGGTACTTATAGAATGTATACAGGTGAAGATGGACAGACTCATTGTGAGGAGATCGACATCTCTAACAAGCCCGATTGGGTCCAAGGATTACCTACTAATCACATTACCTTTAGCGAAGCAGCAGTGGGGAGAGCATCAGAGTGGCATACAGCCCCGAGACGACAGTTCGTTATTATTTTATCCGGACAGCTAGAGATAGGGTTTGGAGACGGTAGCAAAATGGTATTTGGGCCTGGCGACGCGCGTCTGGTAGAAGACATTACAGGAAAAGGACATACGACGGCGACTCATGGCGATGTTCCGTGTGTTACTGCGACAGTCCCACTAAGACAAGCGGGATATTAAGTCGTTTTTATGTATATCAATCGTCCGTTGTGGATATTAGGCCATAGTCTTAGCATGCAAGGATTCACTGATGTGGCTTGAGCTCTTAGATCGGTCGCTTGTAAAGCAGATTCTAATACTGATGAGATCGCAGAGGATCTCTGGCATGTGTTAAGGATGCTTAGGGAAGCTGTATTAGCCAAAATAGACGGTGCCAAAGGGAAAAAGTATTCATCTTGAGGAATTTATAGCTTCCCGCTAGTATTTTTGTAGTCATGTTTGGCCGGTTAATGTGAAGAGTTACGACGTTGCAATCAAGATATGGTAGGTGGGGTTCAGAGCCTTGGCCGCTGTGGCCGCAGCTGGTTGGATGATATTTATTATTAACCTCTCATCCGTGCCTGGACAGGACATGGATAATGGGCTTCGAAGGCTTTGGTGGCTTGGACAATCAGTGAATATCATTGGGCATCTGGTTCTTTACTCCGTCCTGGCTACTCTTTATTTATTCAACTTATCCGTATGGCTTATGTCGAGAGCTTTTAAACCTGTATGTCTCATTGCCGTCGTTGTTTTTGCTGGGGCATTCGCAACCTATGATGAGATTCGGCAATCCTATGTCGCTGGACGTTACGGTTCTACAGAGGATGTTTTAGTAGATATTATAGGTGCCGTAGTAGTGGTAGTGCTTTTTAAAATTATTTATGTCTACCGTAAGAATAAATACATGAGCAATGTGTAGTTTATGTTCAGTCGGTAGATGTTAGTTTCTGTGGATTCCCTAGCATTAAGAATAGAACGGAACCGATAAAACTNACGACGGCTATAGCAGAGAAGGGNANAGTGTAACTTCGAGTGATATCGAACATTATTCCNGCAAAAAGTGGTGCTATCAAATGCAATATGTTCATAGGTATCATNGAGAATCCTGTGATACTGGCAAAAGCTTTTCTACCAAAATATACACCGCGTATTGCTGTCGTTAGAGGTGCCCTACCACCCCATCCTATNCCATAAACTATCGCAAACATGTATACCATAGGAGTCGTATAAGCAAATAAGAGGATTATTAGTCCTATAGTTTGTATAACTGAAAACACGAATAGAGCCACTCTTATGGGTATTTTATCTCCTACATATCCTCCCACTAGATTAAACAGAGCTGTCACTCCAGTCTGTGNCGCTACCACCCAGCCGATGGTTTGTANTGAGAAACCTCTATCGGTNAGCATTGTNCCCAGATGNACCATCAATGTGACGACTATTGCTGCAGTACTAGCGTGGCCCATGGATATTAGCCAAAATGCACGGGTCCGGATTGCTTGCTTCCATGTATAATCGCCTTGGTCATGTGCGTCGTTTAGAATTTCTGTAGACGAGGGTATATCATTCTTCACTAATCCTTTCGGAAGTAGACCATAGTCTTCTGGCCTATTTCTAATCAGTCTAGATATCGGAACACTAAGAATGATGACTGCAACCCCGATNGCTAANGCGGTATACCTCCAGCCGTCAAATCCTACATTTTTTTCGTCAAGNGTCCANGCCAATATAGGTATTATTACTATTCCNCCAAATGCGAATCCTTCCATGGCNATAGCCATTGCAGTGGANCTGTGTTTTATGAACCAATTATTNAGAACTGTCATCATCGGCAACCAGGTTCCTAGGCCCATTCCTGAAGTCATGATTATGAAAGCAACGTAAAATTGCCATAAGTTGTGGATNCTGCTAAACANTAGGAACCCGATTCCTATTAACAAGAGCCCTATNGTTACCATTCGTCTGGGTCCAAGTNTGTCTATCAAATAACCTGAGATTGGGCCCATTATTGTCCCTTCAACTCTTGTCAAAGAAAAAGCTAATGATAGTTGAGCTCTGCTCCACCCGAAGTTCCTTTCTAATACTACGAACCAAACGGGCATACCCTGAAAAACCGGAACTGTGCCGACTACCATAACAAGGGCGGCAATGCCGGTTAGCCACCATCCATAAAAAATGCGGTGTGATTTATCGTGTGGTCTAGTTTTCAATCTTGGAGTCATAAATGAATGTGTTAAGCTGATTTAGGATATAGGATTATTGTAAGCAATATATGTTTTATTCGGCNCAGTAGTATATTTCAAAAAATACCGNCTTTATATCAAGTATAATGTCAGGAATTAGATACAGGTAATGATGGAGNCATTTTATGATTGANCAGGANAGGATAGTTAATTCTTTTTGCGAACTAGTTAAAATTGATAGTCCCTCAGATGAGGAAGAGGAAGTAGCCCAGTATCTGATACCCATATTGGAAAATCTGGGATTTAGCGTANCTCGGGATGCGCACGGTAATGTTATAGCATCCGAGGAAGGCGATTCACCTCTTTTATTATCAGCTCATATGGATACGGTTGAACCTGGGAGAGGTATAGTGCCCAGTATAAAGGATGATCGCATAGTTTCAGACGGTACAACTATATTGGGTGGAGATTGTAAAGCTGGAGTAGCGGCTATCTTAGAGGGCGTTACTTCTGTAAAGGAAGAGAAAAAGAGTCATAGACCACTCCAGATAGTGTTTACGAGAGGAGAGGAGATTGGCCTCGTAGGGGCGTCTAACCTTGATTGGAACATGATCCACTGTGATGAAGCAGTTGTGTTTGANGGAAATGGTCCTGTAAATCGNATTACCGGTTGNAGTCCTACCTATATGCGGTTTGATGTAGATATAGTCGGTAGAGCAGCTCATGCTGGAGTAGAACCTGAGAAAGGATTGTCAGCTATACGTATTGCTACGGATATTATTAACCAACTCCCTCAGGGAAGGCTGGATGATGAGACGACATTTAATGTGGGATCGATATCAGGTGGCTCTGTAAGGAATGCTGTACCATCTAATGCGATGTTCGGAGGCGAATTCCGTAGTATGAACTCGGAAACGTTTGANTCNCTACATATGCAACTGTTAGATACCTTGGAGCAAGCNCGTCAGAAATATAGTGAAGCTATAATCGCGGAAGAACTCGAAGTGATGTTTCAGATGTATAATTTGGACCCTGAAGAATCCATAGTTCAGTTGGCTACTAGGGTTATGCGAGATATGGGTATGGCTCCAGATATAAGACCGTCGGGAGGCGGAACGGATGGCAATGTTTTCAGATTAAACGGTATTGCAAACGTTGTGGTGGGCATGTCTACTAATGAAATGCATACTGTGAATGAGTACGTAATAATACCCGACTTGGTAAACACCGCACGGTTTTGCCAAGAGGTTATAACGTTCAGCTACTGAGTATNGTTGAGGATTAGATTCTGTAATTCTGCAGAGAACTCCGTAATCTGCCACGATCGGACTGATGAGTTTTGCAGATCAGTAATCTCTGTCTCCCATTGATCGGTTTGGATAGCTATCCTCTCAAGACTTTTTACTGGCCAAATCAGAGACGGGTCTAATGACAATCTGGCTGATTTGTTTTTGCGCCACTGTTTAAGCAATTGGAGACGATCCTTTGCTTCAGGATCGCTGAAAGTGTTGAGCCGTCGCTGTTCGGGCCTATGGACTTCGGGAGTATCGACAGAGAGAACAAGAGTATTTAATATATCGTCTAAGTAGTTATACGGTATTACGGAATTGCCANTGCCAATTTCGGTCAACACTTTTCGGATTGTCACTTTATCAGAGCTTCTGATAGAACTGGCTTGCAAACATATTTCAATTAACTCGTCGTTAGTCACAATCCGTGAAGGTGGGACATCTTTGNCGCTGGCCTTCGTGTCTCTCCATAAGAATAATTCTTTTAGCATTGATAATCCACGTGGAGTCAGTTTCCTTGAGCCTTTCAGATTTAGGAATGCAATGTCAGGAGATACTGGTTCTGTGTGNCTAATCTGTTCTAAGCGTTGACATTCTTCTTTTACCCATGTGGCCCGATCCAATTCTTTGAGGCGCCGAGTAAGTTCTTTATGTAGGTCTATTAAATATTCTACATCTGAAGCAGCGTATTCGAGTGCCTCACTAGATAGAGGTCTCAATCCCCAATTCGATGTTTGTAATTTATGACTTTTCTTAATTTGAACGCTGAGATAAATATCTAATACCGACCCAAGGTTGGGTCTAGTATCTCCCAAAAATCTGGCTCCGATTTGAGTATCGAATATAGACTGGAGATTAAATCCATAGTCACGATCGAGGCATCTCAAGTCGTAGTCCGAGCCATGTATTATTTTCAGNACGTTTCGATCTGATAGCATATCTGCCAATGGAGACATGTCTGGAATGCTTAGGGTGTCTATTATGAAGCATTGNTCAGCAGTGGCAATTTGTATCAAACAGACACGCTCCCTGTATGCGTACAATCCNTTTGACTCGGTATCTATTGCGATTTCCGAATAGTTTTTGAAGAGNGAGACTGCTTCAGCTAGNTCNTGTTCGCTTTTAACAAGTTTTCTGTTTTGCACTACGATCTCATAGAGTATGAAAAATGTTTGTACGCGAATTAAATTATATCAATATTAGTATCAATAAACTAACATCACACTGTCGNAAAGTTTTGAATACATAGNCCGTTACATATCAGCCTATGCTAGTATCACAGTGAATGATATACTTGGGCGTCTTAAAGGGATACCCATATTTGAAAGGATGTTGATAACATATGAATGGATCTGAACTTAAGCAAGTTTTGCAATCTGGTGGTAGGGTATTTGGGACTATGATCAGTGTGAGCAGAAATCCTAAATGGATTCCATTTATGGAGGGGATTGGACTCGATTATGTAGTCATAGATACAGAACACAATTATCGGAGTAGAGGCGAACTGGGCGATTTCCTAACCATGTTTAATACTACAGGTGTGGTTCCTATAGTTCGGATNCCCATTCCTGACTCTCATTATGTGACTATGGCTATTGATGCCGGAGCTCAAGGAGTGTTGGCCCCATATTGTGAAACAGTAGAGCAGGTGAAGGAGGTGGTGGGAGCGGCCAAGTGGAGGCCACTAAAAGGCGAAGCGGTNCGGCGTGTTGTGGATTCTGGTGATCATCCTAGCGATGCTGCACGAGAATACCTTGAAAATAGAAATAAAAATAATATTGCAATAATAGGGATAGAAAGCCAGGCAGGGGTAGATAACCTCGAAGATATGATAAAAGTACCGGGTATAGATGGTATTTTTGTAGGTCCTAACGATATGAGTATCCAATTGGGCGTCCCTGACATGTATGACGAAGAGATATATAAAACGACTGTGAAGAAGGTTATTGATATTTCTGAAGCACATGGGATACCCACACTGGTTCATCACCAATCTCCTGAACTATCCAAGTACTGGATCGGACAGGGCGCACGATTCGTTTTGCATGGCACTGACCGTAGGGCGTTTATTGAAGGGTTTAAAGCAGACTTTGGACAGCTTAGAGACCACGCTGAAAACTGCTAATACGATATAGTTTCGATCTTATACCATCATAAATTGGGGCTGTCACTAGAACAGCCCCAATTTTATTTTCTGTACATATTCTTTAGAGTCTCAATATATATCCGTTCGTATTCTCCATGGTGTCCTGTGTCCGGGCTGTAGGCTAAGGGCTCAGCCCACAGGTATTCCACGTCAGCCCATTCGATAGGATATGGAGTCTGGTCAAAAAATCGCGACACAGCTTCTGCGCTGTCCGAAGCCACCATATATCCCATCATCTGGAAGTTGTCATAAAAATTACCTGACTGGGAAACGAATCTTCCTTTCATAGAAGCTAATATTATAAAATTGATCATAGGCGCAAGTTAGATGCCGTCTTCAAGTTCCGTTATTTAGTAAGTATGTGAACAGTCGTGACGTCTCCCGCTCCTGAGCACTCTGCGACCCCGACTCTAGCGTTGGGTACCTGTCGGTCTCCTGCTTCGTTTCTCAATTGGGTAACAGTCTCATGTATCATCCTTACACCTGTGGCACCGAAGGGATGTCCCATAGCTAGTAGGCCACCATCCGTATTCGTGGGAATGTCTCCTGTTAATGAAGTTCGACCTTCTATGGTGGCGGCCCAAGCCTCACCGTATGGTATGAGATGCAGGGCTTCCAGTTGCTGTAATTCCCCGATGGTAGCTGCGTCGTGAACTTGTACTAGGTCGACATCTTCTGGTCCCAGCCCACTCATCTCATAAGCTTGTAGCGCTGCTGGTTCTGTCCTATATGGGCTGAAAGCCGAATGATCACTACCGTGGCCGTTGTAGTTTCCTGATGTAAGTGCCGCAGCAACAACGTTTATAGAACGTTTAGAGTCTATATTGTAGGACGTTAACGCTTCTTTAGCACAAAGTACTGCAGCGGCGGCACCTTCACTGGTAGGGCAACATTGGAATAACGTTAGAGGGTCAGCTATCATCCGGGAGTTCAATACCTCTTCTACACTGTACGTATCTTTCCTGTGGGCGTAAGGGTTAAGACTAGCATTTTGTCTGGCTTTAACTGTGACTTGAGCTAAAGAACTTGGTGTTGCTCCGGTGTCTTCCATATATCTTCGAGACCGTAATGCATAGCCTGCCATCATATGGTCTCCACCAATATATCTATCTGGACTGTTTTCACTGGTCACTGATACTGGTCCCCCAGGGACTTTTTCTGCTCCAAAAGCTAGGGCTATGTCGAATACTCCTGAGCTTATTCCCCAATAGGCCTGCCAAAATGCGGTGGATCCGCTGGAGCAGGCGTTTTCCACATTTATGATTGGGATCCCTGTAAGTCCCAGCTTGCTTAAAGATGTCTCGCCAAAGGACATTCCTTCATAATAGACGTGCCCAAAATAGGCTACTTGTATGTCTTTCCATGCCACAGCAGCATCTTGGAGGGCAGCTATAACGGAATCGAGAGCTAAACTAGCTAACGGCTTGTCTCTAAACCTTCCAAACGGATGCAACCCTACCCCGGCTACTACTACTTCTCTGCCTGTTTTTAAATTGTTCATGAATCAGTCCTAGCTTAATTCTGATGGCTGGGCTGGGCGCCATTTATATACTATTTTCGTTGATCCTGTAGTTCCGTATTCTACTGGTAGTAAAGCTAGCTTTAAAGCCATACCAATCTGGATATCTCCATGGTGGATATCTATTAATTCTGCTAGCACGTGAGGCCCTTCCGGAAGTGCTACTTCTGCCAATATATATGGAACTTCACCAGGCCAACCGTGTGGAGGTACTTTCACTTCAGTATAACTATAAAGGGAACCTAGAGATCCAAATGTGATGTCAATCAGATTGTCTGATGTGCAAGATTGACAGAATTTAGCAGGACCAAAAACCACTACATTGCAATCTTCACATTTTACCCCGACCAAAGAACCCGTGGGTTCTTCTGCATCAGAAATGATCAGTCTCGTATCGTCGATTGATGATGACATACTCTCTCCAGTCACCATAGTATAGCATCGGATAGAATTGGTGATTATAGATTGACCGATAGATTTACAGATGGTAGGTTTTGACCGTACAGTAGTAGATGTCGCTGACACTAATGAATTATAGAAGTGAATGGTCATTACATGGCAGATATCATTAAGGAATCTGACAACTCTAGGAGTAATCCTTGGGATTTATGTCTGGGTGAGTTTATAGATTCGTGTGTATCACATGATCCTGACAAGGTATTCATAGAGATAGCTGGGCAAAAGATCAGCTATAAGAAATTGCAGGAATCCTCTAGTCAAACAGCTTCTATGTTTAAATCCCTAGGTATAGGTTACGGAGATAGAGTTTGTCTTTATTTACCGAACTGTGCTGAGTTTCTATATGCGTGGTTTGGGCTTTCCCGTATTGGTGCTATAGCGGTGCCTGTTAACACTGCATATAAGACGGCAGAAACAGCATATATATTGAATGACGCTGAGGCGTCTGCCGTAGTGGGGCATATTGATATTTTAAGTAGCTTGGCTGAAGCGGTTGGATTTTGTGATAGCGTTAATCACTGTCTAATAGTAGATCCCCACCGGGAAGGCGATAGAAGCGATCAACATAAAGGCTGGATAGATTTTACTAGTAGAATTGAGACTAGTGGCCTATATGCACCGGGCATCGATATTTCGCCCTCTGATGTTTCAATGTTGGTGTATACGTCAGGAACTACAGGTAACCCGAAGGGAGTGCAAGTCACACACAAAATGTATGTGGCGGCCGGTCAGGGTTTTGCACATTGGACTCATGCTACTGATAAAGATAGATTCTTCACCTGTTTGCCCTACTTTCATGCCAATGCCCAGTATTATTCTACTATGGGAGCTTTAGCAGCTAGGGCAACCCTAATAGTATCCGATAGATTCAGTGCTTCTGCGTTCTGGGGTCAGGTTCGGGAAGCTCAGGCCACAATCGTGAATTTTATTGGAATGATGATGCCTGTATTGTCAAAACAGGATCCCAAAGATTCTGACTTGGATAATACTGTACGGCTGTTTTACGGATCTCCCGCATTCGATCCTGAGTTTCTTGACGAGTTTCAGGAGCGATTTGGAACAGATATTATCGTAGGTTTTGGTATGACCGAAACTTGTTATGGGACTATTGAGGGTATAGGAGCATTGAGAAGACCCAATTCTTCTGGATTAGCTAGGAGGCATCCGGATCAGAGATTCGATAACCAGATTAGAATCGTTGATCCGGATGGAAACGCTCTTGCTAATGGTGACATTGGAGAGATAACTATAAAAAACCCGGTTTTAATGACAGGATACTGGAGAAATCCTGAACAGACAGATCTAGCTTTGCGAGATGGCTGGTTATATACCGGTGATCTAGGAAGAATGGATGATGATGGTTATCTTTATTTCGTGGATCGCAAGAAAGATGTTATTAGGAGAAGAGGTGAAAATATTTCTTCGCAAGAGGTAGAGGATGTAATAAAGCAACATCCTAATGTGTTGGATTGCGCCGTAATAGCAGTTCCATCAGAGCTTGGTGAAGACGACGTTAAAGCATATATTTTACCCAAGGTCGGAAATTCTGTTTCTCCGGAAAATTTGATTCATTGGTGTTCTGAACACTTAGCTTATTTTAAGGTCCCGCGTTACATAGAAATGCGTACCGAATTACCTAGAACACCTAGTCTAAGAGTACGAAAGGATATGCTTCGTTCAGAAAAAGACGATCTTATAAGCGGTTGTTTTGATCTTGAAAAGTCTGGCATTGATATTCGGTCCTAAGAGATAAATTGAACACGCTTAAATACGTTATTAAATGATAGAATATCTCATCAATCTTTAATCGGAGGCTATTATGAACAAGGTAGAAGCGATTATTCGTCCCGAAACCCTCAATGCTGTAAAAGATGCTTTGGCCGATGCCGGTCTGGTGGGTATTAATGTGGCTCAGGTTACTGGTCGAGGCACACAGAGAGGAGTTGAAATGGGAGGGCCTAGAGGTGTAGGTAGCTATGTCGTAGACATGTTACCTAAAGTGAAGTTAGAAATGGTAGTCCAAGATGAAGAGACGCAACAAGCGATTGATATAGTCATAGAACATGCACGTACCGGGAATATTGGCGACGGAAAGATTTTTGTATCTCCTGTCAGTGACGCAATAAGAATAAGGACTGGTGAGCGGGGAGAGTCTGCTCTTTAGGTTTATTATTCTTATCATTACATCTGTCGTGGTTGGGGCCATATAAATGGATTATCAGGAAGGTGTCTTTATGTCGCCAATAAATTATTGGTTATTTAAATCTGAACCGACAGCCTACTCGTACCAAGATTTGCAGAGCGAAGATAATCATACTGCTGAATGGGACGGAGTAAGGAATTATCAGGCTCGAAATCTGATGAGAGACGAAATGAAAATTGGGGATCGAGTATTGTTTTATCACAGTAATGCCAAGCCCATGGCTGTAATAGGAACGGCTACCATAGTTAAGGAGGCCTACCCAGATCATACAGCATTGGACCCAGATTCTAAGTACTATGACCCCAAAAGCACTCCGGACAATCCTATATGGATGATGGTGGACATAAAAGCAGATGAGCCCCTTGCAAGGCCTGTGACCTTGCAGGAGATTAAACAGACTCCTGCCCTTGAGAACATGCCTCTGGTCAGAAAAGGAATGAGGCTTTCGGTACAACCTGTCAGTAAATCTGAGTGGGACTCGATACTAGCTATGTCAGAATCTTCAGATTAGGTAAGTTTGTCTCCAGTATCAGCCCTATACGTTGTAGGTCATAAATTCGAGCAGATTGTCGTCGGGGTCCCGCAAATATAGGCTTAGTGAAGGGGTTGTTCCCCTGCCTCTACCCCCAGGTCGTTGCACTGGCCCTGTTATCACTTCTACTCCAGCCTTGTTAAGCATAGCCTGACATTCTTCTACTGTTCCTTCCCATACAAAACATATATCACCGCACCCGGGCACCGCGGTCGCTCCTCTTAAGTTAGCTACATGTCCTTCTGGGTGAATATTTATCTTCGAATCCCCGACTTGTATCGAAAAGGTAGGGACTTCTCCAGATTTCCATTTATCTTCGTTGTTAATCTCAAATCCAAGAGATTTATAGAACGCCATAAGTCTCTCGGCATCTTTAGTTGGCATTGCTATATGGTCTATTCCTACAGTTGACATGATGTTCTCCTTTAAACAACCTACGTGAAGTATTTAGATGATCGGATTGTGTGCCCAAAAGTCTACTAGGATAGCTCGGACCTTACCGGGTTCATTTGAAAGAAGTCCGTGTTCTGCCCCCTCAATAGTATGAAACGTTGCGTTCTGAATTTTCTTATTCAAGTCTTTACCACATCGTATAGGAATTCGGGTATCAGAGCTACCATGTATTATTACTGTAGGCATTGTAATTTCGTTTAAGCGTTTATCTATACTGTCTGAAATATCGATGTAGCTACGCATAGTTGAAACTATTCCATCATATTGTTTCAGATTGAGTTCAAGCAAATGCTGGAAATGGGTAGGTTCAGCTTCCCGAAGGCCAGGTCTCCGAACGTCCAATGCATTAGCTACTTGCGTCCGTTTGCTGGAAGCTGAGGTATC
>PBBR01000025.1 GCA_002716645.1 Chloroflexota bacterium
GAGAGCTCTCCAAGTAGGTTCATTGTACGTTCATAAGATTTGCGTGAATTTTGTCCTGCCTCAACTATTGAGACAAGTATATCGCTCGCACCCATAGAAAATAGTTCTTGTATTTGTTTGGATACCTGTTCTTCAGTCCCAAATATTGCAGTACCTTCAATCATACGGTCACTCCAGGTGTTTTCAAAGGCCTCAGGATAACCGGCGTCGGCAAACATTTGTTGATAAAACGGAAGTTTTGGGTAATTTGCTAGCTGTTTTTGAACGCTATCCCTGATTTCGGCGAAATTCTCATGAACGCATACTGGCGCATGAGCGATCAAACCGGGGGTATCTTTTCCGGCGGTTTCTGCCCCTTTCTTTATAGAGGGCAATGCAATGTTTTCAAGATAAGATCTAGGGCATACCCAGCTGATAGCACCGTCAGCCTGTTCTCCACACATTTCAAAAGATTTTTGTCGCAAAGCAGATGCCATAACCGGTACATCTATGGGGGCTGGTATTTGTGCATTTGCACGGTAGTAGTCCCCTGTAAAATCGACTGACCCTGTGCTGAATAAAGTTTTTAATATCTGAACGTATTCTTTTAGATGTCCAAGAGGGTGGTGGAAGTTTGTTCCAAACATGTTTTCCATTGTGGGTCTATGGCTTGGACCGATGCCCAATTTAAATCTGCCTGGCGCTAACTGCGAAATAACCTGGACTTGTTGAGCGATTACTATCGGGTGTCTGGGAAATGTAGGTACTATAGATGTCCCAAACACCATGTTTTCGAAACGTTGCGTCGCTGCAGCAAATATGGTCAATCCATCCAATCCGGCGCCACCAGTAGTCAGCCATACTGATTCGACCCCAGCCTTGGAGGCGGCATCTATATTAGCCATAATAGCATTAGCGTCAGGAGCTGAAACGGCAACTCCTATTCTTGATGTTGGCATTAGGTAACTCCTCAAATAATGGTTGGACCTATGATATTAAGCGATGCACCTTACGGTCTTACCACCGTTATAGGTCAGCATGTCAGAGACTGCTGATTTGATATCTATTTTTGAACCGAGCTCTTCTCCTTTTAGCTCTGAGTAGGCTCTATGGAGGTTTCCGACTATTCTCTCTTTGTCATGCCATTCAGAGAATGTATCGAGATCCGTAGATAGAGCTGTTTCTAGAGGGCTAAGTCCCTTAGAAAAGCCGTCTTTTGCGATATGTTGTATAAACTTTAAATAGTTTTCCATGTCTTGAATGACCTGAGAATCACAGATGCGTCCATGACCTGGAACAATCGTTTGCGATGGGAATTTTTTAAGTTGAGTGAGAGATCTCAATGACCCTTCTACTGATCCCATCATAACAAAAGGGGTCCCGCCATTGAACAATAAATCTCCTGAAAATAAAATGCTTTGTTCAGGCATCCACGCTATGACATCGTTTGTAGTGTGTGCTGGTCCCATGTAATGCAATTCTATTTTTGTGTTGTCTGAATATAACGTTAAGTCTTTTTCGAATGTTACAAATGGCGGTGACAGGGTAAGATCACCCCATTCTACACCTGAGTACATGGGATTCGGATTCACCGTGGGAACGTTAATCTCTAACATTTCTTTTCGGCATAGCTCATGACCAATGATGGTGGCATTTGGGAGCTGATAGTTCCCATTAGTGTGGTCGCCGTGTTGATGTGTATTTATGAGAGTTCGGATGGGGAGATTCGAAACTTTAGTTATAGATTCAATAAATGCCTTGGTACGCTTTTCGGTGAAGCATGTGTCTATAACTGTTATACCGGTTTTTCCTACAATAAATCCTGTATTGTTCAATCCCCAACTTCCGTCCAATTGGACATAAGCATATACGTTTGAACTTAGCTGTTCCAAAGTAGGATCTGGAGCTTTTTGATCATCATGTGAATGGATATTGGTCATAAGGGCCACCGTCCTTTTGGTACGTGAGTTTATCTTGGTCCTAGGTAACCGTTTCCGTGGAATGGGTAAATTGAAGTTCCTACTTTATCCAGCTTAATCATCTGTCGGTAAACGGTTTTATCAAACTTGTGTTCTGCAGAATGTACTATAATCTCACTAGCTATATTTTCTGGGCTAACACCATTCAGCAAAGCTTCATCTAATATCCTGCCGTCAAACTTTGTTTTGGTATCTATGCCCAATATGTTTAGTATGGTAGGAGCAATGTCGATATTGCCGGTAGGGTTATCTATAGTAGTCTGATTTTTAAAACTTGGTCCATTTGCTAATAAAACGTTTGCCATTTCGTGAGCACTCAATGATCCGTGTTGGCCTAGACCTGTATCTCCGCTGGTAGAATAAACGAATCCAGGGTAACCATGTAAGTTCTTTTCACTGTCCCATCGAAAAGACATTGTGAGGTCCGGTTCTCGATCACCTTCAAGGCCTATTATGCTGTTAGGCAGGGTGCCTGATATATCACCGACTTTCTTTGAGGCTGTTAGAGATCCACACCAATATTGTGACATTAGCCAATGAGCTATAGATTTTGTCATGTCCGGATCGTGGTCTTGAGCATAAAAAAGAACGGAACCACCGTTACCCGCTATTGAGACATCCTTGGGATAATGTTTGTACAAAATTTGTGACTGGTCTAATAATTCTCTGACGTTTATAACCTCTTGTATCGTGGAATAACCATGGTCGGAAGTTATTATGATGTCAGAATTTGAATTAGACTTGCTTAACCAATCTAAAAACATGCCGAATTCTTTATCTGCTTCGTGTAATACTCTGTTGGAAATCTCTGAACCTACTCCAAACGCATGTTGAGACTTGTCGGGTTCAGAGGACCATAATAGGGCAACCTCTGGTCGAATGTCTTCTAGAATATAGTCTTGCATAACCTTAATTGAATGACGCAAGCGTGGGATGTTTGGCACTTCTTCTATTGGCCATGCACCAAATTTATTTATGATTGATTCATTCAAATCTCTAGGTAATGTAAAGTCAGGATGAATGGTAGCGCCCCCACATTGTGAAGCTCTGGGATTATGGATATATGCGTTTCCACTGGTGCCTGTTCCTATAGCTATGTATTTCTTGTTTTCCCTTCCGAGGATATCTGCGATGGTAGGTGCAAGTAAAACTTGTCCGGTTTTTTGATTTATAGCTTCTAGTTGAGATTCTAATGCTGGTATGACAGTGGATGGCATAAATTCAGGCACAACCAGAGTATTTCCGGTTAAACCGTGCCCGCCTGGATATCTTCCTGTTACCAAACTTGCCGCATTCGCTCTGGTGACACTTGGGAAGATTGGGTGATGGTTTTTAAAAAATACTCCCTCATTTTTAAAAGCATATAAATTGGGTGTTAGATCTGGGTTGATCTGTGAGGGTTGGAGTCCATCAAATACAATAATGATTATTGAGTTCATGTTCGGCTCTTACTTAGTTTGTGGTTCAAATTTATCGGTTGACTTCTTATTCTGAAGGTTTGATTGAGTGGCCACCAAATTGTTTTCTTAGTGCTGCTAATAGTCTTCGTCCCAGTGGATTGTCTTGTCTTGATCTAAAGCGTTCTAGCAGAGATAGCGTGATTATAGGTGCTGGAATCGCCAGGTCTACTGACTCTTGGACTGCCCAACGACCTTCCCCTGTGTCTTCAACATATCCTTCTAGCCCACTTAGCTTAGCGTCTTCGGATAGTGCTTCACTGGTTAAATCTAATAGCCATGATCGAACTACGCTGCCAAACCTCCAGGTTTCCGCAATGGTTTGCAAATCGAGCTCAAATTCAGTTTTTGCTTCTAATAATTCGAATCCTTCGGCGTAGGCCTGCATCATTCCATATTCAACCGCGTTATGAATCATTTTGACAAAATGGCCAGATCCGCGTTTTCCTACGTAGCTGTATCCTGTATCTGGTGTAGGGGACAGTGTTTGAAATATAGGTTCTATATGGGTAAAACTAGATTTATCGCCTCCAACCATCAATGAATAACCATGATCTAGTCCCCATATTCCGCCGCTTATACCAACATCCAGAAAATGTATGCCGTCTTTAGCTAACAACTCATATCTTCTGATACTCTCTTTATAATTCGCGTTCCCGCCATCCAACACAGTATCCCCACTTGTAAGCTCATCTTTTAGGAACAAGATGATACTTTCTGTGGGTTCACCAGAGGGCAACATGCAAAATATGTATCTAGGCGGGGACACCTGTGCGATTAATTCTGAGATCGATGAAACTGTGGGGATATCCATGGAACTGATATGGAGTCTAGCATCTGTGTCTTTGTCATAGGCAACTACTCTGTGCCCTCCAGAGGACAGTCTCTGAGCCATATTACTACCCATTCGGCCCAGACCTATCATGCCGATCTCCATTATCAAACTCCTTGTAATTTGGATTTATTTTTCGCTATTACCCGGTATTAGCGACACCAGGTTGCGATTTCAGTAGTTGGGCTCGTTTACCTTCTATATTGTCTAAAAGAAGTTCGAATGAATCTGCAAATGCTTTTACACCATCTGATAACAATTTGTCTGTTATTGAGGTGAGTGAGATACCTGCGTTAATAATAGCTTCAATAGCTTGTTCAGCCTGGTCTAGGTCGGTGTTTACTGCAGTTGTAGCGTTACCATGGTCCAGGAACGCTTCTAGTGTTGCGTCAGGCATTGTGTTCACCGTATGTTTCCCTATCAGTGAATCAACGTACAGCACATCACTGTATCCAGGATTTTTAGTTCCGGTGCTAGCCCAAAGTGGTCTTTGTACCATTGCACCTTTTTCTTCGAGACTTTTAAATTGTGAGGAACCGAAGGTTTTTTGGAATTCATGATAAGCAATCTTAGCGTTTGATACAGCGGCTTTTCCAAGCAATTCTTGCGTTATTCCATTTCCAGTGGCAATTTGTGCTGATAACAAGTCGTCCACGGCAGTGTCAACTCTACTAACGAAGAATGATGCTACAGAAGCTACTCTTGATAGGTCTTCAGTTGTCTGAGTCAAATCTTCAAGCCCTAGCAGATATGCCTGTTGGACTTTTTTATAAACTTCAACAGAAAATATTAGAGTTACATTAACGTTTATTCCTTGGCCTATTAGTGCGCGGATGGCGGGTATACCCTCAGGTGTGGCTGGAACTTTGATCATTACATTTGGTCTGTTTAGCGAGGCAAAATAATCAACGGCTTCAGATATCGTTCCATTGGTGTCATACGCCAGGCGGGGGCTGACTTCTAGAGAGGCATAGCCATCAATGCCGTAGGTCTTATCATAAACTGGTCTGAGAAGGTCAGCAGCTTCCTGTATGTCTCTTATTACTAGTCCGTCGTAGATCTCATTTCTATCTTTCCCATCAAGAGCCATTCTGAAAAGTTGATCATCATAGTCATTGCTATTTGAGATAGCCTTTTCAAAAATAGTCGGGTTTGCAGTCAGTCCGGTGACTCCGATGTCTATTAGATCTTTTAATCCACCTGAATTTAACATGCCACGGCTTATATTGTCGTACCACACGGATTGGCCTAAGGTGTAAATCGACTGGATTGTATTAGGCATATTCGCCTCCTAATTGACTCTGAAGAAGATATATCGCTTAGTATATTATCATCTGGGTCGTCTATATCGTTCAAAGTAAGCACTATTTTATTAGTTTTTTTACCTCGTTTGCTATTTGTTCGGCAGTCAACCCTAGGTTTGAGTAAATAACATCTGAAGGAGCTGATGCTCCGAATCTTGAGATTCCCATATTCGTTCCATTGGATGTTGTATAGCGCTCCCATCCCAAATCAGTCGCAGCTTCAACTGACACACGAGCTGTAATGTGCGGAGGCAAAACTTCCTGCTGGTATGTTGAGGGTTGTTGGTCAAATAGTTCCCATGAAGCCATAGATACGATTCTTACCGGTATATTTTCTGATTCAAGGAGTTCGACCGCTTCAATCGCTATTTCTATTTCGGAACCTGTGGATAGTATTATGGCTTTGGCTGGCTCCGAACTGTCGTGTAAGATGTATCCGCCTTTTTGGACCCCTGTTGAGGGTGTAAATCTCTCCCTGTCCAGTATAGGTAAATTTTGGCGGCTCAGAACAATTACCGTCGGGCCATTTGTTCTAGAAACGGCTATCTTCCATGCTTCAGTAGTCTCAGTGGCATCTGCAGGTCTCAGAACTACCATATTGGGTATTGCACGTAGTGACAGGAGTTGTTCTATTGGTTGATGGGTTGGTCCGTCTTGGCCTAATCCGATTGAGTCGTGAGTGAATATATAAATTACTCTTAACCCCATCATGGCAGCCAATCTCATTGGCGGACGCATGTAGTCAGAAAATAGTAGGAAAGTGGCTGTGTAAGGTATTGTACCTCCGTGTAAAGCCATACCATTGGCTAGCGCACCCATTGCGTGTTCACGTACGCCGAAATGGAAATTGTTCCCGCCGTAATTCTCTGCACTAAAGTCAGATTTGTCGTTGAGTATGGTTTTTGTAGAAGGTGCTAGATCGGCGGAACCCCCGAGTAGCATTGGGACTAGCTGAGAGATAGCGTTCATAACTTTGCCTCCAGCATCTCTCGTAGACATAGTACCACTAGAATCCCTGAATAAATCGTCTAGGCCCTGATCCCATCCTATGGGTAAGTCTCCTGATATCTCGGATTTCAAATTTTTGGCTTGAAGTGGATAATTGGTTTCGTATTCAGCAAAAAGTTTATCCCAGCTGCTCTGTAATTTTGCCCTTTCCTCACGTAAAAGCCCGAAATGGGATTTTACTTCGGGTGGTATTGTAAATGGATCGTCATACTCCCATCCGAGTTGTGCTTTAGTTAGTTTAGTTTCTTCTGGCCCTAAAGGCTCTCCGTGTACTCCGCTAGTATTGGCTCTGTTGGGACTACCGTATCCTATCGTTGTTCGGCATATTATTAGACTAGGCTTTGTTTCATTCTGTTTGGCTATGTCTATAGCGGTCGATAAATCTTCTGTATCCATACCGTCAATTGGACCTACGACTTGCCATCCATAGGATTCGAATCTTTTTTTCACATCTTCAACGAAAGTGATGTCGGTATTTCCTTCGATCGATATGTCATTGTCATCATAGAGGTAGATTACTTTGCCTAGTTGCAATGTGCCTGCTATTGAAGCTGCTTCGGACGCAACTCCTTCCTGTAAATCACCATCAGAAACTATCGCATATGTGTTGTGATCTATGATATTAAAATTGGGTTGATTGTACCGTTCTGCCAGCCACCTTTCAGCTATAGCCATTCCTATGCCATGTGCGAAGCCTTGACCCAGTGGTCCGGTAGTCATTTCTATACCGCTAGATAAATTGTATTCAGGGTGGCCCGGGGTTTTACTTTCCCATTGTCTGAAATTCTTAATATCTTCTAATGAGATATCATATCCTGCCAAATGTAATATGCTGTATAGCAGAGCTGAAGCGTGCCCGTTGGATAATATAAATCGGTCACGATTTATCCAGGTTGGATCGGCAGGATTATGATTCAGGAATTTACTCCACAGAATATAGGCCATAGGAGCACATCCCATCGGTGCCCCTGGGTGACCTGACTTAGCGGTCTCTACTGCATCTATACTTAGTGTTCTTATTGTGTCTATGCACAATTGATTTATATTGGTGCTAGCCATTCTGATTCCTCATGGTAGAAATAAAAGTTGATGGTATTACATATATCGTTATGTGTACAAGGTTATTTTATGTTTTACAAGTAAATGATCCCCCTAATATAATTTGATGATTCGAAAGCGACTAGATTTTAGCGTAGTGAATCCAGTGATTAGTTGTAATTACCGGTGTATTTGTGTGACAGGATTTTCATGCTTATACTAGTCGCCTAATCATGTGGTATTAAATCTAGTTTAAATTAGTACTATATGATACATAAACGGTGGCGAAAGGGGTATTTATGGCATCTGACGCACGAGCTCTTATCCACGATCTAGACTATTCACAGGATCCCGTAGAAGAGTGTTACCGCAGAGGTTGGACTGACGGTATGCCTGTAGCTCCGCCAACCGTCGAAAAAGTAAATCAAATGCTAGATTACGTAGGGTTGTCACCTGGAGACGTGTTGGGAGAAGTTCCTGTGAGGCGGAGAGTATTAACAGCTGAACAGGCAGCGGCTAACTGCGTTATGGCGGGATGTTTGCCTGAATATTTCCCTATAGTTTTGGCAGCTATGAAAGCTCTTTTTGAGCATGATCCAAACTGTATTCATGAAATTTCAGCTGTTACAAATTCTACAGGAATAATGCTACTGGTGAATGGTCCAATAAGAAAAAATATTGATTTGAATTGCACCGACAATCTATTTAGCCCTGGATATAGGGCTAACTCGACAATTGGCAGGGCTATTCGGCTAATTTTCATAAATGTATTTGAACAGCGTCCTGGGGTATTAGATAGAGGGTGCATGGGGTCTCTGACCAAGTACAGTGTCTGTTTTGGGGAGGATGAAGAAGATAGTCCGTGGGAACCATACCACGTGACTCAGGGATTCGCGGCTGATCAATCAACTGTAACAGTAGCCGCGATACAAGATGTGGAAATGTTCGGGAATAGATATGGTACGACAGGGGAAAGCCTGATGGACTCAATAGTGGAAGGAATGGCTTCTCATGGCTTGGCGATATATTTTGGCAGAGGCATTAAATGGTTTTGGGTTGTGGGGCATTGGCATGCAGAAATGTTGAATCGTCTGGGTTGGACGCGGCCATTGATGCAAGAATATATCCAAGAAAGAAGTTACAGGACTAGGGCTCAGTTGAAAGGGCTAGGTTATATTAAGGGTGAAGTAGTGGTTCAAGATGAGACGGAAAGAGTGTATGCTGCTCAAGCCGCAGAGGATATACTGATTGTTAAAGCCGGTGGCAACAGTGGTATATATAGTAACCTGATTATGAATTACTATGGCGTGGAAGCAACAACAGTTCCAATAGTAAATCCTAAATCTTAGGAGGCGTTCATGAGTTTGCAATCAATAAGTCTGGTGGATCCAACAGGTGCTGATCCGGGAATGACTTCTCTCAATTTGTCACCGAGGCCGGTAGATTTAAAAGGGAAACGGCTAGGGTTGTTGGATAATTCCAAGGCTAATTCGGACATCATATTAAATGCGATCGCTGAAGTTCTCAACCAGCAGTATGAATTCGCAGACATATTTTATGTTCAGAAACATTCTGCCTGTCTCCCGCCAGTGCCTGAAATTCTTGCGGATTTACATCGTAATTGTGATGTTGTCATAGCTGGGGTTGGTGATTGAGGGGGATGCTCGTCGGGCAGTTTGCACGATGGAATTACTCTTGAATCTCAAGGTTTGCCGACCGCTACCATAATAACTGATGTGTTCGTAAATACAGCTCATGCTTATACCAGGCTGATGGGTGTGCCTGATTTCCCTTATTTAGCTTGTCCTCATCCTATAACTAATATAAAAGGTCCTGAGCTTGAGGAACGCGCAAGAGATTTGGCTCCCAGAGTGGTTAAGCTTTTGTTAGAGGGTCAAGTTTGAAAACTATTTAGGAGTCACAAAAGATAAAGAAGGGGGCAGGATAATTCCTGCCCCCTTCTTTATCTTTTGTGACTATGAGTTTAACTGCCCTTTTTTACTTCTACATGAGCAAGTTTTTCTAAGAAATGGAGGATTGCCGAGTGGTCTAGGTCCTGTTCTCCATCGTTGACTAAGGAGCCAAGCATTTGCTGAAGAAGTGCAGTAACCGGTAATGGGACGTTTAACTCTTGTGCTGTTTGCAGCACATTTCGTAGATCCTTTTGGTGTAGTCTAATTCGGAAACCTGCTCTGAAATTGCGATCTAACATCATAGGGGCTTTGGCTTCCATGACTGTGCTTCCTGCAAGCCCTCCCCTTATAGCGTTGAAAACTCTTTCCGGGTCTACGCCTGCTTTTTGGGCTAGAACCATAGCTTCACTCAGGGCCTCTATGTTGGCGGCTACTATAATCTGATTTGCCAATTTGGTAATGTTGCCGGCCCCTATGTCGCCTGTGAGAACGACGTTGCTACCCATAACGCTTAGCAAATCGTAGCATTGGTCAAAGATTTCTTGCTTGCCACCTACCATTATGGCGAGGGTAGCGTTGATTGCTCCAGGTTCCCCACCACTTACGGGTGCGTCCATCATCTCAACGCCTTCCTTCGAGCATTCTTGGAATATTTTTTGTGACATTGAAGGAGCGATTGAACTCATGTCGATGATGATTGAACCTTTTTTTGCTCCTGCTAAGACTCCACCTTCCCCTAAGATAGCTCTTTCGGAGTCTGCTGAATCTGGAAGCATTGTTATAATAGTGTCTGTTTTGGATGCGACCTCATCACTGCTGGTAGCAGGAGTAGCACCCTCGCTAGCAAGTTCTTCGACCGCATCGGACACTATGTCATAGACTGTGACTGAATAACCGGCTTTCATTAGGTTCCGGACCATTGGTCTTCCCATGATCCCAAGCCCTACAAAACCTATTTGCTCTGGCATATTCTTCTCCTAGTAGTTCAGATTAAATGCTAAAGGCACCTGCCTAATTGTCCAAATGTAACACACAAGATAGTACACGGCTAGACGTGTACTATCTCCGCTCGCATAGATCACTGTGCGAAGTATATGTCAGGCAGATTTCTGTAGCTCTGGTTGTAGTCCATTCCATACCCGAGGACGAATTGGTCTGGTATGGTGAATCCTACGTATGTTGGCTCTATCGGGGTTTTTCGACGCGATGGTTTATCCAGTAAAGTGCAGATCGCCGTATTTGAAGGGTTTAGCTGTGTTAGTGTTTCTATCAAAGCGGACATGGTTAATCCCGTGTCCATTATGTCATCGATGATGAGTAGGTTTTGGTTTTCAATTGAGACCTTCGGGATGGTTGACTGTATTTTAGGAGGATGGGCACTTTTTGTACCTGTACCATAACTAGATGCTTGTATGAATTCTATTCCTACTACAGGGCAATCAAGCTGTCTAATCAAATCTGAGAAGAAAATTACACCTCCCTTAAGGCAGCATATTAATAGAATCGGAGTATCTTTGTAGTCCCTATTTATTTGACAAGCGATATTAGTGACAGTATTTGCGATTTCTTGCTTTGTAAATAGGAGTATTAGATTGTGTTCTAGCATGATCAAAACCGTTCAGAATGGATGAACGTAGAAGTTGACACACAGTTTATCATTGTTGTTGATTCGATGATCGAGGGTATGTTAATCGTAAGATTGTTTTTAGTCTTGTGTGCGCAGTATCATTATAGTTGACGATATTGGTAGAGGTGGTCATGGCCGAAGGCAAAACGGCGCTGGTGACTGGCGGTGCAGGGTTTATAGGTTCTCATCTGGTAGACTGCCTTATTGGCAATGGCTATCACGTGGCGGTAGTAGATAATTTAAGCTCAGGGAAATTGCGTAATGTGAATCCTGTCGCAACGTTTTACCATCAGGACATAACGCAATCTTCATTACAAGAAATATTTCAGCGGGAGAATCCGGATATAGTGTTTCATCTCGCTGCTCAAATAAGTGTAACCGAGTCATCTAGAGATCCTTTGAAAGATGGCGAGACCAACGTTATTGGGACGTTGAGATTGCTAGAAGCCTCAAGAAGATCGGGAGTGGAAAAGTTCATTTATTCTTCTACTGGTGGTGCCTTATATGGAGATCCATCGGCCAATCCTTGCTCAGAAGAGACACTTATAGACCCTCTATCACCCTATGGAATGTCAAAATTTCTGGGTGAGAAATATGTGGAATTATATTACCGGTTACATCAAGTTAATTACACTATCTTGCGCTATGGTAACGTGTATGGCCCTAGACAAGACCCTCACGGTGAGGCAGGAGTAATAGCGATATTCTCTCAAGCTATGTGCGATGGGCGTCAACCGCAAATATACGGTACTGGAGACCAGGAGAGAGATTTTGTGTTTGTTGAAGATGTTGTCCAAGCAAACATCTTGGCTATTGAGGAAGGCGATAGGACAATTTACAATATTGGTACTGGAAAAGGTACTAGTGTAAATGATCTATTTTTGGAGTTGCGGCAGATAACTAGTTACAAATGGGACGCTGAGCATATGCCAGCGAGGCCAGGAGAGGTTTATAAAATAAGCTTAAGTTCTGACAAGGCGTTTAGTGAACTTGGGTGGTCGCCTAAGATTAGTTTGGCTGAAGGTCTAGAACAGACCATAGAATTTTTCAGAGAGTGATTTAGTACTACTACCGGATAATATATATTAAAACCGTATAATTTACTTAGGGGGACTGATGGAAGCAGAATATGATGTAGTAATTCTAGGCGCTGGGGCAGCTGGGCTAGCGGCTGGGCTGTACTCAACGCGGGCAATGATGAAAACCGTTTTAATTGAATCGCTGGGTGTCGGTGGTCAATTACTGATCACCGATGAGTTAGAAAATTACCCGGGATTTCCGAATGGTGTTAAAGGTCAAGAGTTAGCCCAGATGATGGAAGAACAAACAACAAAATTTGGAGCCACTATAGACTACACTGAAGTCGAAGGTGTTGACGACTTAGATAAACCAGTCAAAGTGATCCATACGTACGATAAAGATTACACTGCTAAGTCAGTGATAATAGCCAGTGGTGGTAGTCACAACAAATTGGGAGTTACGGGTGAAGATGAGTATGCTGGCCGAGGCGTATCATACTGTGCTGTCTGCGATGGTAATTTCTTTAAAGACCAGGACGTCTTGGTTATTGGCGGTGGCGATGCTGCAATGGATGAAAGTTTCTATTTGACGGGTATTTGTAATTCGGTGACTATCGTCCATCGTAGGGATGAGCTGCGCGCTACTAGGATGTTGCAGGAAAGGGCTTTTTCTCATCCAAAATACAAGTGGTTATTAAGTCATGTTGTGGAAGAATTTGTCGGTAATGGTGTCCTAGAAGCGGCACGTGTAAAAGATCTCAAAACAGGTAATGTTTACGACTATGATACTGCAGCTGCTTTCATATATGTAGGTTTTCATCCAAACAGTGATTATTTGAAAGGTATTCTAGATATGGACGCACTAGGACATCTGTATACTGATGTTCATATGAGGACTAATTTATCTGGTGTATATGCGTGCGGTGACATTAGGGCAGAGTCAACTCGCCAGCTCGGGTCTGCTGTGGGTGATGGTATTACAGCTTCCTTGTCGGCGTTTCATGATATGAATTCCTAATTAGATTCGGTCAAATGTATAAGAACACTAAAAATGACCCTGTTACCAGGGTCATTTTTAGTGTTCTTATAGGCTTAATATCTCGCGTAGCAGTAGAACGGCTCCACCGATTAGTATCAGTCCTATTGCTACGTAACGAAATGTATTAGCATTAATTTTATTGACGATTAAGTTGGCCACTAGAAACCCAGCAAGTAACCCAGGAATAAGAAGAGCAGTGTTCATGACACTTTTGATATCTATTAGACCTGTGAGGAAATATAATATGAAGGCCAATGTATAAGTTGTTAGAAAAAAGAATGATAAAGATGCCCTCATACTGTTGGGAGATTGATTTCGCGCTATGACATAGGCCGCTGCTACAGGTCCTCCGATGCTTAGTGAAGTTATCGATAATGACCCAAGAAACCCGAAGAAGAAGCCGGATTTCTTAGACTTGGCGAGTGCAATCTCAGATTTAAAAAGCAGAGAAAATCCTAATATTAAGATTAGGATGCCGATTAATATTCTCAAAACGGATGGATTTGCAATTTTAAGGGCGAAAACTCCTATTGGAACGGCACAAAGTCCCCCTGATAACATTCCATATAATTGGGATATTTGTAGATGTCTTCTTACTTTTATAAACACCATGGCCAAAAGAATGACGATCAATAAGTTAGCTATTATCACTACAGAATGAGGGTCTAAAAATATTAAAAGTATCGGTGCTACGACTAGAGCTAAGCCAAAGCTTACAGTTCCCATGACTGTGGCTCCGACAAATACGGCTACTAATGAAATGATTAGTTCTAATCCTTGGAGCAAATCCTGCCTCGGTATATTGTAGTGATAGGGTATAAGTATTTGTTGGTAGTTTATTAGGAGTTAAATGATGAATTGGTTTTGAGATATTCGGTTAAGACGCGTGAGAAGGAGGTCTCCAAAAATCCAGAATATATTCGAATGTTGTTCCCATGGTAATGTAGTTAGAAGGCCATCCAAAAATACCGATTCTATTAACGATATTGGTTCTGTCCCAGATTATAGTATTTCGCAGTTCATATCCTGCATCGGTTAGAGCTTTAACTACTGAGATGTGGATGGTAATTCGTTTATTATCCATCCATACATCAGGCACATTAATTACGCAGTGAGCCTTTTCCTTAAGCAGTGGCAATAAATCGGTGAATATTTCGGTCATCGCGCATTGATATTGATCCAAATCAAGCGTGCCAAGATCGTTCTTGTCCTGACTATATTGCTCTATTTTCATATATTGGTCATTCTGCCGAAGTTGGCCTCGACGACTTTTGTTTTTTCGGGGCCGATTTAGTAGATTGGCATATGGCGGAGAGGTCAGTATGAGGTTAATTGAATTCTCGTCAAGATGTTTATTTGCGTTTCTAGCGTCATCACATATAGGTATTTGTTGTGACTCTTGTTCGGGATTTGATAAACGACTTTGGCTTAATGTTATGTACTCTGATTTCAGGTCGAATCCGACACAGTTACGGTCACAGTCTTGCGCAGCTACTAATGTGCTGCCGCTTCCAGCGAATGGGTCTAATACTAGTTCACCAGCATGTGTGAATAATTCAATGCATCTTCTGGGTAAGGATATAGGAAACGTAGCTGGATGAATGTCCTTGTCTCTGATATCGCGCGATTCGTACGAAAATTTCCAAACGCCGATTTGAGACAATATCCATTCTTTAGCTGTTAGGCAGTTAATGTGATTGGTTGGACAATCACAATATTTTCCGTTTGATATCTCTAGATTTGATTTTTTTATCTGAGTGGCCATTATGCACTGTCGCTGATCACCGGTAGGTTTGCTTTATTGTGTGTTACGGACAATGGTACCCAATGGTCTTGTAATAAATCCACACGTTTTAATACATACTCGGAGGTGTTTTCTGTTCTGTTTATAGCGTAAACGCGCCCATTTTGGCCGCTTCTTGTAAAGTTACATCTACATTTACAATTGGAGGCCCATTTCGTTCGAGTGTAATTGATAGTTCTTCTTCGGCTGATACAGTGAACGAGCGCTCACCGTCTAAAGCCACTGTGTAGGACCTCTTTGGCAGAACTGTACGTATTCCTAAGTCGATTGTATCCCAAGTCTCTATGTTTACCTGGGTGACCATGCCGGGCGCTATCGGAGCTATGACGCGTGTCGTATTTTTTGATGTGGCATTCATATTTTCGTCAGATAAAGTATATCTTATGCCCTGATTATCCTGTTTAGATATGGGTTTAAGCCTTGCTCCAATAGAGGATAATCCGATACTGGACGGTTCAGCTCGTGTTAGGAACACATCGTATAAGGTCGACAAATCCCATATTGCTCTACTGGCTAGAAATCGCTCTTTGGACAGAGCGACATCTATGAGGGCTAGGTCCTTAAAACCGCCGTCCACATCGATTTTTAGAAGCTTGCTGATAGTGGATACGAGAGATAGTTCAACAATATTCTGTGCCACTAACCCTGCTGATATGCCGGCGATTGTCCCCTCGGTCAATGAGGGGAATACGTTATTCGTTCCTGTAGATATCGGGACCATTGGTATTGCAGTAGACCCTTTAGCTACAGCTCTATTAGTGCCGTCTCCACCTAATGTAACGAGGCATCCNACATTACTCTGCTCCATTAATGCTGCGGCTCTAGTAGTGTCTCCCTCAACATAATATGCAGGCATATCTAGGGTTTCTACCTTGATATTTAGATTAGGATCGTCACTGGCACGTAAGCAGAGTCCTGCACTATCAGGCATGGCAATGACTGTTCCGATGCCTGTAGATGCTATTCCGAATAAGGCTCGTCGGATAATGTTTACTTTCTCCCAGTCCGGTACAACTCGTCCTTGGGATACTATTCTTCGGATATCTTTACTAGCTGAAGGATTAGCTATTATGCCAACAGAATCCATATGCAAATATAATCTCCGTCCGCAAGACCTAGTACAGAATAATATAAATGGTATCATCAATATGTCTGTATACATAACTGTAGTTTAGGGAGGCATAGTATGGATATAGCTTTCACGTCAGTAGCGGATCTTAAACATATGATTGATTCTAAAGAATTGTCAATTATAGAAATAGTAGAATATTTCTTTAATCGTATAGATGAGCTTAACCCGAAGCTAAATGTGTTTCTTGCATTATGCAGAGAAGAGGCTATGGAACAGGCAGCCACGCAGCAGGAAGCGTTAGAAAAAGGGGGTTTACAAGGAAAATTATCAGGGATACCAATTTCAATCAAAGACCTTGAGATGACTAAAGGAATCGTTACCACTCTGGGTTCTGTAGTTTTTAAAGATCGTGTTCCAACTTATGATTCCGTTGTAGTGGAACGTGTTAAAAATGAAGGAGCAATCATATTAGGAAAAACGAACACCCCAGAGTTTGGGCAATCGGGGACGACTGAGAATAAGTTGGGAGATGCGTGTAGAAATCCTTGGGATATCAGCAGAACAGCAGGAGGATCTAGCGGGGGAGCTGGATCTGGACTCGCAGCCGGTCTTTTCCCTCTAGCGACCGGTAGTGATGGAGGCGGTTCAATACGGATCCCAGCCAGCTTCAATGGAGTGTTCGGGATTAAGCCGTCTCAAGGACGGGTTCCACGATATGGAGGCTACGGTGTACCTGCCTCAAACCATTTATCACAATCAGGTCCCATGGCACGCACTGTGACAGACTGTGCATTACTACTGCAAGTGATGTCTGGAGTGGATTATAGAGATCCAACCTCTTTGAGATTACATAGTGACGATTTTTTGTCCGATATAGAGAAAGGTGTATCAGGCTGGAAGATTGGTTGGAGTTCTGATCTAGGATATGCTGCTGTAGATTCTGAGGTTCTAAAGGTATGTGAAGAATCGGCTAAGGTGTTTGAATTATTGGGAGCTAATGTAGATGAAGTAGATTTAGGAATAGAAGATCCGTTTCATACATTCTTTGATATTTTTGCTACTGGAACTTATGCATCTTATGGTGATTTATTAGATCAGCATGGGGATGATTTAACTCATTATGTAAGGAGTACTCTGGAATATGCTAGTACGTTGCGTGCCAGCGATTTTTCAAGAGCGTTACTAGAACAAGATAGACTAAAACGGCGGATGGAAACATTTTTTGATGACTATGATTTGTTGTTGACGCCGACTATGGCAGTAACTGCATTTCACATAGATGACAGGCCTTCTATTATTTCTGGAAAGGAAGTACATGAATTCTGGGGATATCTACCTTTCACTTATCCCATAAACATTAGTGGCCAAACAGCCGCAAGCGTTCCCTGTGGTTTTTCACAGTCGGGTATGCCCATTGGACTCCACATTGTTGGTCCCTTTGGATCAGAAAGTAAAGTCCTCAGGGCGTCTCGTGCTTTTGAGCAGGCTGCTCCTTGGGATAAGAATAGGCCTCTAATTACCTAATTATTGCAAGGCTTCTGCCAGAATCTCAGCAATGTGCCTCGGTTGACGATCCGTGCCGTGTTCAACTTGCTGTCGGCAGGACACTCCTGTAACGGCTATTTCACAATCATCATCAGAATTATTTATAGCTGGGAACAGGGCTTGCTCACCGATTTGCATAGAAATGTCGTAGTGTTCTTTTTCAAAGCCAAAGGCTCCCGCCATTCCACAGCAGCCAGCGTTTATTAGTTGGGCCTCATAGTTTGCAGGTAAATTCAGAACTTCTAGGGAAGCAGCAGTTCCTATCAAAGACTTTTGATGACAATGTCCGTGGAACAATATTTGTTTTTTATTGCTAGTGAAATTCAGGTTCAAGTCCCCTTTCTTGTGGAGCATAGAAAGGAACTCGTCGATCATATAGCTGTTTTCACCAACTAGTTTGGCGTTTTCGGTCTTAATCAATTCGGGATATTCATCTCTAAACGTAAGTATGCAACTGGGTTCGGTGCCGATGATAGGGAATCCTTGTTTGACATACCCCGCTAATGCATCAATATTCGCTTCGGCTCTTATTTTCGCTTCATCTAGTAACCCTTTGGAAATCATAGGGCGGCCGCAGCAATCTGCATTTGCCAGTATAATGTTGTAGCCCGCGTGCTCTAATAATTTAACAGATGCTTGTCCTATAGATGGATAGTTGTAATTCATGAATGTGTCGTTGTATAAGACAACTGTACCAGTGGATTGGGGGCGTGCTTCTATACCTATAGTTGGTCTCTTGTTGAACCATTGTTGAAAAGTTGTCGATGCGAATTTTGGCAACTGTCTCTTGGGGTGCACTCCCAGTAATTTCGAGGAAACTAACCTGCCGAGGCTACTGTTACTAATCCAGTTGGACAAGCCGGGCAGTTTGGTGCCTAGTTTATTTATCTTATTTATATTTGCGAAGACTTTTGTTCGTATAGGTAGCTTGTTGGTTTGGTAATATTTGTCCAAGAATTCGTATTTGAGCTTCGCCATATCTACCCCGGAAGGGCATTCTGATTTACAAGCTTTACATTCTAGGCATAAATCTAGTGTCTCGTATAATCGAGAGCTTGTAATCGTTCCTTCCGGTAGATTTCCTGATAAAGCAGCACGCAATAAGTTTGCGCGACCTCTAGTAGAATGTTCTTCATCGCGCGTGGCCATGTATGATGGGCACATCGTTCCTTCAAGTTTCCGGCATGCACCCATGCCGTTGCACATTTCTACGGCTCCCGCATAATCCGAGTCCAACGAAAAGTCCAGTGTGGTATTTACTGGTATTGTGCTATAAGAGGTGCCATACCGGAGATTTTCAGTTAATGGGGGGCAGTCTATGATCTTGCCTGGATTCATTATCCCGTCAGGATCGAATGTACTTTTGACCTCGCGAAACGCTTGTGTGATTTCTGGGCCAAACATTTTTTCAGTCCAGACTCCTCTTACAATACCATCCCCGTGCTCTCCACTTAGGGAGCCGCCAAACTCTTTTACCAAATCACTTATCTCATCTGCTATCGCCATCATTCTGTTCAGTCCATTTTCCTCTTTGAGACTGACCAAAGGGCGAATGTGCAAACACCCAACGCTGGCATGACCATAATATCCGGCTTCGGTATTATGATTTCGGACAATCTCGTCGAATCGTCTCACGAATGGGCCGAGTTTTTGAGGATCGACAGCTGTGTCCTCAACGTATGGGAGTGGTTTAGCATCCCCGTGTATGCTCATCAATAAACCGAGGCCGGCCTTTCGAATGTTCCAAACATTATTCTGGGAAGGTTTGTCTAGGAGGTTCACGCAGGCATAACCTAGGCGTCTTCGTTCCATATCAGATTTAAATACATCGAGTTTGCTTTTGAGTTCGAGTTCTGATTCTCCGTAGAACTCTACTAATAATAGAGCACCAGGGTCTCCTTGGATAAATGATAGGTTCTGAGCAAAACCAAGAGACTCCCTGCATCTGTCAAGTAGCATCTTATCCATTATTTCTACCACTGACACGTCGTGGGTTAGTATTTCTTTAGTTGCTTCACTCGCCTCAAAAATATCTGGGAAATGTATTACTGATAAAGCGGTCATTGTAGGGCGTGGGACTAGGTTTATTTTTGCTTCGGTAGTTACACATAAGGTTCCTTCAGACCCCACGGCCATCTTCGCCATGTTGATTGGTCCATCGTGCAAGAAGTCATCTAAGTTGTAACCACTTACGCGTCTGAGAATTTTCGGGTAACGAGATTCAATTTCACTGGCCGACCCTTTGGCTATTCTCAAAACTCCCCTGTATATATCTGATTCTAAGCTGGTACCACTTAGCTTGTTTTCTAATTCATTCGGATTTAGTTCTCTTAGGATAGTCCGGTTCGCATCGGATAATACGACATCAAGTTCCTTAACGTGATCGAGGGTTTTGCCATATATTACAGAATGGGCACCACATGTATTATTGCCAATTCCTCCACCTACACATGCCCTGCTCGCTGTTGTCGGATCGGGGGCGTACTGCAGATTGTAGGGCAGTAATAGCTTGTTTAACTGGTCAAGTACTATCCCTGGCTGTACCTTTGCCCAGTGTTCTTCCTCGTTCACTTCAATCAGCTGGTTCATGTATTTACTGAAATCCATGACTATGGCGTGATTTACACATTGCCCGGCAAGACTAGTTCCGCCAGCTCGAGGTAGAACAGGTATTTTGTTTTCATGAGCAACTTGCATAACGGCTACGACATCATCGACATCCCTTGGTATAACAACGCCCACTGGTTCCATCTGGTAGATGCTAGCGTCTGTGCTGTATAAAACTCTTGAGAACGGATCAAATCTAACCTCTCCGTTGACTCTTTGTCTGAGTTCGTTGGCCAACTCATCTCGTTCTCTGCCTCGAATCCTGTTGCTAGCTATGGTCGCCATTTCTCCTCCTGAGGTGCGCGGTTCCTTTATGTTTGATTACTATTGGTCTTGCGGTAGCTTAATATGAAAATGTATAGAGATTCAACTTTTATTTTTGGTATCTTTAGGGTAATCCAAGATTGGTAAGCAGATCCCGTGCCCAATCCCTGAATTGATCTTCTAATTCAAATCCGCAGTGTGGACAATCCAAGTCTCCAAATCGAAAACGTGTTCCGCATTGGGAGCAGTGTTGCACTTGGGATAAGGCTGATAGGACGATTTGGATGTTCTGTTCTGAAGTCACTGTTGTTGATACTCTCGTTTTTTATTGGTTAGGGAAGTCTATTATGATAAATTGTGGTGAAATCACGGGGATGATAGACTTGTGCCCATTCAATTCTCTCAAGTAAGGATAACATGAATATAAGATTCAGAGGCTGAGATATGACAGAGTTATATGAATTAACAGTGGATGATGCTGCGTCCCTAATCAGAAATGGTAATATTTCTCCAGTTGACTTATCGGAATCAATCCTGGCTCAGATTAAAAGGCTAGATCCAATCCTTAAGGCTTGGGTTTATCTTGATGAAGATGCAGTGATTAACGATGCGCATCTCAAAGAACAGGAAGCTAATTCTGGAATCAATTTGGGGCCACTGCATGGCGTTCCTATAGGACTAAAGGACATTTATCATAACGCTCCTATACCCACCACTGCATGTTCCAAGGTTTACGCAAATTTTATACCCGATCATGATGCAACTACTGTATCAAAACTTAAACAGGCTGGGGCGATTATGTTGGGTAAAACCGTTACTACTGAGTTTGCTTGTGGAGATCCGTCTCCTACAATTAACCCATGGAATCCTGACCATACCCCAGGGGGGTCTAGTAGTGGATCTGCTGTGTCAGTTGCTTCGCGAATGTGCCCTGCAGCTCTTGGTTCCCAGACAGTGGGTTCTGTTTTACGGCCGGCTTCATATAATGGTGTTGTAGGGTTTAAACCTACCCTTGGTAGGGTAAGTAGATACGGGGTGGTTCCAGTGAGTTGGACACTAGACACTATGGGATGGATGACCCGTACGGTCAAGGATGCGGCTCTTTTGTTGTCTGTAATGGATGGCCACGATCCAAACGATCCGATCAGTACTACCTCGACAGTGAAGTTCGATGGAGATGTCAGCGTGATAACTAATCCTAAGATAGGAGTGATACGGGACTTCTTTGTCGAAAAGGCTGATTCTGAGACACAACAGAAGTTTTTGGATATCGTGGATAAATTCGCTAGAGCTGGTGCAGAGATTGTCGATATAAGGCTCCCAGACAGTTTCTCTTATGCAATTGGGGATCAGCAACTGATTATGTCTGTGGAAGGCGCTGCTTTTCATAAGCCTATGTTCGATGTTCAATCAGAGGACTATCAGCCAAATATTAGAGCTATGATTCGAAGAGGGCTTGATACTGACGCAACTAGTTACTCGGACGCCTTGGAGCGTAGGTTAAGATTCGTATTCGATATGAATGTAACCGCCAACGCAGTGGATGTCCTGTTAACTCCATCTACACCTAGCCCAGCTTTGCCTGATATCACTAATACTGGTAATACAATGTTTCAAGGTCCATGGACCTATTGCGGGTTGCCGACTGTTACGGTTCCGTCAGGGTTATCCGATGGGGGGATGCCTCTAGGTATTCAATTAATAGGACAGTATTTGAATGAATCTTTACTGCTGTCAGTGGCAGCTTGGGCTGAATCAGTTATGGGTGTGGACCTAAACCCTAATGTATAAAACAGTCGGACCATTGAAAGCCTGCGAGAATGTGATTTGACTCTACAACCGTAGAATCGCATACTATCTGGGCCATCAATCTCAGGTTATGGAGTGCATGCGTTATGACTTCGCCAAGAAAAAAGCAGTTGGGGAGATCAGTTTCTATTGTCGGTGCTGGAATGTCTAATTTCGGTGCTTACAAAGACAAAACTAATCGAGATATATTTGTAGATGCCTTCAGAGATATGATTGATCACATGGATAACGGGATAGATGTTTCAGATATTGAGGCTGGTTA
>PBBR01000026.1 GCA_002716645.1 Chloroflexota bacterium
AACCGATTGTAATGCCCCAGAAGCATGGGTCGTCCGATTAGGGAAAAGAAGGGTTGAGGTGGAGCCAAGAATACTCCACGATATAGATAAGCCTTTTCAATCTTTCAGGGCAGCCTTATTTTTGTGGCGATCTCTACATATGTGAGGAAACTATTCGCGTAATTACGCAATGAGCACTGCTCCTACGACTAGGATACGAAACCACACGCTCCATACCCACAATGCGACGGTTACGCTATTTCCTGCCCGTCTAAAGCGTTGACATGTGCACCTCAAATCTGTTAGAAAGCTACTACTAGGTATACAAGGCAACATAGATGTCATAGGAGTGCAAATATAAAAGAAAATGTATTGGAATATGTCGGGATTAGATTCGGAATTACTTACAATTCAGACCTACACAGAAACAGGAGGACAAGGATGCGAATAAATCATATGGCTACGGCAATCTCTACAAAGGGACTAGCTAGGTTGCTGATAATGGGGTTGGTTGCCCTCACAATAGTGGGATGCTCCAGCGCCGACGAAGTGACAACCACTACCGCACCGGCAACAACCACCGAAGTGACCACATCTCAAACAGACACGACGGTAGTTGCAGGTTCAGAAACATCCGCAACCTCTGCTCCTGAACCAACCCCTGTGCAAGGTGGGGTCATACTGAACGAGAGGCAGCAAAGCGGTGGCACATCAAAGAGCACCCGCCCTGTCTTAACTCCAGAGATTATCGCAACTATGGACAAAATGACCGTCGAGGATGTTCTCGCAAACTTCCCGAGAAAATTCGCGGCTGAATTCGCGTACGAAGACATCAAACGTGGTGGAACAGTACGCATAGCCACCACATGGGATATCTCAAAATGGGATCCGCGCATGACTGCAGCAGGCGGAACGATGGCTGTATCCAATATGGTCTACATGCAAATCGTCGGATTTGCAGTGGGCCCTGATGCGGATCCGCTCAATCCCCCGCTGGTGCCCAGAATCGCAGAAACATGGGCATTCAATGACGATGCAACTACCCTTACTTTTGGATTGCACAAAGGTATGCACTGGGGTGATATTGACGACCCTTACCAGAAAGGACCGGAGATAGTAGCCGCTGATATCAAGTGGGCATTCGAAGAACTGCGTGATAATAGCGTACACAGTGGAGCTTTCAAAACAATTGAAAGCATCGATACCCCCGATGAATACACAGTGGTCCTTAATTTCAGTGAACCGTCACTCTGGCTCCTTCCAAACCTTGCGATCAAGGATCACCTGATGCTTAACCCCCATCTGTTCAAGGCAGACAGACAGGATTTCGAAGCTGTCGGTCCTGGGGCGTTCATCCTTGAAGAGGCCAAGAAAAGTATCCGAATTCGACTAAAGGCCAACCCGAACTACTATTTCAAGGACGAACAAGGGGCCCAGTTGCCTTACATTGATGGTGTCGACTTCATGGTGGTCACCGATCAATCAACGCGAACAGCTATGCTAAGAACAGCTCGAGTTGAAACTGTTTATTCCGCAACCGCAGGTACACTAAACGAGGCTCAGGTATTGCTTAAAACAAACCCCGAACTCATCGTTGTTGCTCAGGAAGCAACAAGGTGTTGCATGATTTCATTCCAGCAGAATGATCCAATGTGGGGCGGCGAGGCCAATGCAAACGCCCGACGTGCCGTAGCACTTGCCACAGATATGAAATCGATCGCTGATGTTGTATACAACGGCATCACAGCACCAATTGATCCAATCATCCCCTGGTTCTTCTTCACTGACCACCTTCCAACATGGGATGAAGTAGATGAGTTCTACGGTGACTATATCTGGCACTATGACACAGAAAAAGCCAAAGAGCTCTGGGATTCAACCGGCTATGGTGACATCACCGAAACTATTGAATACTATGCATATAATGGCTCCATGGCGGATATTCTCGGCCTTATGGTGCAAGACCTTGATAAAATCGGAATGACTATCAAGCCAAACAGCCTTGACTACAGCGCGTTCAATGGACCTCTTGCTGCAGGATCAACGCCTGGGGTCTTCTGGGCATGGTCACCTGCATACCCGGAACCGGTCGGAGCTACCTACTTCCGTCTACACAAAGATGGTACCTCCAACCGAGAGAGTATTAACGATCCGATACTCAACGATCTAACAGAACAAATACGCGGAGCCGCTACACAAGCAGAGCAGGAAGCGCTAACAAGGCAAATTCTCGAACGTAAAAATGAAATGGTTTATCAGTTTGAGTTTCCCTTGAGCCCTGCTATCAGCCTCAGTGGATATATGTGGCGACCTGAACTCAAGAACTACAGGTACGGTAGTTACTCAGGTGGATATTACTACTGGGGTCAGGCACTAGCTGAGGCTTGGCTGGACCAATAATAGAAGTAATAGACTGTCAAAAGCATGAATGGGAGGCCGGTAATCTGGCCTCCCATTCATGCTTTTGATGATGCTTTAGTATCGTCTTGTAGAATCAAGAGTTAATTGGATACAATACCTTCCAAATGAATAGCTCTGAAAATCCAAGGAGGTCAACCATGAACGGTATATTCTCTGATATCCAGATTCTCGATCTTTCTGAGGGCATGTCTGGATCTGTTGCCACGATGGTTTTTGCGGACTTTGGGGCAGACGTAATAAAGGTAGAGCCTCTTAGCGGTGACCCCTACCGCCAAGACCCAGCCTGGCGGCAATGGAACAGGGGGAAAAAGAGCGTCACTATCAACCTTGAAACCACTGATGGAATTCAGCAATTGGAAAAGCTCATAACAGAATCTGATGTCTTTTTACATAGTTTCCGACCAGACAAGACAAAACAACTCGGATTGGAATATACCAAACTTAAACAACTTCACCCCCAGCTTGTCTACGCTAGCCTTAGCGGATTTGGCAAGCAAGGACCCTATCAAAATTACAAAGCATACGAAGGAATCGTTGCAGCTAAGTCAGGTCGTTTCATGTCCTTCGCGGGCCAGAGTCGCACCCAAAGAGAAGGACCCCATTACTCCGCAGTGCAAGTTGGTAGTCACGGTGCTGGCATGGCATTAGTTCGTGGTATATGCGCTGCACTATTACTCCGAAACCAAACAGGCATTGGACAGGAACTCGAGACCACCATTGTACAGAATATGGCTCAGTACGATTTTCGTGATGTGATAATCTGGCAACTTATGGTGACCCATCCAGAACTTTTCCCAGAAGATCCGTGGGGAGGCATGACGCGCCAGCCAACCCCAGGGTATATGCCTATCAGAACTAAAGACGGCAAATGGATTCAGTTGGCTAACATACTTGATAGGCCTTTTCATGCATCAATACGCGCCTTAGGATTAGATCACATCTACTCGGAATCGCGTTTTGCCTCTGCCCCAATGCTTTCTGCCGAAGCTGCAGAAGAATTAAGGGAAATGATACTCAAAAGCGCACAGACTCGGACAATGGATGAATGGATGGATCTGTTTCTTACTGTGCATACCGACGTGGCTGCCGAGCCATTCATGACGGCAAAAGAGGGGTTAAAGCACCCACAGATAGTTTACAACGCTCATGTCCAGCCAGTTGATGATCCTGAGCTAGGCGAAATGCTCCAACTTGGTCCACTAGCCCGGTTGACTGACACTCCTGGTGCGATACAAGGACCCGCGCCGACACTCGGTGCAAACACAAATGAAATCCTTAATCGAAATCATACCTCATCTCCTAATAACTCAGGAACAGATTCTGGCGCTAGTGTGCTTCCAGAGTATACCTTGGAAGGCATAACTGTCCTTGACTTGGCGAGTGTAATTGCAGGGCCACTAGCGTGTGCTCTGTTAAGAGAAATGGGGGCTCGTGTAATCCGTATAGAGCCACCTGATGGAGATTTTGGACGTAAGAACCAACATGGCTTGCTTACCCAGCGGACTATGGCAGGCACCGAAAGTATATCCGTCGATATGAAAACTCCTGAAGGATTAAAAATCGTTCAAGAATTATGTTCCAAGGCAGACATTCTTGTTCATAACATGCGGCCTGGAACTACTGACCGCCTAGGCATTGGATATGAACAGGTTAGCAAAACTAACCCAGGAATGATTTACGTATATGCTGGAGGATACGGGGATTCAGGCCCCTACTCCCATCGCCCTGCTATGCACCCTATCCCAGGAGCAATATGTGGGGGAGCAATGGCACAGTTAGGTAGAGGCGTTCTTCCATCTGAAGATGCCGAAATGTCAATGTCCGAACTTAAGGACGTTGCACGAATGTTGGGAAGAGCCAACGAAGGAAACCCTGACCCTAATTCTTCAATGGTGATCTCTGCTGCATGTCTATTAGGATTATATGCGAGGCAGAAGACTGGAAAAGGGCAATACATTGTATCGACCATGATTGCCGCAAATGGATATGCTAACGCAGACGACTTCTTTGACTATAAAGGAAAGCCTGATAGGCATATTCCTGATGGGGAAGGATATGGTCCGCATGCCTTATATCGACTATATAGAGCCTCAAGTGGCTGGATATTCCTAGCCTGTCCACTTGAAGAAGAATGGCCTCAGTTATGTAAGGCACTGGGCATGGATGAACTGGAAAACGATGCGAGATTCAACAGCCGGGTAAATCGGTTAGAAAACGACGTGCTGCTAGTAGAACTGCTTTCAAAAACCTTTGCGTCACGAAAGGCTTCCGAATGGGAGACGATCCTAACTCAATTCGATGTGGCATGTGTGGAGACTGAGGACAGTGGCCCCTACCAATTTTATGCAAACGACCCACAAGTTGAAGCTAATGACCTTACCACAACCGTTGACTCAGTGAAGTGGGGTTCATTTTGGCGGCATTCACCTGTTATTAAATTTTCGCATACCAGAAGTACGACTGGAGCTGCTCCCTTGCAAGGCCAACACAATGAATCTATTCTCCGAGAACTGGGATATAGTAACGCCCAGATAGAGAATTTTCAGGCCAAAAATGTACTGCTTGCTGAAACTCTATAGAGGATAGAATCCATCTGAAGGTTCAAATGAATATCCAGAAAATCTTTTTGGGAACAGCTGCGATAATTCTAGCCGTACTAATAGCTAGGCTCATCAAGGGATCTCTGTTGGGTGGAGTTATCGCAATAGTGCTTGCTGTCGTAGGAGTACGAACAATAATTAAGGGGCTAAGCTAGTGTTATGCACTACCGCCATTCCTTAACTGGTAAATCAAAGGTATTCTCAAGAGACGCAACAAACGACACAACAATATTCATAGCACCTGCTCTCTTAGAAACCCTTCCATGCACCTTCACAATAGCAGAACTAAGCTCTATTCGATACTTATCATATACATCAGGGTGTAGGAGTAGAGGGATATGGCCAAACTCGTCTTCTAATGTAAGAAATATTACTTTTCCTAAGGGACGTTGCTTACGTATAACTAAACCAATCACGATTACATAATGCCCTGAGTCTAAATTAATCAACTCAATGCTATTCGTGAGGTCTTGGGTTTTCTTCATATAGCCACGCAAGTATTCAATAACATGCCCATCAGGATGTAGGCCCATAGCCCCGTATTCATTGAGCATACTATCCCATGAACTCTGAATTGGCAGATTAACCGCATCTTGTGGCAACTCCAAGGCAAGCGATTGCTTCCCTTGTTCCTTTCGTTTCAAATATAGGCTTGCCTTCCACAAGGTATCTCGTCGGGATGCTTTAAAACTGTCAAACACACCTGCACTCACAAGGTTATGCAAGTTAACCCTTGATATATCAATCCTTTCAATAAAATCAGCGACTGAATGAAATACTCCATGCTGCAAGCGTTGATTTACAATCATCTCTGATACACCATGACCAATAGATCGAATATTTAAAAATCCAAGCAATAAATCATTATTCAAAGGTTTGGATTTTGAAAGGCTTGTGTTTAAATCTGGATTCAGTACACGAACCCGATGGCGTTTCGCATCTTCCTTAAGTGTTTCCAAATTATAGAAACCCATGGGCTGCTGGTTGAAAATTGCAACATAAAATTCCAAAGGATAATAATATTTCAACCAGGCCGTGTGATAAGCTGTGACACCAAAAGCAAAAGCATGAGCCTCAGGAAACATATACTGTCCATTAAACTTCTCAAAGATTTTTTGTGCTTGAATATAGGTAAGGCCATTAGCTAAAGCGCCCTCTAAAAATTTCAACCACACCTGATGCATAACCTCTGGCTGTGTTTTCCGAGAAAACATACGACGCAATTGGTCAGCTTCTATTGAGGAAAATCCTGCTACATCCATAGCAACTTGATTGACTTGATCCTGAAAAAGTATTACCCCGTATGTACGTGCAAGCGCTTTCTCCTCTAAAGGATGCGTATAGGTAATATTTTCAGTACCCATACGTCGCCGAAGATACCTTGCAACCCCATCATGAACACCAACCCCTGGCCGAACGGATCCAACTTCATGTGCCATATCAATCAAATTGCGTGGTTGAAGCCTCTTAATGGTCTGTATTTGTGCAGCACTTTCCACTTGGAAAACACCTATAACATCACCAACACCTAGCATGTCATACACTTGATTATCTTCAAAATCAATCCGTGAAAGGTCTATATACTTACCTGTTTTTTGCTCAATTAATAAAAGTGCTTCATGTATTTGCGATAATGTGCCTAGGGCAAGTAAATCTATTTTCACAAATCCTACATCCTCTATAGAATTCTTATCCCATTGAACAATATACCTCCCATCAATAGCACTCGGCTGTACTGGAACAATTTCAGTTAATGGCATGGAATTTATAATCATCCCACCAGGATGTTGAGCCAAATACTTTGGGAAACCTAAGAGCTGATCTACTAGTTCTTTAATATGTGCTGCCTTATATGACTGGGCTTTTTGACCTTCAGAATCTGATCGATATATCTCCCTTGAATTACCCTCGGACAAAGAACTGAGCATAAGTCGAATCTGATCATCAGGAATTTCTAAAACTTTCCCTATATCCTGAATAGCACTTTTATGCTTATAGGTCACTATCATTCCAGTCAAGGCAGCATACTCAACTCCATATTTCGCATGAATCTTCCGTATAAGAACTTCCCGTATCTCCCTAGGGAAATCCAGATCAATATCTGGTACATTGATCAATTGCTCTTCAGGCAAAAATCGATCAAGTGTCAGGTTGAATTCTAATGGATCAATATGGGATAGCCCTATCATATATCCCACTAACATAGAAACACTAGAACCACGACCACGACCAGGTGGTTTGTCAATTAAAGACAACTTCGTATCTGCCAAACCCAACTCGACCATTATCTCCTTGGCCATTTCTATAACCTCATAGTAAATTAGAAAGAATCCTGCGAGGTTATGTTTTTTTATCAAGGTAAACTCATGGTCAAGTCGTTGCATGATACGATTAGTCATAGCCCCATAACGCCTTATAGCAGCTTCTTCGCATAACCCCCGGAGGAACAGCAAATCCGCTTCTGGGCCTTTATCCGAATATTTCGGGAAACTATAGGTTACATCTCTCAAGAAATCAAAATCGCTACATTGTTCTGCTATGGATACAGTATTGTGAACTGCCTTCAGATCGTCAGAAAACAAACTTTCCATTTGCNCTGCACTTTTCAAGTGAAATTCAGAATTGCCGCGTCGAATTGCATGGCTTTCTGAAAGGNCCATATTGCTACCCAGAGAAACTAAACAATCCTGCAAACGCATACGNTCCNGAATATGGTAATGNGCGTTATTAGTTGCAACAGTTTGCACTCCAAGNCGGTGTGCAAATCTAGATAATTTTTTAACTAGATCAGTATTCCCAAGCACTAAATTCTGCTGTAGCTCAACAAAAACATTTTCCTGTCCGAAATATTTTATGTACTGATCAAAAANTTTTTCTGCTTCTCGTTGTTTACCTTGAGCTATTAATACAGGTATTTGTCCCTTNCTACATCCAGTCAAGAGAATTAATCCTTGGTTATAACTATCAAAGTGCTTTCTATCAAACGCAAAGGATTTCCCGTGAGATGATAATGNTCCCGATGAGATAATACGACATAGATTTGCATACCCCTCCCTACTTTTAACAAGAAGCGTTATATGTGATCCATCCTCCAGGGTTACCTCGCTCCCTATTATTGGCTGAATGCCATAGAAACGGGCTGCGCGTGCAAATTCTACTACTCCACAAAGNTTNTTATGGTCAGTAATAGCAAGCGCACTATAGTGNAGTTTCTTTGCTTGCTCTAGTAATTCATATACTGATGAAGCTCCNTCCTGAAAGGAATAGTTACTATGACAATGCAATTCTACATAAGTACTCATTTTNGACACTACTGTTTATACCATTCAGTACTAATACGGTCNCTATAAAGTACAANGNGCTTTCCTGTATTAAAAACACATTCATAGTACACACGATCAATCGGGTCAGGTTTCCACCACTCATCTTCAACATGCCACTTATCAAGTATGGNNTCAATGCTCCGCCAGAATCCCTTATCGAAAACATTAATTGGCTCTTGAGATTTATCTATTTCGACTTGCACNNGTAANGGACTTTTNAAGAATTGTAAGTCACCATTGCCCATCGCCTTTCTGGAATTCTTGAACATANNTCNACCCCCTTNATTAAATGGANCGGATTATTCCCTTGAATGGTTTTGAGTATTTGGATTGATCGATCGATCCTAGATCTTTTATCATNCTGAACTGGAAATAGAGTTTTTTGAATGCCGAGACTAAGTTCCCAAACATCTACATTCAGAGATAATTCTTCAATAGCGTTAGGCAGTTTTAGCATCTTGAATTTTGACAAAATCTGATCTAAAAGGTCCTTTTGGAGATTTATCGATGATTTGAAAATTACTTTTTGAGACCANGTGTATCCCCCTACACATACNCCCCCCANTGTGACCTTTACAATGTCTTTCCCCTGAACAGCAGGATGAAGCATAATTTTCGATAAAAGATTATTGATNCCCCAANTTACAACTTCTATATTGGATATGGGAAGGCTAAATGATATTACCTCCTCTANCAGTACTGGCATTTTTTCTGGAACAATTTGTGAGGAATCAATGCCTCGNCTGAACTCTGCTATATCNACCCCTACTGACCCCAAATTGAGANTGCAATCCAGAAATCGGAATACTAGCAATGTCACCAAGNGTATTTAAGCCAAAACGCCGAAGCTGGTATTTGATATCTCTNGAGACTGGAAGTAATTCAACTGAAACTGAGGCTATGNCACCNCTTACATCACCAANAACAAACTGTGCTTGTCCTGAATTCGCTGTATATGCCATTAAAAAAGCAGGATACTTACCTGTACTTATACCTATTTTGGGATGCATAAAACTCGGTACCGTATTTAATAATGCCGTTGTAAGAACTGCTTCGCTTTNAAATATATTCCTTAAATCATGCAAATCAATATAAACAATTCCTAGTCCTGCTTGCTGGAACTGATCGGTTTTACTATGTATACGGGCCAATATTTTGTAAAATTCCTGATGATAATATGAAAAGTCTGCTTCACATAAAGTTGCGTCAGGGTAATGCTCTAGTGCAAAATCAAGCGATGCACCAATCATTCGAGGCGATACGCCTTTCGAAACATCTACAACATACCTCTTACTCTGGCCTGTTGCGTAAATCAAAACCACATCATCATCCNCAAACGACTGTCGAATGGTTTCTGATTTAAAGCAAAAATTTTCAATGTAGATACAAGCAATCCGCNTATCCATATCTGTCCCTATACAAAGATTGACCAGTATTAGAACATATGTTCTAATACTGGTCAATAGACTTTTCGTAAGCGCATGACATTATCAATCCATCTACACCCTTGCAGTGTTACACTGAGCTAGTNCAANCACAGCTAATAATTAACGCTAGATTTGGATAATTATGTGTAGCAGATACTCTCTCTATACGCAACAGCAAACTCTTGAACAATATTTCAAGATCTCATTTGACCACCTCCCATTTCATCCCAGATATAACATTGCTCCGTTTCAAAAAATCCTCTGTGTTAGAGAAAACGACTCTACTCCTACTGCGGAGTACCTCACATGGGGTATTAAACTGAATGATTGGTATAGAGGGGTGATTAATGCACGATCAGAGACAGTAGCATCAAAACCCTTATTCAGCACTGCGTTCCGGACAAAGCGATGNCTTATCATTGCAGATGGATTTTACGAATGGCAGCACAGAGGAAAAGAAAAAATCCCATCCTATATAAAACGAAAATCTGACACGCCTTTTGCATTTGCTGGAATATCGGGATCATGGAATCCAAATGATACGACCGATGCCTGCGTTATACTTACTGTGCCAGCTAACACAAGTATTCAACCAATACACTCCCGTATGCCAGTAATATTGAACCCAACTGATTACAAGAGTTGGCTACAGCCTGACTCCCGTAGCATAGACACTGCGACATCCCTGCTAAAACCACTGCCAGCTAGCGCGTTAACAATCCATCGCGTATCAAATATCGTTAATTCAATAAGCAACGACACTCCTGAGTGTGTCCAAGTGCATCTACCCCAAGAACCTTTNCAGCACTCTTTGCTCTAATATTCAATCAGTAAAAACTGCTGGAAGAGTTATGGTAAATTCACTCCCCTCGTCTATCTTACTCTCCACAGATATCGAACCTCCATGAGATTGCACGATATGTCGCACAATTGCCAACCCTAACCCAGTACCTTNATATCCACGTGATCGGTCTACCTTATAGAAACGTTCAAATATATGTGGAATATCATCACGAGCAATCCCAGCACCAGTATCACTCACTTTGANAACAACAAACTGATCATCCCTATATCCATCAATTTTAATCACACCATGAAAGTCTGTGAATTTAATAGCGTTATCTAACAGATTAGAGAACACTTGCTTCATCTTCTGTCGATCACATTCCACATCCCCTAAGGTATTCAAATCTATTCCCTGCAACACAATATCTTTTGCCTTAAGGNGTGAAGAAAAATCCNGCTGCAATTCAGCGATAATATCACCGAGGGGATTACTCTGAATATCCAGACTACTGTCCCTTCTATCCAATAATGAAAGAGCTAGTAAATCTGTAACTAACTGAGTCATATTATCTATCTGGGCAATAATCCTCGCCACATAATCTTCTGCTAACTGCTTATCTGCCAGAGCCCCTTCTTGCAGTGTTTCTGCAATCATACGCACAGCAGTAAGTGGCGTTCTCAATTCATGTGAAACATTACTAACAAACTCTTTTCTAGTGGTATCAACTCTTACAAGCTCAGTAACATCATGCAGGGTTATTAGACATCCAGTATAGGAGTCCAANTGCATAGGAGTAGCNATCNCGGTAAAAGCTCTATAGTTATCCTCCAATGATAATTCTGNATACTNAACTTGTCCCNATAATAAACAATNCTCAACNATCCNTTNGATCTCATACTCCCGAGTCACCTCAATCAAAGGCNTGCCTACACTACCNACNTCCCCTAACTTTANTATCTGCGCAGCAGAANNATTCATTAAAAGGACATTTCTCCCTGCATCAACCAGAATCACTCCATCTTCCAGAGTATCCAAAACGATGCTCAGTTTTNCCTGTTCTGAGGACAAAGTACTTATGAGGGNTTTCATGTTAGCNCCCATGCGATTGAAGGCTCTTGCCACATGCACGGTATCNTGACCAAGTACTCCAATTCTATAATCAAGATCACCAGCTGCCAGAGCACGAGCACCTTCTGTGACAGAATCAAGGGTTTGNGCTACTCTTCTCGCCAGAATAATTGCAACTAGNACCGACAATATCAAAATAACTANTGCCCCCACCGATACCGTCAAAACAATCTTATTCATATATGNATTNATAGAATCTAAGGAAGCTCCAAGTCTTACAACCGCAACNAGCACGTTCTCATNGTCGAAAACAGGNACAGCAACATATAAAATATCCGAATTAGTTATAGTGCTAATCCTACGNGATACACCAACATTGTTATTAACAGCAGAAAGAATTTCTTCATATNCCAGCTGCNCNCCCCAATCTGAAGAGNGAGTCCAGGTATCCCCCACAACACTACCGNNTTTATCTNTTANCGTAACCCTATAGTCANTCAGCTCCTCAGTCTCTTCGATAGAATCAAGCAGTCTTGTAANATCACCCTGAGAACCTCTAATNTCCTGAACGCTCTTTGCAAATAACAAAGCGTTAACATGCAAACTGNGCTCAAGGTCGTCCTCATATGAATCCTGCANAACNCCCATAAGATAGATCGNAACNACAGCCATAGTAATCACTATCAACACGATATATGCNAAAGCAATTCGAAACTGCAATGATAAGTAGAACACCAATTCCTCCACCNAATTTGTTGTTACCCTATTCGANNAGGCAATTCTAAAAACACTCTCAGAATAATGGCAGTATGAAGNCTTGTATCGCATCTTATGAGCCCTATATACTACAACAATATATTCCTGAGTCCAACCCAAACACAAGGAGTGAATTATGACCACTGAACAAGGCAAGGTTGCCTTTCTATTTCCGGGTCAAGGTGCCCAAGCAGTCGGTATGGGAAAAGATATCTACGATTCCAGTGANGAGGCACGATCCATCTTTACAGAAGCNGACTCATCTCTGGAGTTCAGCCTATCTGACCTTTGTTTCAATGGACCTGANGAGACACTCACACAAACAGTGAATACCCAACCGGCGATCTTAACAGCCAGCATCGCAATGCTGCGGGCAAGTCAAGCCACCCTCAGCTCAAAATTTCCACAACCCAGCTTTGTTGCTGGACACAGCCTCGGAGAATATTCCGCCTTAGTTGCGGCAGGCGTGCTAACATTCGAAGAAGCAGTAAAACTGGTAAGAACTCGAGGTCAGTTNATGCAAGAAGCNGGCAATCTTCAAGCCGGTGCAATGGCCGCGATTATCGGNATTGATGAATCTATTTTGGCTGACATCTGCAACGAAACTGGAGTGGATATGGCTAATCTTAATGCACCAGACCAAATAGCCATCAGTGGAGCTGCAGATGCAATACAACAAGCTCAGGACTTGGCAACCGAACGCGGAGCACGCCGGGTGGTCCCACTCAAGGTAAGTGCCGCATTTCATTCAACGCTTATGGAACCTGCCGTAGCACCTATGCGCGAACAATTATTAAATGTCTCATTCAAAGACGCAAAGACACCTGTTATATCAAACGTAACAGCTACCGAGTTAGATATACCAGCAGGCCTGACTGACGAACTATCAAACCAAATTCGCAGCTCTGTACAGTGGTTTCGAAGCATACAGTATATGCAAGCTCAAGGAGTAACCTCATATATTGAAATAGGCCCAGGAAAAGTGCTTACGGGTCTCGTCCGTCGTATTGACCCTGATGCCCAAACGACAAATTTGAGCTCCCTTGAAGATCTTATAGAACTTTCTAGTTCCTAACCACAACTAAGAATTCGACATGAACCCGTACTTAACTGAAGAGGGACAGACAAAATATTGTCTGTCCCTCTTCAGTTAAGCGATCATTGCCTTTGGTTCAATCGCCTAGAACTGCCCTGACTCAGTAGAGCCAACTAATGCGCCAGTCGACCCCTCCTCAGTAACCGTCATCAGCACTTGATCAAAATAACCAGCGCCCACTTCTTGCTGATGTTTGACCGCGGTGTATCCGGTGGATTCAAGCTCAAATTCACGCTCCTGAAGTCTTACATACGCTGTCATACCTTCAGCCTTGTAAGCCTTGGCGAGCTCAAACGCATTGAGGTTCACCATATGCCAACCAGCAAGCGTAATAAACTGAAACTTATAACCCATCTTCCCTAATTCCTGCTGGAATGTAGCTATGGATGCATCATCAAGGTTCGCTCTCCAGTTAAAGGAAGGGGAGCAGTTATACGCAAGCATCCTATCCGGGAATTCGGCATGGATAGCTTCTGCAAATTGTCTTGCTTCGTCCATATCCGGCACTTGGGTTTCAAACCACAACAGATCAGCATATGGAGCATATGCCTTACTTCGCGCGATTGACGATTCCAAACCCCCAGTAACTCCAAAGTAGCCTTCTTCAGTCCTCTCTCCCGTCATGAACTGGTGATCGGCCGGGTCAATATCATTGGTCATCAATGTAGCAGTCAATGAGTCAGTTCGAGCACACAGAATCGTTGACACACCCAAGA
>PBBR01000027.1 GCA_002716645.1 Chloroflexota bacterium
ATATTATTATGTTTGCAGACAGGCCATGGGAGATGCGTCTACCTACAATAGAACGGGGAAGGAGCCTACATAGAGAGTTTCACGGTACTGCGCCGCCTGATCTGATGATGACAGAGTTTGTAATCTGCGGTACTGATTTGGACCAATGTGAACAGGAAGCTCGAATGTATCAAGGGAAGTTCGTAGAGAGTAATTTTTATCACTACGAATTTTTAAGCGATCATTTCAAATCGGTAAAAGGATACGATTCCTATCAGCAGAAGGCTGAGATCGCACGGTCCGCTGGGTTGGAAGGTGCTATTGAAGGGTTTATGAGAGCTGCTAGTTGGGGGACACCAGACAAAATTCTCAATGGCCTGCAGGAACGCCGAGAGTTGTTGGGCACCTTTGAGTTAAATGTTTGTTTCCGTTTTGGAGGTACTCCATACGATATAGCCGAAAGAGGTTTGAAGATTTTTGCCAAAGAAGTTCTTCCAGTATTGAAATCATGGTAGTGGTTTAGATTGCTCTGGTCCTTTAGGTTGCATTTTGGCAGGTTAATATAGTAGTCACCAAGAGGCTTGTATTCTATCGTCCAAGGCTTCTCGTAGTCTTTGTGCTTCAACGTTGTATGAACCTTTCTGCGTGATGTTCAATGAATGATTTAAATGTATTTCTGCTTTGTCGTATTTTTCTTCTGAGATATACAGATCAGTCAGCTGATTGCGCAATGGCCAACTGTTAGGAATTAATTTGGATGTTTGCTCGTATAGCTCCAATGCCTCATCATATTTAAGCAGGTTGTCCGCAGAAACAGCCTTTTCAAAAACTGATCGCCAGTAGAGCGGCTGCTGATTTACAGCTTTATCTGCTGATTGATATTTAATTTCTAAGAGGCATTGCCTATTGTTAATATCAGTGTTCGTTATTGGACATTTAAAAGTATCCAGTGCAATGTTATTTTGTATTGCATCAGAGATAATCAAGTTTTTAAATAAGTAGTATGTTGGTATGTTTGGAGATAGATTTATTGCCTGTTCTATCATGAGAAATGAGTTATTTAGATCCCCCGTAGCATAATGATGTCTTGCATCGGATGCCGAAAGAGCTGCTCGAAAGTAGTGTATGTGCCCTGCGCAGCTAATGTACAGGACTATTATAGTTGTTAGGCCAACTGGCAATACCCGCCACAGTGACGACGATTCGGTAGAGATTGATTTAGAGCTAGTAGCGTTTTTTGGGTTGCTATCATCGGTATCGTTATACGATTCATTGGTAAGAATGTTTGGCAAGGCTATCATAGTCCCTAGCATGACCCAGAAGACTGTCAAGTCTGAGATTCTTCCGATTCCTAGGGATTGTTCGACTGCTCGGCATATTATAGTAGAAATAATTCCAATGAGAATGATTCGATATTCAATAGACACAATCGGAGATTTTTTGATTAGTAGTAGTATTGAAGATACTACTATGGATATGAATAAGAGTGATAACGTCAGTAGACCAAGAACCCCTTGCTCGAGGAGTTGATGTAGAAACAAATTATGGGCGTTATGGGCTTCTATAGGGAGATGGCTTTCTGAATTGTCTAGTGGGCTGTTAAGAGGAAATACAAAACTGAACATGTCTGGCCCGTACCCCGTGGTAATGCCTAACCATTTATTCGGTGGGACTCGATCTTCAAACCATGCTCTAGAGACTATTATTTCCAAAGTAGATATCCAAATTGGGATGCGCTGGTTCAGATTTCCATCTAATACTTCATACTGAATTGATGATAGACGACCTGCTATCTCAGATGCTGCTCTAGAATCCTCTTCTTCTAAGAGTAGGATTGAACCTAGACTTATAATCGTGGAGATAGAAAGTATTAAACTTACCTTTAATGCGAATCGCCAGCCAACATATATGCAAAGTCCTATGCAGAAGATAGAAGCAAATACGGCAACTGATATCCAAGCTCCTCTGCTTAGTGTGTGCATCAGGCTAATTATCTGGATTGAGATTATAAGAATCCACAGGGCATGGTGGTATATAGGTGGTATCCTAGATGCTTTATGGAATTTTCTTTTGTACGTTACAACTGAACAAGTGATAAGAGTCGTTGCTATGGTGAGGCAAAGCAATGAAGCTGCAAATATTGGGTTCCCCATTGTTAGGGGAATTCGTCCCATGTTTGGCTTGTCGGAGAATTGAAAAGGATTGTAGCCCAGGCTCTGAAAGATTCCTAATACCCCTAAAATCACTCCTAACGCTATTATGGACGTTAATAATCTGTTTAATTGTCGCTTTGTTTTCAGATTGGCCGCGATAATAGAAAATAGTGCTAAATATGAAAAAATATTTACTAAAGCATACCCATCCTGATTGGCGATACCACCCCATACGCTTGTTTGGAAGTTTGTAGAAAACAATGTTGCTATTAGTGTAGATACACCCAAAGCCACTATTGCTACTAATGTCCATGAGTAATGTTTCTGTTTAACAAAGACATATATTGTTTTTGGTGTCAGGTTTAATCGGAATTTGTTAAGGTGTTTTGTTAGAGAGATTTTCCATAAGGTAATGACCACCATCAGGGTAACTAATATGCGTAGCAGAATAACTTTGGGAACTTCTACGTTAGAGATAGATGACTCGGCCATAATTGATGTATATGGCATGGCGATTAATGGAATGCTTAGGACTGATGTCAGCCACATCGCTTCCAGAATGATTGTGGCTGCTTTAAGCTGGTTTATCTTCATAATATAGTCGCAATTTTACATGTTCTAAATATCTATAGTATATGCGTACACCGTTAAAATTTATGATGTATAATTTGCCACCAGCACAAATAAAGATTTGATTAAGGGATTTTGTTGGCGCATGAAGGACCAGAAATCTAACAGTCAAAAACGCAACTATGGATGGGTAGTTCTAGGATTAATATTTGGAAACCTAGTTGTTGAGGGTGGAATTCGGAACAGTGCTCCGGTATTTTTGCCAGCCTTGAGGTCTAGTTTTGGGCAAAGTTCTGCACTAACGGCAGCGGTATTTTCGATGTCAGGAGTAGTTGGTGGATTTATTGCTCCGGTTTTAGGACGTATTCTTGATAAAATAGGGCCCCGCTACCTGTTTCCTATTGCTGGAGTCATTATATTGCTGGGTTTCCTAGCCAGCAGTATGGTCAGTAACATATGGCAATTATTTATTTTTTATAGTGTCCTAGCTACGCTTGGTCATACTACGATTGGAGCATTTTCTGCAACAGCTGTATTGGCGCCTTGGTTCCCGAGAAATAAAGGCGTTATATTGGGGATTGCTGACTCTGGTAATCCTGCCGGACAGGCGATATTTACGCCATTATCACAACTTATTATCACCAATTATGGATGGAGATCAGGGTTTCAGGTATTAGGTGTTTTGTTCTTCTTGTTGACTGCCCCGTTGAACCTTTTGTTCCAAAGGAGACCGCCAAATCCAAACGTAGATGAAGAGAATGGCTTCTCTGAGGATATAGTAGCAACTCCAGAGGATTCTGTTCCTGATATGTCAGTAAACGGAGGACAAGGAATAAAAGTTACTAGAGAGCCTGCTGTCTGGTTTTTGCTCATATCAAGGGCTACTGGAACTATTTCTCATCAAATGACAAATCTGCACATAATATCCTTTTTCATATTTGCAGGATATGGAGGTATACAGGCTGCTACTGCCCTGGGTATAGCTGGGCTGTTTGGTATTGGTGCACGTCCCGTATTCGGAATACTTTCTGACAGGATAGGTAGGGAAATAATTTTCAGCGTTGCCATGGGTATGACTTTTATGTCGATCCTGGTAGTTTTATTGTTTACGGAAGGGGCGAACTTGTGGGCGTTGATTTTGTTCGTGGCCCTTACCGGTTTAAGCGATGGTCTGAACGGGCTTTTATTGGGTGCTAAGGCTGCAGATATTTATCCTTCAAATGTACTAGGTTCAGTTTCTGGAATGGTAGATGTCGGTAGAGGCATAGGCTGGGCAACCGGAGGTATCCTTACTGGTTTCATGTTCGATCAATACGGGGATTATAATTTAGCGTATTCTGTGGCTGCGGTTTTGGTCTTGCTCTCAATTGCTTCCGCATGGGTAGTGCGATTCGTGGAGCCAAAAACTTTTTAGAATACAGGATAGTTATCGCGTTGTACGAATATGAACGGCAACGGTTCGCGAATATAGCATCAAGTTACATTCCAGAATTCATTTCATCCCGTAATGTAAACAGAAGTTGAGATGCTGTCATCTTTCTTGCTCTGTCATATCCTTTACCTGCCCATAAGCTTTGGTATTCCCCATTATTAAGCCTGTTAGCCAATTGGCGAACTGGCCCGGTTACTGTGTTTTGCATTGGGAATGGAAGGATAGGCTTGTTTGCCATCAACTGCATAAATTCATTATTTATACCTTGAGCACGCCTACCAGAGAATGCCCTGGTGAACGACGTTTTCCTACGACGTTCACTAAGTAAAAATTTCTTGTGCTCTGCTGTGGTACCAGATTCATCACAAGTTAGAAAGGCTGTTCCCATTTGTACTGCGGTAGCTCCTAAGTTCAGCGCGTTATTAATATCATGCCCATCCATTATTGCGCCGGCTGCTACCAACGGGAGGTCCGTCACCTTTATGATTTCTTCGATCAATATGTTGAGAGGTAAATCATCATCGTTACTATTGGGATCGAATGTACCTCTGTGTCCACCTGCCTCAATCCCTTGAGCGACTATAAAGTCAGCATCGGATTCCTTGATAGCTAGGGCCTCGGCAGGGTTAGTCGCGGTTATCCCTACGATTATTCCTAGAGAATGGGCTTTTTCAATAATACTCTGTGAGGGAATTCCAAAATGGAAAGTTAGTATTTCTGTTGGATTCAGCCAAATAGCCTCTAACTGAATATTGATATCTGGAAAAAACGGTTCCTTAGGAAGAGCTAGTTGAGTATCTCCTAGTATAGGTAAATCGAGCAAGGCTTCTAACGCTAACGATTGTATTTCTGCAGTAAGTGCTTCTATAGGTTGGAATATAAAGAAGTTAGCGTTAATTGGACCATTTGTAAGTAATTTGGTGGTCGTTAAGTCGTCAATAATTTTCTCTGGAACGCTGTAGGCAAAACCAAAACTACCGATACCTCCATTGTTAGAAACGGCACTAACCAACTCAGGTGTGTTTGGGCCGCCGGCCATGGGAGCCTGCATAACTGGGATTTTCAATTGTGAGAATTGGAACATATATAAGTCTATTATATGACTAATGAATAGTTACATAGGGTCTGATAATTTTGTAGTGTTTATATATAACCAAGTGCTGCCCATACCGAATGGTTCTCCGTCTATAGAACTATAAGCCTGGTGATTTCCAAACCCAGCTTTTTCTAGCATGGTAACGAGTTCTAAATAGGTATACAGTCGTTGGGATAGTATCTTTTTCTCTATTTGACCATCTTTAATAAAAGTCCATTCTGATTCTATCCTGCTGGTTTCATGGTCAAAAGTCCGCTCTTCTAGAGCAAGTAATTCTCCAACTGGCCACCATACTCTTTCTTGTGATTCCATTTCGGGAAGGCGAGTTTCGATTAAAGGTGTGTCTAGGATAAACGATGCTCCCGTTTTTAAGGACCTTGATACGCGTTGTAGGAAGTCCGCATTATCGGCTTCATTAAAATACCCAAAACTACTCCAGAAACATATAGCTCCGTCAAAATGGTCATGCCACGGTAAATCGCGCATATCCATTTCTAACCAGTTAATATCGAGATTTATATCCTTGGCTTTGGTCTGGGCCAAATCTAATAACTCAGTATTTATATCTATCCCCGTTACCTGATAGCCTCTCCGAGCTAATTCTATCGATATGCGTCCGGATCCGCATGGGACGTCAAGTATGGATGCTCCGGAATTTAATCCCAGGGATTCTTCAATAAAATAGGTCTCATCAAGAGTAGTTTCTAGATCGCGAGACTCGTTGACAAAGTCTAGAACCGGGCCTGAAAAGAAATCTTGCCACCATTCGTGTTTATTACTCATAAATGCCTCTTGTTATTGGTAGGAGTCTAGCAATAGGCTGTTTATGGGTCAATCGAGGTGCAGTGATAGTTATCTAAATGATAATATAATCGCATATGCTGAGAGATGTACTCTATTCATTTAAGTAAGCTTTCATTCTCTTGATGTCCGGAGGTAAACAGTGACTGTTATTTTCCCTGAAGAACGTGAAGCCAAGCGTATAGCATTATTGGATACAGTTGAAAGTTTGCGTGATGTTTTTATCGATGGTGCTGATGAAGCAGAACAGACTGGTACCTTGCCCATTGCAACAGTAGATGCGATTGATGCTGCTGGGCTATTTTCATATAAAGCTGCACGCGAGTTTGGCGGAGCGGAAGCCGATGCTCTTACGCAATTGGATGTTATAGAAGCAGCTAGCCGTATAGACCCTGCCGCCGGGTGGTGCATTATGATATGTTCTGGGTCTCAGTCAGGAATGTCGGCGTATCTAAGTGAAGAGTCTCTTAAAGAGATTTGTGTAAACGGTAAATTGCCTAGAGTAGCAGGTGCTGCTGCTCCTAGTGGCCAAGCTAAGGTGCTTGAGGATGGATATTGTGTGAGTGGTCGGTGGCAATTTGCTAGTGGAATCAGACATTCCAATTATCTGGCATTCGGTGCTATGACTGTTGGTGATATCGAGTCAAAACAGATCAGGGTCATATTGCCTACATCTGAAGCAAAGATACATGACAATTGGCATGTAATGGGAATGCAAGGCACAGGAAGCTGCGATTTTTCCATTGATGACGTTTTTGTACCTAAGAGAATGACTTGGGAAGGCGAGACAAAACCGTTACGAGGTGGTCCGAATTTCTTTCTTGGTAGGCCAGGAATGCAGACGACAGGGCATTGTGGGGTTGCACTTGGTATAGGACTGAGAGCATTGGATGAAATAATAGAATTGGCAAAGACTAAAAAACGAGGATACCGTGGTACGAAATCCTTAATATCTGATCGAGGATCATTTCAACGATTCCTCGGAGAGTCAGATATGCGACTTAAAGCAGCTAAAGCCTTGGCAGTTCAAGTAATTGAAGAAGCTTGGATTTTAGTCAGCAAAGGAATAGTTCCTCCTCCAGAATTGCAGGCGCGTCTACGGGCTTCAAGCACGTACTGTACGGAAGAGGTGTCTGATGTTGTTTCTCAAGCGTTTCGTTTTGGTGGAGGCTCTGCGATGTTCAGTTCGCATATTTTGCAGAAATGTCTTAGAGATATACATGCTACGGCGGCTCACAACATGGTTAGTGATAGGTCATACGAAAATCATGGTCAATTCATGTTGGAATTTCCTGATGCTAATCCTATGGGATAATCAGACTGGTTTCCATAAATATCATGAGCCCATTAATTGCAATATTGTGCGTAAATGGTAGTTATTTAGTACAATGTGTCCGGGAGGAAATCTAATAGGAGATGTGCAATATACACTCGTATGAATAACTCTCATAGTATTATAGATATCATTAAGTCTAGAAGAAACACCAAACAATTTGTTAACCGCAACGTTACTGACAATGAGCTCCGGATTATCCTAGATTCCGCTGTATGGGCTCCTAACCATAGGAATATCGAGCCTTGGAGATTTTTCGTAATCAGAAAAGATTCACCGATAAAATCTGATATAGCTAATGGGTTGATAGATCTTCAGGAAAAGGCTTCAGGAATTACGTCGTCTGATATCCAAAAACAGCGAATTATTGGAGAAGTATCGGACTATCCTTCTTTGATATTTGTCTATAGCCTTGTTGATGATAGTGACGAGATGACCGAAGAGAATTATGGCGCGGTCTGTTGTGCAATACAGAATATGCAACTAGTTGCCACTTCAATTGGCCTGTCTGCGGGTTGGTCAACCGGTAAAGTGGCTAAACTACATAACATGGATGCTGTCTTGGGGATAACTGAAAAATTGAAGATGGTCGGAGTTTTGACTATTGGAGAACCAGAAGATTCTGTAGATAAAGGTCGTACGAGTTATGAAGAATTAACTCAATGGTTTTAGATAACTAAATCTAAGTTAGTCAGAAGAGTGGCCATAGGTGAAATGCCTATAGCCACTCTTCTGATATTTACTAGGTGTAATCTTCTGAATTTGGCTCCATAATTTTGACTGTCCACACGGCTACGGTTGACAGTAGTACCAATATAGCTGCAATCCAGTAAGCCAAATCATAGTTGCCGTTGATGTCAAACAGCAATCCCGTTAGTACGCCTCCCACCGCTATTCCGATACTTCTGCCTACATCTACGACACCCATAACAGACCCTAAAACATTGGACGGATAAATATCTGCTGCTTTAGCTCCTAGAAGTAATCCACTTAGCCCATCGCTCAGACCTGTTAGAGCGACAAATATTATCAAAGCCCATAAATTGGCGCCCCCAGTAAACAATATAACGACTAGTATTGCCGTGAATGTGAGACCCATAGCGATGGAGAAAACTACCTCTCTGCCAATCTTATCTGATAGTATCCCAAATGCTGGCCTTGCTCCTATACCGAATAGACCTGCAACACCAATGGCTGCAGCTGACTGCATTTCGCCATAGCCCGCTAGAACGAAAAACGCGATGATGTGCAAATTTGTCATTTGGTTGGAAATAGATGATGTTGCCCGCGACGCTAATAGCATCCAGACAGCTGGTTCCTTTAATGCATTAAATCGGTACACATCATTCGATATATCTGCTGACTGGTGACTTGTATCTATGGTTGATTGCGTATTGGCTTCATTACTGTCAATTTCGAGAATATCTTCAGAATTGGATAACCCAGGATCTACAATTGGGGGACGTCTTTGTAGCAGAAAGTTTAAGGGCGCTGCTATTAGGAAAAAGACTACTCCAAAGATTCGAAATCCCGCTCGCCATCCATAATTTGTGACCGCGAGTTGAGCTAGAGGTGTAATAATAGCCTGGCCTGTGGGATTACCAGAATCAGCGATTCCGAGCATGACTCCTTTCGATCTGGGGAACCAGGGAGCTAACACCGCTGTAACGGAGAACGAGCCAATAGTGGTATGACCTAGGGCAGATATTAGGCTATAAAATATAAATAATTGCCACATATGGCTGACCATACTGCTAGCCCACCATCCGACAAGAATGACTATACCTGCTAGAGGGAACATGTATTTGGGACCGATTGTATCCAGAAGTTTTCCGAGTATAGGAGCTGCGAATCCTCCAAAAAGTCCGGCAGCTGAGAATATAGCCGCTGTAATAGCTGCACTTCCCCCGAATCCTTGTCTGAGGGCTGGCAGGAATACGGGTTGGCAGTTTTTGACCCCACCTTCTACGATGAGGTTTCCAAAAGATAGGGCTAAAATGACCAATCCATAATTTCTTTTGGGCTTTGTGTTTTTCTTTTGATCCATAGATTACCCGTGAGACCTTTCTTGACTCTTTACTGTAACCTTATATCTCACAAATCAAGATTGATCTACGGAATAAGGAATCCACTTTTACATAGCAACAACAATAATAGATCAGGACGATATTCGGTGTATGATAGGGTATTGTCGTATCGCATGCATTGGACATTATATATGCATTTAAGACAAAATTTTCTACGATATTACGATAACCGGGGAGAATAACTCTATGTTTCTTAAAATAGCTACACTTCGCGAGCGCCTTCATGCTGTTATTTTGAATAAAGGTGAACAGGGTTACGTGACCGAAGGTTTGGATAAAGAACTAGATTCTCTCCCTGATAGTTATGACAGACTAATTGAATTCGCGGAAGGCCTAGCTTCCTTATCAGTAAGATCAGATTGGAAATACGTGGAACCTAATGATCTTGACGGTATTTGGGCAGAAGCATCCCCCAATAGACCGGTAGGACAAATAGCAGATGTTAATTTTGACGATAGTACAAGAAGGGTAGAGGCGGCGTTTCTTGGTTCAATCTGTGGATGTATTTTAGGTAAGCCACTAGAGGCACGATTTACAGGTCACGAGATTAGAAAAGCGCTACAGCAAATTGGCGAATGGCCTTTGAATCAGTATGTATCCAAACAAATTGAAAGTGTCCTACCACGTGTCCACCGATCATTTCCTGAGACGGCTAGAGAATACATCCGCTATGTGGCTCCCGATGATGATATTAACTATACGATTATGGGTATGCTTATTCTTGAAAGATTTGGTCCTGATTTTACTCATGCGAATATGAAGGAACTATGGCTGCATCACTTGCCTATCAGTACCACTTTTGGGCCTGAGAGAACGCTGTTGCTGCAGTCTGGAGCAGAGTCCTTTGATATTCAGCACAGAGATTATTTTGCTGATAAGGGTGGTGTAGGATTGAGTGGTGTCTTGGTTCCAGATGAATCAGAAAGCTTCTTAAATGTTTTCAATGACATTATGAACCCTGGAGCGGAACTTTGTGGCGCTGCCATCCGAGCGGATGCGTATGGATACGCTTGTCCAGGAAATCCGGAAATGGCAGCAAGTTTGGCATGGAAAGACGCTAGCTTTACGCATAAAGGGACTGGCATTTATGGGACTATGTTTATTGCGGCGGTTATTGCATGTGCACAAGTTATGCATGATCGTATGGACATAATTGAAACCGCTTTAAGATTCGTTCCCCGTAGGAGTCGTTTCTATGAACGTGTATCTGCTTCTTTGAAAGACGTTAGGGAGTCAGGTGACTGGGAAGAAGCTTATGCCAAGATCAATAATAAATTTGGGGAATATGGACATTGTCGTATATATCAAGAGATAGGAATGCTTATTAATACTTTTAGTTTTGCTGAAAATGTCGGTCATGGAATATGTATTCAAGTCAGTCAGGGTGCGGACACGGATAGTTTTGGCGCTACGTCAGGGTCTATTCTAGGTGCGTATTTTGGGCCAGGTCATTTAGAATCTAGATGGCTTGAATTGTTTAACGATGATATACATTCTGGTCTGGCATGGTTCTTCGAAAGGTCTTTATCAAAGTTAGGAATTAGGATGGGTAGATTGCCAAGTACAGTTAAGGAATGGCTTGAATGATATGGTAAGAAATCTGTCCTAAGGAAGTAATTTCTATAAGAGTTTACGATAAGCCAAATTTTCCATTAAGGACGAAATTCCAAATTCCCATTTGGGACAGTCTGTTGAAAAGTTTACGGTGTTTGTAAGTTCTCCCAGTAGAGGTTCTGAGATTGTCACTCTATCTCCTAGTTTATGCGTGAACCCTTCACCAGGTATATCTCTGTCTTCAGTAGGGGCAAATAATGTTCCCAAAAATAGCATGAATCCATCTGGATATTGGTGGTTAGCACCACATGTCTGCCGGACCAAGTCCCTTGGAGAGCGGCTGATTTCTCGCATTGAGCTTGTTCCATGCAGAATATATCCATCTGTGCCTTGAACCTTTAATGTTAGCTCCGCAGAATTAACTTGTTCGATGCCAAATTCATCATCAAATAAACGTATGAATGGTCCAATAGAGCACGATGCATTATTATCTTTAGATTTTCCTAATAGGAGTGCAGATCTGCCTTCAATATCTCTTAGGTTTACGTCATTTCCCAGTGTAGCGCCCGATATAGCTCCGCGACTATTCACGGCTAGTACGATTTCGGGTTCTGGATTGTTCCATGTGGACGTCGGAAGTATACCGATATCAGATCCATGTCCGACAGAGGACAGGACAGGGCATTTGGTAAAAACCTCTGCGTCAACTCCTATGCCCACTTCTAGATATTGGGACCATATACCTTCATTGATTAGTATTTCCTTAATTTCTTGAGCTTGCGAAGATCCAGGAATGATATTTTTTAGGTTATTGCCAATTAGCTCGCCAATATTAATGCGGATGGCATCGGCTTTTTTAGGATCGCCAGCAGCCCGTTCTTCTATCACTCGTTCTACCATTGAATTTGCGAAAGTAACTCCGCATGCCTTAATTGCCTGAAGATCGCATGGGGGAAGTAGGGAGATATTTAGACCGTTCTGATTTTCTTCAGGATTTCTAATTGTGTTTTCTATATCCGATAAACTAGCTAATATTTCTCCGTTAAATGTGGTTGCGTAATGTTTAGGGTGGTCAAGTTCCAACAATTTGGTCATTGTGGGTATGTCTTTGGAAGTGATATCCCAAATCATGTTATCTCTGATAGTAACTATGCTTGGGCCACAGACTTTGTGGTTCCATACTCTTCCTATAAAAGTACCCTGATCGTAAATTGTCATCATTTAATCCTGGTATCTATCTGTTGGGTGATAAGTAAAAGCCCCCTGACTCATCAGGAGGCTTTAGATGTCTACAGTTGAGACTTATTTAGGGGCTATCCACTCTACTACACGTTCACCAATCATTATTACGGTGGGATGAATGCCGCCTGAACGCGGTATACGGGGTATTACCGAAGCGTCTGCTATGAACAACTCTTCTACACCTTTAACGCGGCAATATTGATCTACTACAGCCATCGGATCGGAATCAGGACCCATTTTGCAGGTTCCTGATACGTGTCTTGCGGTGCCGACAGTCTGCCTGATCCATAAATCCAATGCGTCGTCGTCGTTTAAGATTTCGTCAGTTGGTTGTATACGGTGATCTAATACGTTTTCGTACGCTTCTGATTCTAGGACTTCGACTCCAAATCTTATGCCCTCACGTACCCGGCGGATATCGTTAGGATGTTGCAGATAACAATAATTGAATGATGGCTGAACACTAGCCTCGTCAGACGCTAATCTTACGTGCCCTGTTCCATCAGGGAGTCCTAGAGTACATGATATTCGTGCTGCCCTGTCTGCGGGAACATCTCCCGTCAAGTATTTGGTTCTTACACCAGCTACACGCTCTTCCCTTTCATCAATAACCGTTGTCGTTCGAAGTACCATGTCGTTCTTCTGTTCTGAACCAGTAGAGGTATAGTGCAGCCCAAAGTGGGCTGCGTCCTCACCGGTTTCTAAAACAATTCCGTCCTTGACTTTAAAAGTGATCTGGGCACTTAGATGATTCATAAGATTCTGCCCAACCCCTGGAGACTCTTGTATTTGTGGGATGCCAAATTGCTCTAATTGTTCTTTGGGACCTATTCCCGATAACATGAGCAGCTGCGGAGACCTGATTGCTCCTGAACTTAGGACTACACGTCCCGCTCCGACTGTGAATATTTCACCCCCACTTTCTGCTTCCACACCAACAGCTTTCTTACCATCGAATAGTATTTTTCTAACGTGGACTTGTCCTCGCACCGTGAGGTTGAGACAATGCCTCATTGGGTTTAGGTATGCTAGAGCAGTGCTCACCCTAACTCCGTCGAGATTATTTGTGGGGGAAACTCCGATACCGGAAGGGTTCGCCCCGTTAGTGTCTTCTACACTAGGGTAGCCTGCACCGGTTAAAGCAGTGTGGAATGCCTTTTGTATGTCTGGTAAGGCTCCTGATTGGCGACGTCTTACCGGCATAGGTCCGTCGGTACCGTGAAAATCATCCCTAATGTCTGAATCATTTTCCATTTTCCTAAAGAATGGTAGGACTTTTGTGTAAGACCATTCTTCATTACCTAATGATGCCCATGACTCGAAATCTTCTGGAAGTCCTCTCTGCATGGCTTGTCCATTAATGGACGATCCGCCACCAATTACTTTTCCTTGAGCAACATGGATTTCCCCTTGTTCTTCGGTTATCGTGCCACGTAGAGCCCAATTGTGATCTGATTCTGGTGACTCGGCATATCTGGTATGACCATACTTCACTTCGTCTGGTAACGCATCAAATTCAGGGTAGTCTGTACCTGCTTCTAGTAATAATACGGAAGTGTCGGGATCTTCCGCCAATCTGCTGGCTAGAACTGAGCCTGCTGCTCCTCCTCCGACTACTATAACGTCATATTTCATGACTTCACCTCTTGTATATTTAATAATGCTGGTGTGTTCTGGCCCGGTATTATACCAAAATGTTAGTAAAGGTATACCAGAAAAAGAGTTTTAGGCTGCACTGTCAAAGTTCTGCTTGATATATTGGTGTTTAGCGATTATAAACAACGTGACAATGATCAATATACAAGCGTTTGAGAGATGCGATGCCTACGATACGAGAAGCACGAGTTAGTAAAGGGCTGACCCAGTTTCAACTTGCAGACATTATGAAAGTCACTATTAATCAAGTATCAGCCTGGGAACGCGGTATTAATCAACCAAGGTTAGCGAATGTTAAGAAGTTATGTTTTATCTTAGATCTCAGTATTGATAATCTTGATTTTCCGATGTCGCAAGAAGATGTTGATATATTATCTAGGATAAAAACAAACCAGTCTGAATTGGTGTTACACAGGGTCAATGCTATGATTGCTCAGTCAACGTTTGCCGAGGACGACTCACACAAAGACCTTGAGATTGTCAGTACCAACGACGATAAACCGACAACCCGTCGTCGGAGGATGGATTTTACCAATCCATCTTACGAAGATACTTGGAATGTTAGATTCGTTGACCCTTACCGGATAGACCACGAGGCATCATAAAAAAATTACTTGTTTAATTCTGATGCCACCCTTTTCTGGAAATCCTCTGCTCCTAGACGTAGTAAACCTGTTGCGGATACGGTTACAAAATTTGCTCCTAATTTGATGAATTCTGCAACTCCTGCCGCATCAGATGGTGCGTTACCGCCTACCCCAACGTTTAATCCGGCCGCTCGAATCCTCGGTATAACGCTTGCCATTACTTTTCTTACTTCATCTCTTCCTGGATTGCCCATACTTTGTCCTAGATCTGACGCTGCTACGTGATATACATCAGGTCCTTTGGTGTCTAGGATTTGGTCAAGGTTTGAAACGGCTTCTACTTCCTCAACCATAGGTATTACCAGTAATTGTGAATTAACCCATTGGGTGGATTCAACGGGATTTGTTCCGATACCGTAATCATGAGCTCTCCCACCACCTGCCATCCCTCTATTTCCTTCTGGGTAATACCTTGCCGCTCGAGCTACATCTGAAGCATCCTCAGGGGTATTAATATGTGGAACTATTATTCCTTGCAAGCCTCTGTCGAGGTACCTAAGTATTGTCGAGTCTTCGTGGTTTGGTATGCGTGCAATAGGAGTGATGTTGAATGATTCTGCTGCCCTGACCATGTGCTCAACTTGGTCTAGGTTCATGGGCCCGTGTTCGCAATCGATCATCACAAAATCGAAACCTATGGCGCCGAATAATTCTACTTGGTCTGGTGAATACCTAGATATAATGGCGCCGAATACTACTTTCCCTTCACTTAAACTTTTCTTAGTTGTATTAGTTCTCATATTGTTCTAGCTCCCTCTAATGGCCTTGCTACCACATTTGTAGTTGTAATTTTTTATATGACAATTTAGACCGATATATTGAATATATTGTAGAGTCTTGACGGTTGACTGAGAAGCCCCCAGACAAGATACTGTCGGAAACATGGTTGCCAAGTAAAGTATATGTAATTATTGGAGGAGTGATATGCAGACTGGAGCTATTTTTCCCCAAACTGAAATCGGTTCAGACCCTGTGGCAGTCAGAGACTTTGCTCAGGCTGCGGAAGAAATGGGATATGAGCATTTATTGGTGTTTGATCACATATTAGGAGCCGATGCGAGTAAGAGAGATCAATGGGATCGCCCATATCAGCATACGGATATGTTCCATGAACCATTTGTATTGTTCGGATATTTGGCAGGAGTTACAGAGAAGATACAAATGACTACGGGTATATTGATATTGCCACAACGACAGACTGCTTTGGTGGCTAAACAGGCAGCGGCAGTAGATGTTTTGACACGTGGAAGACTGCGCTTGGGGATCGGAATTGGATGGAATGATGTTGAATATGAAGCCCTGGGTGAAGACTTTGGTAATAGGGGCCAACGTTCTTCAGAGCAAATAGAATTGTTACGTATGTTTTGGACTCAGGATGTAGTCAATTATGAGGGTAGATACCATAAAGTTAGTCATGCGGGTATAAATCCTCCTCCAGTTCAGAGGCCAATACCTTTATGGTTTGGTGGTGGCGCCCCACAGGTAGTTCGTAGGTTAGCTAGGTTAGGAGACGGATGGTTTCCACAGTTCCAACCAGATTCTGAAGGACAAGAGAAAATCGGACAGATGAAAGAACTAGTCAAATCCGCAGGAAGGACTCCGGATTCAGTTGGGATAGAAGGCCGTATTAACTATGGTTCCGGTAACGAGGACGAATGGAATAAACTCGCAGCTGCCTGGGATGAGGCAGGGGCAACTCACTTGTCAGTGAACACCATGAAGTCGGGGTTACAAGGTCCAGATGAGCATATAGAAGCCATACGTAGATTTAAGGAAGCTATAACGGGGTAATAAGTATAAGGAGAACGATAGTATGGATTTCCAAATGGAACCGAATACCGACGCAGGGAAAAAAATGGTTGATCTTGCGGAAATGCATGCGTCGGACTTTTTTACCCGTTCTTCCACACATGATAAAGATAAGACCTTTGTCCATGAAAATATAGATAGCATAAGAAAAAGTGGATTTGCGGCCTCGGCTATTCCAGTAGAATACGGTGGTCTCGGTGTAACGTCTGCCCACGACTGTATGGTTGCTATGAATAGGTTAGGTAGAGGAGATGGTTCGACGTCTTTAGCATTCAACATGCACCTGTTTAGGACGTTGAATATATCCAGACTTTTACAAAGATCTATTTCTAACGGGGACAAACGCAGACAAATCCGTTGCGAAGACATGTTACGACAGATAGGTTCTGGAGAGGCAATCATATCGGTGGCCAATTCCGAACCGGGAGCTGATATAAGGACCTCTAGAAGTCTAGCGGAGAAAGTTGAAGGCGGTTGGATTTTAAATGGGTCCAAGACGTTCGCGACAGGGTCTCCGTCAGCAGATTATCTAGCTGTGAGAGCCAGGTATCAGAATGAAGATGGGGAAGATAGGATGGGTTCTGCTATTGTACCCGTCGACAGACAAGGGGTAGAAATTTTAGATAATTGGGACGGTATGGGTATGCGTGGATCCGGTAGCCATGATGTCATATTCTCAGATTATTTTGTAAGTGATAATGAATTCGATGATATAGGGGAGTATGGGAAGTTTAATGCAGGGTTTCTGGCTACCTCTGGAGGGGCTACTTTAGGCCTATCTTCAGTATTTTTGGGTATAGCAGAGACAGCCCATTCCATTGTAGTGGAATCTATTATATCTAGAGATAGACAGCGGCAACCCTTAGTTCAGTCTTTGGCTGCAGAGAATGAGATTGGTATGGCTGCTGCTCGGGCTATGTTAACCCGAGGCGCAATAGCTTTTGACCAGTTCTATCTAGCCAACAATAGCTCTGGCAATGCAGGGAATGAACCGGTTTTGAATCCGTTTGTAGCTGTTAAGAATGCTGCCTGCACTAAAAAATTTGTTAATGAAACTGCCAATCACATAGTTGATCGGTGTATAACTATGTCTGGTGGTTCGGGGTTTTTAGATAGTAATGTTCTGTCCAGATTGTACAGAGACGTTAGAGCTGGACCGCTTATGCAGCCTTTTGCCACAATGCAGGCCATAGAATTTATTGGCAAAGTCTCTCTGGGAGTAGATCCAAACGAATAGTAGTCTTGGGAAGATATATAGTCGTACTTATTAGCTAACGAGTTGCAAGGACTTTTAAGACTCTATTTAGGATTTCGTTGCCGACATCATATTTGGTGAGTATAGGAAGATGTTCCGCTTGTAGCTGGTCATCTATAATGACAACTTTATTGGTATCTTTCCCAAAACCGCTATCCGGGTCAGTTATATCATTTGCGACTATTAGATCTAGCGATTTCCTGCCAATCTTTTCAGTAGCGTTGCTGACAAGATTTTCACTCTCGGCTGAGAATCCCACTTTTACAAAATTTCCCGTCGCTTTTTCCAATATATCTTCGGTCTTGGTCAGATCGATTGTCAGTCCAGAGTTAGATTTTTTTATCTTTTGCTCTGCAGACGTTTTGGGCCTATAGTCAGCTACCGCTGCAGACATTATTAGGGCGTCACTATCAATCACTTCTGACAGGACTAGACTGCACATCTCAGCAGCTGTTGTGACGTTCTTCACTGTTATAGAAGGAGGGTCCGGTAGTGTCGTTGGCGCAGTGATCAATATCACTTCTGCTCCGCGATCCCTAGCAGCCTCGGCAATAGCGTAACCCATCTTGCCTGAAGAGTTGTTCGTTATTACTCTTACAGGGTCTATAGGTTCTTGGGTTCCCCCAGCACTTATCACGATCTTCTTACCAGATAGGTCTCCCCTTTTCCCCAAAGCTGCTGCAATATGCCCGACAAGCTGGGTAGGGTCTACGAGACGGCCTTTACCTGATAGACCAGACGCGAGATAACCCTGGTCAGGTCCAACGATTACTACTCCTCGTCGCTCAAGAATTTGCAGATTGTCTTGCGTCGCTGGATGACTGTACATATTGCCATCCATAGCTGGGGCGATGAGTAGAGGGGCTTCGGTGGCTACTACAGTAGTAGTTAGTGGATCATCGGCCATTCCCCATGCTAACTTTGCGATACAATTTACGGTTGCGGGAACTATAGTTACTATATCGGCCCTGCGAGCTAGTGCGACGTGTTCATTGCTAAACTCAGAATCTAAATCATAGAGGTCTGTAATCACGTCCCTGTGCGTAATACTTCTGAATGCTAGCGGTGTAATGAATTGTGTAGCGCCGTAGGTTAATATAGTGTCTACTAGCGCCCCTGCTTGAGTAAGTTTACTGGCCAGATCAATAGCCTTGTAGCTTGCTATGCTGCCAGTTACCCCAAGTACTATATGTTTATTTACTAGTGGTCCGCTCATGGTTATTCACTGATTTAACTTGTGATTTATTGAGATTGTAGATAGTTTTCAGACCCAACAGAGTTAAGTCTCTATTTATCTCGTCAAATATTGAGGTGTGCTGTGAGACAACATTTATCAGTCCGCCTGTTCCTATAACTTGAGCATCTTGTCCTACCTCAGATTTAAATCGTTCTACCATAGTCGTTACTAACCCAGTATAACCTAGTACTAATCCTGATTGTAATGCTGTTGTAGTACTTCTTCCTATAGCTGAGTCCGGAGCGATTAACTCTACGCGGCGGAGCTGGGACGTATTAAAGAATAGCGAGTCAGCGGCTAAATTTATACCTGGTGCGATAGCGCCGCCTAGGTATTCTTTGTTCTTTGATATTGCGTCGAAAACAGTGGCTGTACCCAAATCAACGACTATAAGTGGGGCACCGTAAAGATCAATTGCAGCAACAGCGTCAGCTATTCTATCAGCGCCTACATCTCGTGGATTATCGTATAAAATTGGTAATCCCGTACGGACTCCTGCTGATACAATCAGAGGCGATACGTCAAATAAAGTGTTACATACTTCGGTAAAAACGACTGTTAGTGGAGGGACTACACTACACATGCAGATCGAATCAATATCCGAAGGAGTAACGCCCTTTAGTATAAGAGCATTTGTTACCATGACTCCGTATTCGTCGGCAAGCCTTCTGGTATCAGTCGCTACTCTAAGAGTAGTCACCAACGTGGAATCATCGAAGACTCCCATTGTCACGACGGTATTCCCTATGTCCATTGCTAATAGCATATGTGTACGTTCCTTTGGGAAGAATTATAAGGTACCCCTTTATAAGGAGCAATGTTATTTCTGACAATATGAATATGGTGTCTATCTGAAAATAGTTTTCATCTTTGGGAGTACCTATGCTAAAATTTGGCATACTTTGTTGTTGATAATTCTAACCTCTATAAATTTGGAGATACCACAATGGCAGATATGGAACTAGTTCAAACGGTTAAGCAAGGTAGAGATGCTGTCGCCAAGTGGCGTGAGGATCACCCTGGTGAGATATTAGATCTCTATCAATGCTTTATGAGTCACGTCCGAATCCCAATGGTAGATCTTCGGGGCGCTGATATGCGAGACGGGGATTTCATGGGCGCTATGATGAGACGAGCAAATTTGGCCGGAAGCTATCTAAATCCAGCTCATCTCTATCGAAGTGACTTGCGGGAGGCAGACTTAAGTAAAACTCTATTAAACAGTGCTAACTTACGCGGAGCAGATCTGAGAGGGGCAAACCTGGAAGGTGCCGATGCCGATCAGGCTATCTTCTCTGATGCTAATCTTGAAGGTGCTAATTTGTCTGGAGCAAATTTCTCCCGAGTAAATCTAACTGGGGCTAATCTTACAAATGCAAACTTAACGGGTGCTAACTTTAACGGGGCAGCTTTAAAGCGAGCTAATCTTAGTGGTGCTATTATGGACGGAGCAGATCTGTACGAAGCAGTATTGAATGATGTTCCGACTGTAGGCACTAATTTCGCGGGTTGCATTATTGGCTACACAGTTTTTCAAAACTGCGATATGAGTGAAGCTGAAGGTTTGAACTCAGTTCGTCACGATGCTCCGAGTACTTTAGGAATGGATACATTTTTCCGATCTTCTGGTAATTTGCCCGCAGAGTTTCTGCAAGGTGTTGGATCTCCTTCTGCAGCAATGGATTACCAGGCCTCTATAGGCAGTGCAGAGGGTCTTACTTCGGAATATTATATATCTTGTACCGCGTCGGATATTTCGTTTGCTGAAAAAATGCGAGATGATCTTAGAGCCCACGGGGTTAGGGTGTGGGTGTTCGCAGAAAATTTCAGGGGTAATGCCCTGGTAGATCGCAGAAGTACATCTGAAGAAGAAGAAATCGAGCGATGGATAAGGCACTACGACAAGCTTATTGTTGTATGCTCACAACCTAGTTTTGAAAATGAAATTGTTCGAACTGATCTAACTCAGGCAAAAGATTTACAAACGTTGCGAGATGAATGGTTAGTATATTTAGTAGACCCTGACGGTTCATTGGATCAACCAAGCTCTAGGGCAGCACGGAATCTTAAGGCCGAACATGTTGTTTTTGATTTGCAGGGACAAAGTCAAGGATCAGATACTTATAACTCTGAGGTGTTAAGATTGGCAGAAGGTCTGAAATCTCAACAACCTTCGAAGGCAGGAATTCCCGCATTCGAGGGTGGCGGAAACAACTTGCAGTTGTAGTCATTAATTGATGTTGTTAGTTATATAAAAAGACCGTGGGCATAGCCCACGGTCTTTTTATATATTCCGATATTCAGCGTAAGCTTAGATGTAATCGCTATCCTGATCCATCATCGCTACGTTGTCAGTGCTTAGAGCAAGTGCCCTTTCCATCTCTGCTTTGAAATCTTCCATCATGTCCTCGGTGATCTCTCCACCAGATGCCTTGGCTTTCTCCTTGAACTGATCGAAGGCCCATTCGCTGGCATCGCCGTGAGGCATTGAGCTGAAGAAGTCACGCTCGAACTGAGGTAGTTCACC
>PBBR01000028.1 GCA_002716645.1 Chloroflexota bacterium
CATGAGGAACATGACGAGCATGAGGAACATGACGAGCATGAGGAACATGACGAGCATGAGGAACATGACGAGCATGAGGAACATGACGAACAAGAATCTTAACTCGCTCAATCATAAGCCAAGCTAGTGGCGCGGAGTGATGATGTTATGATGCATCGTATACCTAGGTACTCTGTACCAAGCCTGTTTACAGTAAGAAAGGATATAGGTGTTGAGTAACACATCACTCCCCCCATCTCACCATAAAGAATGTTCTTGCGTAGAATGTTCTTGCATAGAATGTTCTTGCATAGAATGTTTCGATGTCTGCGTAGAACTAGGTAATAACCTGGTACTTGATGAAGTATCGTTCTGTGTTCCACGAGGAGTCCTAGCTGGAGTAGTAGGGCCAAACGGCGGCGGAAAGACTACGTTATTCAATGTTCTAGCTGGACTGCAGCCTATCGCCAACGGCAGTATCTCAATAAACGGACACCCCCCGGGTAGTGCAAAAAGCAAAATTAGTTACGTCCCACAACGTGAATTGGTAAACTGGCGGTTCCCATTATCAGTTCGAGACGTCGTGTCATTGGGAAATATCAAAGCCGGGTTCATCATCCCCAAATTCTGGAATTCTGACAATACCGGAGTAGAAGAAGCTCTTCGCAAAGTAGATATGTGGGACAATCGCGATGTTCTAGTATCTAATTTGTCTGGCGGCCAACGCCAGAGAACTTTTATCGCTAGAACCTTGACACAACAAGCAGAGATACTCCTACTTGATGAAGCTTTTAGTGGTGTTGACATAGCTTCCCAGGAAGGTGTCATAGATGTCCTAAGAGACCTGCGCGATGAGGGAAAAACAATACTCATGGCGACACATGACCTGAATAGCCTATCAGATAGGTTCGACGAAGTTCTCTGCATCAACAGGCATGTTTGCGCATATGGACAGCCCGAATCCGTATTTACCGACGAAGTCCTTACTGAACTTTATGGGCCTCATGGCGAAATGTTTGCCGGGCATCAGTTAGGACAGCATAACCATGACGCCTGAGTTTTTTATCGCTCCATTCCAGTACGCTTTCATGATAAGAGCTCTTATCGTATGCATCCTGGTAGGTATAATGTGCCCACTTCTCGGTGCCTTTGTCATTAACAGGGAAATGTCATTCATGGGGGATGCATTGGGGCATGCCATTTTACCAGGGTTAGTTGTATCGTATGCATTTGGATTAAGTCCATTCATCGGTGCACTGCCGATGGGGATAATTATCGCACTAGCCATTGGGTATATTGTGAAAAGGACAAGAATATCCACTGACACGTCGATCGGAATAGTCTACTCCGCATTATTCGCCATAGGCCTAATTTTGTTATCTCTGATCGGTGGGACCAACGTAAATTTAGAAGATATCCTCTTAGGACATATTCTTAGCACTTCCACATCAGATGTATACCTAACCATGTTTATAACTGTATTTTTGTCCTTAACATTAGCCTTATTTTATAAACAAATGGTATTTGTTGGATTTGATTTTCAAGGTGCTAAAGTTGCGGGAGTACCTGCAGCCAGACTCGACTATCTACTGTTGATACTTATAACTATAGCTGTTGTCATGTCATTACAGGTTGTAGGTGTCATATTAGTAGTTGGGATGCTAATAACACCAGCAGCAGCAGCAAGCCTAGTAGCCAAGCGTTTTCCAAGAGTTATAGTTCTCGGGATATTATTCGGCATAATATCGTCACTCACCGGGCTTTACATGTCATATCATTTTAATTTACCATCAGGTCCATCGATAGCAATCGTATCGTCAACTATTTTTGGCATTAGTGTCATTATTAATTGGTTATCTAAAAGGTAAGCACAAATCATCGATTGCTAGGAGAAACTAAATCTTCACCTGGAGTTCATAAAATGACTACAAGCGCAACTTTTTGCCCGCACTGCGGAGAGGATGTAGTAGAAGCAGCACAATCGTTCTGCAAACAATGCGGCGCACATTTATTAGCACTCGCACCAGACATCGAATGCACCCAGTGTCACGAGCTAATACAGGATGTAGACATATACTGCAGACACTGCCGTTATTTTGTATCTATGGACTGTTAGGTCATTAAGAATGTTCAATGCGCAGATTCTGATTAAATCACATCTTGATTCCTCACATTGATTTCGAATCTGATACCCGTACTTAATGGTACTAATTCAACCAGCAAAGGAGTTTCATTATGACTGTAGTGGGAATGGGAGACTACAAATACGAAGTTGTAGAAGACTGGGCTAAGCTGCCCGATGGCGAGTCATTTGCAATGGTTAGTGCCATGGCCGCTGACTCACAAAACAGAATTTATGCCTTTCAACGTAAAGATCCGCCTATAGTCATATTCGATAGCGACGGCAATTATTTGGATAGCTGGGGGAATGGATCATTTGTATTAGCACACAGCATATTTATTGAAGATGACGTGGTCTACATAACAGATCGAGACAGTTCAGTGTGCCTCATATACACCTTAGATGGAAAACCAATACAGATGCTAGGGAGGCATGGAGTCCATTCAGACACGGGTTGTGAAAACCCGGGCGACTTGGTTCCCAGAGCAGCAGGACCATTCAACTACCCGGCCGAGATCATTCCTTCACCATCAGGGGACCTTTACGTGGCTGATGGTTATAGGAACGCAAGGATACACAGGTTCAGCTGGGATGGACAACTAAAACAGTCTTGGGGCGAACCAGGAAAGACTGATCCTGGGCACTTTCATTTGCCACACAGTTTAGTAATACACAACGATACAATCTTTTTGTGTGATCGGGAAAACCATCGCATGCAGCTGTTTACATTAGACGGCGAATTCCTAGACATATGGGATGATATACAGAGGCCTATGGATATCTCAGTAGGCAAAGACGGCATGTTGTATGTAAGTGAAGGCGGAGTCGATGGCTCTTCAGCTAGGGTCAGCGTCCTCGACACCGACGGTACTGTATTATCGAGGTTTGATTGCAGGGGACCTGGCCACGGCAGCTGGGTAGATGGAAACGGGGATATATATGTAGGCTTAAACAATCCTGGCGGTATGGATAAATTCGTCCGGCAACGTTAATTATTATACAACCGGCTAGTTTCAAAAACAGGCACCGAAATGGGTGCCTGTTTTATTTACATACCCTAGGCTTCAGTCTTAGAATTTTTTATATTTCTCAGTGTCAAATATAAATATAAAATCCAGACAGGCAAAGAAATAATAGCTATAGATAGTGGCTCACCAGGAGACAAATATTCATCACCTGGCCTTGCTCCAATAAACATATAACTAAGAGTCTCTGGAATAGCGACCGTTAGAGATATAATACTTGCAACAGCAAAAACCAGCAGGCCTACAAACAAATAAACTCTCCGCAAAATATCTACACGTTCCGTTTCTGTTTCGATAGAACGTCTAGCTACCAAGTGAACCAAACCCAGAATGATCCCGATGAGCAAGAGACTCACCCCGAATATCATTGATTCTTTGACCTTATAAACCAATCTCTCTTCTAATGAAGGATACTGCTTATTAATCTCTTCTTCTGTCATTGGAGGAGCATCATTCTTAAGCAGCTCTAACTCCCTGTCCGACCTGTCCCGCGCACGCCATTTATCTTCTTCATATACTTGGCCATAACTAAACTCTGCGCCAAAAACTTCGCCCAATCCCACTTTCAGTAAAGTCGACCCGCCAGAAAGAGCGCCAATAATTACCGAGATTAGGATTACAACATAAAAATAGGCACGTAGAGCAGCTCTATAAGAAAAGAATCTTATCGAAGAATTGTTTCGCAACCGCATAATAAAATAAACTATTCCGACCACTACTAGAATAGGTATTGCCAGCGCAATTAGTCCGCCAATAATAGGAAATATAATATCCATTGACGATTCACATCCCTTTCACATTGTTTCTTACTAGAAAATTGTAACTGAAAATAAATTATTATTATTAAGAGATAAGACTACATTTACAATCAGTTTCAAATATAAATTACCCACTGAATATCCCAATATATACAAGTCTATTGCCCTTACTATTCCATTGCGTTAGGATTTGACAAAACTAAGATTTACGGAAGGATGATAAAAACATGGAAAGAGAAACAAGTATTGCTGTATTTGGAGGCGGATGCTTTTGGTGCGTAGAAGCCGTATTTCAAGCACTAGAGGGTGTAGTGTCAGTAGCATCAGGATACTCTGGCGGGCACGTTGAGAATCCCAGCTATCAAATGGTGTGCAGTGAAACAACAGGGCATGCCGAAGTTGCTAGAATAGAATTTGAACCTGAACATATTTCATTTGAAGACCTACTAACTGTATTTTTTGCGACCCATGATCCCACAACGCTAAATAGACAAGGAGCTGACGTAGGAGCACGGTATAGATCATTGATTCTCTATACAACAGACGAACAAAAAAGCATTGCGTCTGATTACATCAGCAAATTAGACCCAAACGAATATGGTGGGAATCCCATCGTTACTACGATAGAACAATTCGATGTTTTCTATGAAGCGGAAGATTATCACAAGAACTACTACCTTTCTAACCCTGAACAGATGTATTGTCAGTTTGTAATAAACCCGAAGGTAGCAAAATTGCAATCTAAGTTTGGAAATAAACTTAAATCCGGAGCGTTTCAATCAAGGTAACAAAAAGAGAGGCCCGAGAAAATTCTCGGGCCTCTCTTTTTGGGTCTCTTACTAAAGAGTGACTACTGACTAGCCCCTTACCATGTTTGGAGTTGGCTCTAACGGTAGTCCTGGGTGTCCAGTCAATTCGATGCCCAAGTTAGACATCTCACGGGCTTTCTTACCCATATCCGGAAGCACTGCTTCGATCTTATCTTCATCAAGATCTGCTGCGATGCCGGGATATCCAGCTCTTTCAATCATTGCGCCCAGCTTGTTCCTATTCAATTGCTCTAGGCACCAACCTAGCGGATCTTCAATGAGTGTCCTGTCCCAATAGATTCTGTGATTCTTATTTCTAGGACCATAGTGGTAGTGTGGTCCATCCCAGAAACAGTCGAACGCGATCATCTCAGTCTCTTCTACGAAGCTCTTTCCTGGAACCCCGCCAATGTCAGCAAGGACGTGTATCGCTAAACCTCCATCTCCGACTGGTAGACGACGCATTTCCAACCCGAAGCGTATATTTCCAGCTTCGAATATCTCAGTGCCTCGGTTGTGCTTTACTACATTCCTCTTCGTAGCAAACAATTCCCGTGCTATTGCTTCAACTTCAGGTAAAGCCATTAAGACTTCTTCTGTGTCTAGGTTGTCAGCAATTTCCGGATAACCGGCCCTGTTTATCATTTGTGGCAATTTATTTTTAATGGTCTTCATTGTCCATGCTATGGGATTGCCATCGATGATCGGATCGAGTCTAAACTTTTTACCGCCAGAAACCTTCTCATTAGAAGACTCCAACATCATTGGTCCACCGACTTCTACGTTTTCATTCTCTGGACCATAAACATAGCTACGCTCTTCATCGAAGCAGTTGAACCGTAGTAGGATCGTCTCTTTACCGTCGACGTCACTAACTACTTGTACAACCACACCTTGGTCCGCATGGTCTTGGATGTTTCCATCCCATAATTCGTGCTGCATTACAAAAGTAACATTACCAGCTTCAACCCTTGGCCTTCCTTTAAGCTGCACCATATACATAACCTCCACCATTATGGTTTTACACTTCGAAACGACCACTCCAAAGCGTTAGATCAATATCATTCCGAAGATATTGCCGGAATTGTACCATTTTTTTCCGTGCAATACACCTATAAATTTTTTTGTGTATGAAACTGATGTATATATTGTCCCATAAGTGCCCAAATGTTAACATTCAGATCGATACGCATTATTGTGTCAACCATCTAATAATTACGAGTAATATAGGATGCTACATGGATCAATCAGAAATCCTTTCGCTAATCAATGACTTAAAAGAAGACGACTCCACATCTCTAAACTTAGCAGATAAGGGCCTAACATCAATCCCGCCAGAAGTTTTTGAGCTAACTCAACTGACAGAATTAAATTTACGGGAAAACAGTATATCAGAACTACCTCCCCAAATAGGCAACCTGACTAATTTGTTCCGATTAAATCTTTCTAACAATAACCTAGTGACGTTACCGGCAGAGATCGGCCTTTTGACAAATCTAGGCCGCGTAAATATTGGAAGCAACCAATTAATCGCACTACCCGATGAAATAGGCCAATGTTCCAAAATTACTTGGCTATACTTAACTAACAACCAGATCACCTCACTACCATCAACTATCGGGAACCTGACTGAACTGACAGATCTGCAACTAGGCGGAAACTCCATAACTGCGCTTCCGCAAGAAATAGGCAACTTGAAATCTCTTGCAGAACTACAACTCAGCGAAAACAACATCACTGCTCTGCCTCCTACAATCGGAAATCTCGCTAGCTTGTCAAAGCTTTACCTTCAAGGCAATGAGATTAGTAAATTGCCATCAGAAGTTGGCAATTTACAAAGTCTCAGCTGGCTTTATCTCCACGGTGGAAATCAAATCGAAATATTACCTCCAGAGATAGGTAACTTAGTATCCCTTACCGGTTTATACCTAGAAGGAAACCATATATCCGAACTGCCAGGAGAAATTGAAAATCTTGAAAATCTAGTCTGGCTGGACCTGGAAGGGAATAATCTAACAGAACTTCCATTGACTATATGCAAGCTCACCAGATTAATACAATTAAACCTGCGCAGAAACAAGCTAACTGAATTACCGCCGGACGTAGGCAACCTAATCGACCTCACTTATTTTGACCTGGAAGGAAATCAGATAGAAAAACTGCCTTCCGAGATCGGGAATCTAGAAAGACTAACGGAATTCCATTTGAATAATAATGCCCTAACTTTGCTGCCGAACGAATTCGGAGATTTGTCTGAATTAGTAGACCTTTTCCTTTCAAACAACCAACTAAAATCAGTCCCAGAAAGCATGAGTCAGTTGATACATCTGGAAAGCCTACATTTATCAGACAATTTGATTACAGAGCTTCCCGACTGGATGCAACAACTCTTGGACGAGGAAATATTGTTCATATCAGGGAACCCTGTCGCGAGCTAGCACTAATGACTCAATAGAATTTGGTAGACCAAACTTTTTACAAGGAGCATCGTAGTCAATGAAATTACTCACTTATGGCCACGCTCAAAGCACACGCTGCGGAGTAATCAAAGGGGATAACGTAATAGATGTAAGCTCATTGTTAGAGTTAGATATCCAATTAAAGGACGTACAAGCACTACTAGAATTAGATGAAAACATCCTGGCCAAACTAAAAAGTGCACTCGACCAATCCACATCACACGATAGCATCCTACTATCAGAAACGACATTATTTTCTCCAATACTGCAGCCACCTACCATCAGGGACTTCATGATTTTCGAAGAACACGCGACTGCACAGGGAACTAGAGAGCGACAAGAAGCATGGTATAGAATGCCGATCTTCTATTTTTCTAACACCCTATGTGTATTGGGAACTGAAAATTCGTTCCCTCATCCAGACACATGTGAAAGGCTGGATTACGAACTAGAGATTGCTTGCATAATCGGTAAGGAAGGGCGAAACATACCTGCATCTGAAGCAATGCAGTACATCGCAGGATTCTGCATATTTAATGACTGGAGCTGCCGGGACATACAAGCAGACGAAAGTTCTGTCGGCCTTGGCCCCGCAAAAGGCAAAGACTCTGCATCTTCACTTGGACCATGGATGGTGACGACTGACGAAATGGCACCTTTTTTGAAAGAAGGGAGGCTTCACGTAAAGTGCTCAGCAAAAGTGAATGGCGTCTATTGGGTTAAAGACAGCGACGCTGGAGTCTCATACCATACATGGGGAGATATGATAGAAAGAGCCTCCAAGGACAGTAGAATAGTGCCTGGAGACGTACTGGGCTGTGGAACTGTTGGTGGCGGGTCGATAGGAGAAGCCATACGAAAAGGAGTTCCGGAAGCCCGATTTCTCCTGCCAGGAGACGTCGTAGAAATGGACGTTGAAGGTCTAGGTAATTTAGTTGGCAGAATCGACCCCACCGATAACCCCAACCCTGAGTACAGATATAAGGTCACAAGCTTGCCACCAATTCCTGAGAGAGGAATAGCTAAAGATTACAAATACGAGTTCAAGAATAGATCCTAAATTGGCGACTAAGGATCAGTCACTCTTCAGGATCAAGCGATATATTCTCAAGGATATCTTGAAGCGCCTGATCTAGTAGCGGATCTAATTCGACAGGCTGTATGAATGGAGTATATGAATACTCATCTCTGACCTGATCTATTATCTGCCTCGCCTCTTCACTAGACGAGCCCATTTTTTCCAACGCGTCTGATAACTCTTGGGATTCAGCGTCACCAAGGGATTTAAGCTCTGATAAATCTATACTTAAACCGAATATGGCATTCAGCCTGATCATAATGTCATAAAAAGAGCGCCTATCAGTGGTGATTGTAGTTTGCTGGCTAGACCCCGATACAAATGGGTACATGGGAGCCAATGCTCCAAACCGAAACATTTCTATGTCACTGTATTCGTAGTGCGCCATAGATACCAATGCCATCCCAATAGTGGGGCCTCTTCTACTATCGCTACCGTAACTAGAAAATTGAACCCCGTACCTCTCCAACGTCGTTTTCATCTCAGATTTACTATATGTACAGGTTATTCTCCGCTCAAGATCTGGAGGAGCAGGCCCATTTACCCCCTCTACTGCCACAACTTGCTTAATACCCAATTTCTGAACAGCGCTAAAAAAGGCTTCAGCATATATATCTAATCGGTACCAAGGCTCTTCACCCAAGAAAACTACTAGGCCGTCACCCGCATCATAAAAATCATTTTCCCTATTCATAGCAGATGAAGGCAAACCATCATTGAACGCTGCTGCTGGTCTATAGATATCATGCGTCCCAGCCACCTGGAATGGATAACACATATTGTTCACATAGTCGCTCATAGACCCTATCTTCCTAGCATTGAGCTTATCTATGAGATATCGAGGCAAGCGACTAGATATTCGGCCACCATTAGACCACTGCCTTCTCCAGCCACTAATCATATATTTATAGCTTTGCGCCTCGTCGAAAACAAAGAGTTCTTCAGCCATTACACTTTACCTCTGAAGGGGCTTGTATTGTTCTTTTTATCCCAATGCCCGGAGCACACAGCCACGCTCAGCTGGTGTAGTATCTACCCACCGTAACATAATGTCAAAGTGGACTTTTGATTCTGAATTATGCCCTCAGGCTGATCACAAATTATATAGCACGTCCAATTAGTCTCATAAATCCAAATCGATTCCTATTGGACAGTGATCAGATCCCATGACCTCTGGCATTATAAAACCTGCACTGACCTTATCTTTAAATTCTTCGTTAACAAAGAAATAATCAATCCTCCATCCAACATTTCGGGCTCGTGCTCCACCGCGATTGTCCCACCAGGAATATTGGCCTGGTTCCTCATTGAACATACGTAACGTATCAACAAAGCCATTTTCTACCCACTTGTCCATCCACTCCCGCTCCATTGGCAAGAATCCTGATATTTTTTCGTTTTCTTTAGGACGAGCCAAGTCAATAGGTTTGTGCGCTGTATTAACATCACCGCAGACAACTATATTCCTACCCTCCGAATGAAGCTTGTCGATATGTTTTAAAAATGCTTCGTAAAAATCCATCTTGTACTCTAATCGTTCTGTACGACTCTTACCATTAGGGAAATATATATTGAATAATATGAATGCATCATAATCCAATTGTAATATGCGCCCCTCATTATCAAATTTGTCTATACCAAATCCAAAGTCAACTTTGGTTGGTTCCGATCTGGTATACGTTGCTACACCGCTATACCCTTTTCTTTCTGCAGAACTGAAATAAGTGTGATATCCATCCACAGAAGTGAGCTGATCAGACAACTGCTCTTTATGAGCTTTAGTTTCTTGAAGATTAAGTACATCTGGAGCAATTTCACTGAACCAATCTACAAACCCTTTTCTCTCCGCAGCCCGAATTCCGTTTACATTCCAAGACAGCAACCGCATAATCAACCCCCGCAGCGCGTATTATAAAACGCCTTTGAATTGTGACCCCCATATTGCCTGCTAGTCAACCATACCGGCAAAAACTTAACCCCCTCTCAGATCGTAGTTATCACCCGTTCACACACCTCAGCAGCCAATAGTACTTGTTCAATATCAGCCGTCTCACTAGTAGTATGGAAACCAGTAACCCCAATCCCTACAGGAAGGGCTGTGATACCGTTTTTAAAAAATATATTGGCATCTGATCCTCCGCCGGTATACTCAAACTTCGGAATCAAACCGACCTCTGTAACTGCCTTAGCTATCATTTGAGCCGTCTCATTTTCCCGGTCCACCATGTATCCTGCATACGTGTTTTCAATATCCAAGTCTATAGAGCAACCGTCATGGGATTGTAAGACCTGAGTAAATATGTCTCTAAACTGATCAGTGTAATATTCAAATTTAGACTGATTGAGGCTTCGTAGTTCTCCATCTAGAAAAGTATAGTCAGGAATTATATTTCGCTTAATCCCTCCATTGACGACTCCGATATTAGCTGTAGTTTCAAAATCTATCCTTCCTAACGGAAGACGCGTTAAAATCTCGGCTGCTATCAAGATAGACGAAACTCCTTTCTCGGGCTCTATACCAGCGTGAGACGCCCTGCCATGAATATGGGCTTTCACAACGTTTTGATATGGAGCTCCAGTCGTTATACGATTGGCATCTCCTTCAGCGTCAAAAACCATGCCTCTCTTGGCCGTTATACGACTCATCTCCATACTCCTAGCCCCAACCAAGCCGCCCTCTTCTGCACGACTAAAGGCTACTTCTATTGGAACATGGTCTTGATGCGATTCTATAACGGTCTCTAATGCCTCTAGTACGATAGTGACCCCAGATTTACAATCTCCACCTAAAATAGTAGTGCCATCGGACTTCAATGTGTCGCCGGCCAGAATTGGTTTTATACCTCTTCCGGGTTCCACTGTATCGAGATGCGCTGATAAAACTATAGGGTCACCTATTCCTGACAGATTAGCTATTACATTTTTGAATGAGTCGTGGTAAACGCTAAAGCCGAGGGCCTCAAGCCTATTTGAAACCTCTTGGTCCATAGCATCTTCTTCGCCTGTCGGACTGTCAATTTGCACTAAATCCATGAAAGTCTTGATCAATCTATCCTTATTAGCCATCCCCACCTCAATCCTATCTATACTATGACCTCATCACTCCAAAAAGGCTCATCATGTTCACTATATACACTAATAGAGTATAGTGATGCCAGAAATTTTAAGTGAGTGATGAACCAGTATGGGTGCAAACCAAGATCGCAAAAGTATTTTAACCCGAATAAGAGGAGTTATGGGAGACGAATCTGTGGAGGGGAATATAATCGAGACACAGGTATTCTGCATAAACGATGGCGCTATTATTCCGACCGGTTCATGGCGCCCCGAAGAATATACTCATAATGACCATGCTAACCCCAGGGCTTTCGTGTTTGACCCAAACATGATCTGGAGATTCAAAGAAGACAATGAACTCGTCCATTTCACCGCAGGGACAATATTATGGAGAAAAGAATATGATCAGATAAGATACTGCCTAATGCGAAGACGACGGTATCCGGCAGGTTACTACACAATACCAGCAGGACATATAGAACTTGGGGAGACTCCCCATATGTCCGCCCTTAGAGAATCCTTTGAGGAGTCAGGGCTAGGAGTTATATCAATCGAACAGATAGCTGGAGGTAGCACACCTTACGAAGGAATAGAATTACTTGACGAATGCCGTAGAGGTAGTATTTACCACATTTGGACATTATTTTCGTGTGAATGCATAGGAGAACCCTCATTAAGTGAAGAGGGCGACGTAATCGGATGGTATACGCAATCAGAAATAGTTAATAATCTGAGTCTTAACAGAGCCTCAGGATATTTTTTTGGAGAATTATTCAATGAGACGCCAAAAAATGTTCGTGCCCAATGAATGAAATAGAATCGACATTAATAATTGCAAACGACATAAGCTACCTCAATACTCATACGATCGAAAAAATAATCGCCCTTGAAAAAGTAGGACATTATCCGATAAGTCAGGGTCCCTTCCTATCAATCACCGACTCTTATTTTGATGGCTTGAGTCCATCTTGGCAAAAATCAGGATTCAGCCTGCGTATAAGACAATCTAACCTTGATACCCTAATAACACTAAAAGGCCCCTCTCAATATCTAGATAATGAAATTACAAGCAAAGTTGAAATAGAAAGGCCATGGTCTCCAGAGTCTCTCCATGAGATAACCGATGAGTTAAAGAGAGAAGATCTGCAATTCAAATCAGCACCATCTAATGTTTCATCATTAGACCCTCATACGGCTTTGAAAATGATAGGATTCCGATTGATACAAACGAGACTCAATGATCGCCGAACAAAGACCATACTAAGTCCAGATGGATCGAGTGTCGTCGCAGAGATGGCCATCGACCACGTAACTTACAACAATGATACTTATCCAGTTAAGCATAATGAAATAGAGATAGAATTAAAGGGATCCGGTAATGTATCGGACCTCAAAAACATAACAGGCGAATTAACATCCCTATACCCGGAAACCCTTTGCCCATGGCGGTTTGGCAAACTCTCAACAGGGATGGCTATCGACTATTTACACGAAAAGAACAAACTAGAAGATTTACTCTTTGAGGATCGCTCAATAAAGAAGACAGGATATAATGCCCTTCATGAAATATTGAGCTTAGTGCATGAAGATACCATATGAGATAGACTAAAGTAGAGTTGAACCACACTTTATTGGGCAAATAATATGAACATCGAAGTAACATTTTTCGCACTTTATCGCGAACGTGTTGGCAAGAATAAATACACGGTTCGTCTACCGGAGATGGCTAATGTTGCAGACTTGGTCGCAGAAATTCGTGGACAATTCCCCCTCATAGCTCCACCCTCCGTAAATATAGTAGTATCAGTTAACACTGAATATGCAGAAGAAACGGATATACTTTACGACGGGGACGACGTTTGCCTTATTCCACCAGTCAGCGGAGGGTAAGATTGATAAATATTACTTATGACAAACTAGATCCTGAAAGATTAACTCAAGCAATGCGCAGTAGCGCCAATGGTGCAGTAGTAACCTTCCTCGGTACAACAAGAGACTCGTTCGATGGCAAAAAGGTAATAAGGCTGGAATACGAAGCCTACGAAGAGATGGCTATTAAAAAGCTCCATGAAATACGCAAAGAAATACAACAACAATTCTCTATAGAAGACATAGCTATATCTCACCGTATTGGGGTGGTGGATATAAGCGAGATAAGCTTAGCAGTCGTGGTTGCGTCACCCCACAGAAAAGAAGCCTTTATGGCATGCCAGAAAATAGTGGATCGTGTGAAAGAAATAGTTCCTATTTGGAAAAAGGAAATATTTGAAGGCGGGTCACACTGGGTAGCTTGTGAAAATCATGAGTTCGATGGGAATAAACAGGAAACCATATAAAGGACACAGCGCATCTAACAAGAGTGACGACGATATCTAAATTACCACTGCTCTAAATTGTAAGCCATATCCCAAAACAGATGCTCAAACCTTAAGCTGGTCAAATAGGACTCTGTCATTCTAGATCTTTCCTCTGTCCCAGCCAGGGCCCCTACATTATCGGCCAATCCTCTGATAGTAGCTGCTAACTCTCCAAATTCTGGTGAAGTGTACATATCAATCCATTGACTGTACAAAGGCGCATTGCTTGGCTTACCTAATTTTGAAAGATGTTCGCCAATCTCCCAGTATCCCAGCTGACAAGGCAATAAGGCTGCAACTAGTTCAGCGAATGTACCGTGATATGCAGTTTTCAACAAAAAAGCTGTATATGAAATAGTTGTCGGAGAAGCTACAGTCTGTTCCAAGTCGGATAGAGTTATCCCAAATTCCTGACAATATTTTCTATGGAGATCCATTTCAACATTCAGGGTTTCATCAAGTAAACTTGCAAACCAACTCATCGTGTCTAAGTCTGGGGCTTTGGCGGACGCTACAGCTAATACCCTACTGTAATCAATCAGATACACGTAGTCCTGTAACACATAATGCCTAAAATTCTTGACATTAAGTGTGCCGTTACCTACTCCGACAATAAAAGGATGTCCGAGAATACTATCTCGTATTGACTGATATTCAGTCTCTACATCACTTACAAATCCCATGGTCTCAACCTACTCACATAAATAAAACTTTACGAATAAAAGGCCTGAAACTACGCCGCATTCAGGATAATTCGGGGCATGATATAGTGTCAAACAAGCTTTGAGGTAACTACCAGAATAGTGTATCATGGTGTCTAATTTATCCGTGATTAACAGAGGACTGCCATGCACGTAATATTCTTGGAAGATGTACCTGACAAAGCTCACGCCGGAGAAGTCGTAAAAGTAGCCGATGGGTACGCTCGTAATTACCTTCTCCCAAAAGGACTCGCTCAGGTAGTAACACCTGAAATCCTTAAACGGGTAGACAAGATTAAATCGGAAGGGGACACCCGAAGGATAAAAGAAACTGAAGCAATGGAAGAGCTAGCTCAGCTCTTAGACAATACAAGGATCAATGTTGCTGCAAGGGTTACACCAACAGGGCGGTACTATGGAGCCATAACTAACAATAGAATCGCCGACGAACTAACAGCAGTTCTGGGAAGGGATATAGATCGTCGGATTGTCGAGGTAATCGAGCCTATACGTGAACCTGGTGAGCATGAGATCACCTTACGCTTGTCTTCAGACATTCAGGCCACTATATACATCAATGCGGAAAACGAAGAGTAATATCAATGTACGCGGAGAGATTACTCCCGCATGACATAGAGGCTGAAGAAGCCGTAATTGGGTCGCTACTTATAGACAGCGATTCCTTCTTGCGGGTATCAAGCTTATTAAAGCCAGACGATTTTTACCGAGAGAGAAATCGTTCCTGTTTTTCTGCCTGTGTAGACTTGTTCCAGCGAAGTGAAGGGATAGATCAGGTTACAGTCGCACGGGAGTTATCAAGAACAAACCAACTCGACAATATCGGCGGTATGGCTTACTTGAGCCACTTAATCTCAGTTACGCCCACTTCAGTACATGCGGAATATTACGCGGCCCTAATAGCACGGGCTTCTGTTATGCGGAAACTGATAAGTGCTGCAGATAAAATCTCGTCTTTAGGTTATGAAGATACAGATGACGTAGACGCCACTCTACGAAGAGCAGAAGACACACTTTTCCAGGTTAGAGGAGCGGAATCCGAGCGTGGCTTTATGCCACTACGCCAGATATATGACCAATATCTACAAGATGTTAACAGTGCAGACGTCACGGATATTAATAGCGCACCTTTAATAACTGGATTCGATGATCTAGATCAATTATTGGGCGGTATACAGAGATCAGACATGGTCATCCTAGGCGCTCGACCAGGGCTAGGAAAAAGCACACTTGCAATAAATGTCTGCATAAACGCTGCAAAAACCGGAGTGTCCTCTGGTATTTTCAGCCTTGAAATGAGTAGAGAGCAGCTAGCGCTTAGAATACTTGCATCAGCAGCTGAAGTAGATCCACTGAGAATTAGAAGAGGATTGTTAAGCTTACGCGAGCAAGAAAGAGTTATAACTACAATAGGCGAATTATCGGATTTGCCAGTGTATATCGACGATACACCGTTTCAAGGTATAGTCGAAATGAGGAGCAAAGCTCGAAGATTATCGTTAGAACAATCAAACGGTTTAGATATGGTTGTTATAGATTATCTTCAATTAATTCAGGGAGAAGGTAGAGGCAGGTACGGGGAAAATAGAGTACAGGAAATCAGCGATATATCAAGATCAATCAAAGGTATGGCTAGAGACCTTAACATACCCGTCATTACCTGCTCACAGCTCAGCAGGGTAGTTGAAAACAGACCGGGCCACAGACCACAACTGTCCGATCTTCGGGACAGCGGAAGCATTGAACAAGACGCGGATATTGTCATGTTTATATATAGAGAGGACTTATATTACACTGAAGAAGAATGGGAACAACACTTTCCGGGCAGACCCTATCCACGAGGTATAACCGAGCTCATAGTCAGCAAACACCGTCATGGACAACCAGGCAGCATTAAATTACTTTTCCACGGGGATTTTATAAGGTTTGAGTCACTTCCAAGGACCGCTGAATCATGACAGATTTCGCCGGATTCCCCCAGAATGTTCGAGTTACATCTGTACCCGACCCTGTTCTAGGAGTGCTTTTGCAGGAGATTACAGACCTGTCGGAACTAAAGGTGACTTTAAGAGGCTTTTGGTTAACTAAGCAGAAAAAGGGTACAGTTCGGCCAATCCATATCAATGAGTTTCTTAACGACAAAGTTCTCGTTCAAGGTCTTAATAACTATGGAGATAGCACAGAAGAATCTATTCGCAAAGGATTATTCCTAGCGACCAACAGAAATACCTTCCTTGAATATAAAGAAGAGGCAAAAAATCCCTCGAAAGTCTATTACCTGATAAACACACCAGCACATCGTAAAGCTCTCATTGCCATTAACAGCAATGAGATGGATGTTGATAAAGTATTTGTAGAATCAGTAGAATATCCTCATCCTAAAGCATCAGAAGATTACAATATATTCTCACTTTATGAGAATAACATTGGTACGATATCTCCAATGCTGGCCGAACAGCTTCGTGATGCTGAGAACATTTATTCTTCGCAATGGTTAAAGGAAGCATTTGATATAGCAGTTAAGCATAATGTGAGAAACTGGGCATATATATCGGCCATTCTAAAAAGATGGAGCAACGAAGGGAGAGACAGTGGAAAATCTGGGAGATATTCTGAGAAGGATAACCGAACAAGCCACATTGAGGAATACAGACAGATTAGAGGACACTTCCCTTGGGAGTCTAGAAACAGCTGAAGTATGCGATATTTGTCAGGGTGCGGGTTGGGTTAGTCGAGCAGTACCCGTTGGGCACCCAGATTTTGGTCAGGCTTTCCCCTGTAAGTGTCATGAACTTGATGATAACAGCACACAAGTAGAATCGTTACGTCGATACAGTAATCTGGGTCCCCTTAACCGGATTTCATTCAGTCAAACAAGGGCAGATGGCCCACTACCGGATACTATCAGTCAACAGAGATTTTCAAAAGCCCTTTCCGCGTCTGTACAATACGCTGACGAACCATCTGGATGGATTATATTCACCGGTCCGAGTGGTTCAGGCAAAACTCAACTGGCAGTTTCTATAGCAAACCATTGTATAGAAAATGGCCTGACAACTTTCTTCATAATATCATCAGAATTACTTGATCACCTGAGGTCGACGTATGCTCCGGACAATGAAACAACCTACGACGTTCTGTTTGAACAAGTTAAAAATGTACCCTTATTGGTACTGGACGATTTAAATACACAGTACGTAAGTCAATGGGCACAAGAAAAACTATTTCAAATTCTGAATCATCGCTTTAATGCTCAGCTTGCAACTGTCATTACAGTAAGAGGGGCTCTAGAGAGATTAGATGAAAGCCTCAGGAGTCGTATAGAGACTGCCGAAGATTTCTCCAATGTGTTTCAGCTCGGCCAATATAACACTCGGCTAGCGCGACGCATTGGAGATATACCCTCAGGTATGCTCAGGATGAATTTCACAAATTTTGATCATCGGGGGGGATCAAGTTCTACATCTAACCAACAGGCTTCTCTTGAACACGCCTTATCATCGGCACGGAAGTTCGCCGGAAGACCCGATGGATGGATTTTACTGACAGGCCCACATGGTTCTGGTAAAACGCACCTAGCAGTTGCTATGGCAGCAGAAAGCTTACGGTCAGGAGATACAGTTTTCTTCGCATTCGTCCCAGATTTGTTAGATCATTTGCGGACCACATTTAGCCCCAACAGCTCCATCGGATACGATGAACTATTCGAACAAATAAAGACAGCGCCTCTCCTTATTCTAGACGATCTTGGATCAGAAAGTAGTACTCCATGGGCGGATGAGAAACTTTACCAAATCATGGTATACCGACATGAAACTTTGCTGCCAACAATAATTACAACATCTTATGGATTAACTGAATTCCGTGATGACAAATCACGGATAGGATCAAGACTTATGGATGACCTAGTCGTTGAATGGGTGCCAATTGACGCCCCAGACTATAGAGCCCACAGAAGATAGTTAGACACGTACAGTGATTGACATTTACTCAGGAGAAACATAACGTAGACTGGTTAATCTTATAATCACATTAACCACTAACAGAGACCAAGCTCAAGGAGAATACATACAATGAGTACACCAAACTTATCGTCGAAAGACCATCAGTTCGATAATTGGGATGCAGCACAAGAATTCTACTTGGAAAATGGTTTAACCGATGGCCTGCCAATCGTTCCCCCAACTAATGAAAAAGTGCAGGCTATGCTGGATTATTGTAATTTATCTCCAGACGCAATCATCGGACAAGAACCTGTACGCCAAAAAGAATTCACTGCAGAAAAAATAGCAATAAACGCGGTGATGGCTGGCTGCAAACCTGAATATTTTCCGGTAGTTATTGCAGCGGTTGAAGCAACATGTGAATCTCCTTTCAATCTCCATGCCAGCACCACCTCAACTAACGGAGTAACTATTATGTTGATGGTCAGTGGGCCGTATGCTGATCAGATAGGCATGAACCATGGCGTAGAACTCATGGGCAATGGAACAAGATCTAATGCCACTATAGGAAGAGCCATAAACCTTTTAAAGACTAATTTCTACGGCTCAGTAGCAAAGGAAATGGATAATAGCACGTTTGGACATGGAGGTAAGTTCAGCTTCTGTTTTGCTGAAAATCTCGAATGCACACCATGGGTTTCTTTAGCACGAGATAAAGGATTTTCAGAAGATGCAAGCACAGTCACAGCGGTGGCGGCGAATTCTCCAATACAAATCAGTATATACGGAGATAAGGAACCAGAAACTTTCTTGACACAAACAGCTCATGGCATGTTGGCCCTAGGGGCATCCGTATCTGAAGCTGTTGTAGTTATATGCCCAGAAATAATGGCATACATTGGCGAATATGGATGGACTAGACAACAAGTACAGCAGTTCTTATTTGAGAAAACACAACGCCCTGCCTCCGAATGGTTACATTGGAAACGTTTAGATCACTATACTCCTTCAGGGGACGGAGATGAAACCATCCGATGTTTTGCAGACTCAGATAGAATAACCATAGTGCCTGGGGGCGGAGATGCTGGCGCCTTCATTGATATAATAAGTTCTTGGGGTAGCAGTCGTTCGGTTACTAAAGAGATAAAAATCAGGAGTTAATAATATGACAATGATAAATAATATAACTACTTTAGACCCACGTGATGAGGGAATACCTAGCCCGGCAATAATAGCTATACGCCCTACTAACCTTAATGGTAAAACCATTGGTTTATTCTCTAACAACAAACCCCATTCTGAAAAACTACTGAGAATGATAGCTGACGTAATCAGTGAAAGACACGAGATCAGTGGAATAATAGAACATAACAAAGGCGGCCATCAATGGACAGCTAAAAAAGAGGATTTAGAGACTTTAGCTCCTAAATGCGATATCGCTATCCATGCCACAGCGGAATGAGGATCCTGCACCGCGTGCAGTGTGCACGATGCAATGGAAACAGAGCTTCTAGGGGTACCGTCTACAGTCCTAACTACTAAGCCATTTGTGAGCCAAGCTCGTACCATGTCACGAATGCGAGGAGACTCCAACTACGGTCTGGCAATAATAGACCACCCAATAGTAACGCTTAACGATGAGGAATTAATGGAACGAGCCCGAATAGCAGCAGATCAGGTATTAAGACACGTTCTAGATCAGTAAAGAGAAAAGGGAGACCTCATATGAGGTCTCCCTTTTACTATAGTTGTTATCCTTAAATTTATTGAGCAGTATAGCCCCCATCTATAACCAGTTCACTTCCGGTCATAAACGATGATTCATCCGACGCCAAAAACAATACTCCGTACGCTATGTCTAAAGCTTCACCAACCCTACCTAATGGTATTTTCTCAAGGCTTTGTTTAAATGTTTCAACGTCAGCCCGTCTTTCGGCATTCATCTCAGTAGCAACCGTACCGGGGTGCACTGAGTTTGCTCTAATATTATCTGAAGCATATTGAATTGCTGTAGATTTAGTTAATAGACGAACAGCGCCCTTTGAAGAATTATAAACAGGCTGCAGATAACCCTGACCAATAAGTCCAGAAATAGATGATATATTAACTATTGAACCACCCCCATTCTGTCTCATAGGGTCAATAACAGACTTTGTTCCCAAAAACACCCCCTTTGCGTTGATATCCATTACCCTATCCCATTCTTCTACTGTCGTATCCTCCAGAGTGCCTCTTGAAACCACGCCGGCATTATTAACTAATACGTCTATTTTTCCATATTGATCCAAAGCAGACTGTACTAGGGATTCCCAGTCCGACTCACTAGTAACATCAAGATGTCGGTAGGTGGCTTCTCCCCCAAGTTCTCTTATTTCCGCTTCTACCTGCAATCCCAAATCATCCAATACGTCCCCAAATACCACCTTAGCGCCTTCTTTAGCAAATAAACGCGCTTCTTCTGCACCCTGACCTCTAGCTCCCCCACTTATCAGGGCTACTTTTCCTTCTAAACGCATATGCCCACCTCTATATTTATGAATATGTGTACAATGTTATGTGCTATATCTGTTTACAATGGCAACGCTATTGATTGGCCTGTCTGCGCGCTTCTAGTAACAGCTTCAGTAAATTCCATATAGTGCACCCCTACACTGAATGGCGTGCGAGTTACAGGTTCAGTCCCTCTAATTGCACTAATGAACTCCTCTTCTACTCTCCAGTAATGTTGAGTCTCGCTGGGGTTTGCAATTTCCGTAAGTTTAGTGTCACCTTTTTTAGCACCGAATACGTTTAGCTTCTGATCTATGTATAGAGTACCATCACTACCATATAACCACGCCTCGCTGCCAGGTGAACAGCCAGTAACAGAGCTAAATCGCATGTGCGCCTGGCCACCATTAGCTAATTCACATAGTATGTCGGCATGATCAGGCACTGTGACAGCGTTCCAATTTCCATCATCACCCTTTCTTCTCGGAACATTCACTTTAGTCATAGCCATTACTTTTGTAGCAGGCCCGACCCATCTAATCATAGCTTCATACCAAATCCCCATGTTCAGAATATTGTAGCCACTCAAGGATCTGTCTTGACGCCAGTGCATTGGGCTTTCGGTGTCCATAAAATTGGTTCCTAGCACTTGCACTTCAACAGCCAAAATATCACCAATGTAACCTTCGGCAACCAACTTCATTAATAACGCATCAACTTTAAAAGTACTAGGCGACGGAACGATCTGGGCTATCAGATGAGGCCTCGTCAAAGACGCCTCTAACATGGCATGAGCTTCTTGTGAATTTGCTGCCATCCTCGCTTCACACAAAACGTGTTTACCTTTGTCTAATGCAGCTATCGCCAAGGTACAATGCATATACGGCCATGTCCCGATACAAACCGCATCGATATCTGGATCTTCTAATAACTCACGCCAGCTATCATAGACTTTAGGTATATTAAAAGCATCTGCTACCCTTCGTCCTGATTCTCTTGATCTGTTTGCAACCGCGACAAGTTCCACGCCATCAATCTCTTGGAAACCCGGGATATGCCGATCTCTTGTATTTCTTCCAGCCCCAATCAAACCCACTCTTATTGTTTCTGAAGACAAAAGCTTTCTCCTTAATCCATATGTATGGCCAAAACTTCCGCCATAATGGATGAAATTGAATTTACAGAAGATTATAGGACAGCCCGAATACAACGTCCATAAATCCAGTACAATATATGAATGACGCTAGTAGGACACGCAAAAACTATTCTACAGATGGGAAAACTATGGAAGCATAGATATAAAGTATCGGGAAATAGCATGACTCCCACTTTACTTCCAGGCCAACAAGTGTTCATTACCCGGGATGGTAATAGCCTCACATCATTAAGTAGATCCGATATTATAGTCTTACAAAACCCTGACAGCTCATACACTGATTCTAACCACTTGGTCAAAAGGATCCTTGGATTACCCGGGGAAAAGATATTCTTATGTGAAAGCCACACATACGCTGATGGGGCAAAAATTCACGAGAGCTATTTGGCGCCGTATTATGAAAATTGGACCATTACTGGGGACCCTGTAGAATGGCATCTCGAAGAGGACGAGTATTTTGTTCTATCAGATCATAGACCCAACGGTATCGACAGTAGAAAGTTTGGCCCAATAAAATCTGAACAAATAATTGGAAAAGTCTGTTTAAGTTGGTCATTTAGCGTAAGACCACTAAAATTTAGAGTCAAATACCACTAATTTGTTAAATCTAAATGAAATCAACGTATAACCAAGTAAGTAAATATTTTTCTACTAGACGGCCTTTAGTAGTGTTAACTCGAGTATTATCCGGTATGAAACGGGATGACATGAGTCATTTAGCAGCCGGTTTTGCGTATTATGCATTACTTTCCGTATTCCCATTACTTATTGGATTTTTAGCGGTAATGAGCCTATTTGTAGATTCAGATACATTTCAAAGAGACTTCCTGGTGTTTGTATCTGGACATTTGCCCGGTGCTGGAGAATTTGTGACCAAAAACTTGCTAGATATTGTGCAAATTCGAGGGGTATTAAGCTTCAGTGCAATAGTGATAGCACTGTTCCTTGGTAGAAGTGTCTTTGCAGCGGTCAGCAGATCAATAAATCGCGCATCCGGATTAAAACAGGATAGACCTTTTTATATCGCAGTACCGATACAATTCGCACTGATTATTCCCATAGGCAGTCTTTTTGTATTATCGAATGCGATGACCGCGATTTTCAAGGTATTCGGAGATACTGGACAAGGTCAGAGTGAACTTAATATATTTGTAAGTATCAGCTTGCAATTTTTACCAGCCTTAATCATAACTCTACTAATGTTCACTTTGATCTATCGCTTTGTTCCAAACCGCACCATGCGATGGAAATGGATATGGCCTGGAGCGATCATTTCGACATTGTTATTTGAATCCGTCAAAAATGCCTTCGTTTGGTACATTGAAAGTGTCCCAACTTATACACAGCTATACGGGGCTCTAACTTCGGTAGTTATATTGATGCTATGGGCCTATTTGTCAGGATTAATATTGATGCTAGGCGCTAAGATCAACTATGAATACGAAAACGTATATTTTCCGGAAGAGAAATATCATTTACGGCGAGGCAATTTCTTTAACTGATCCGATGAGGTTACCAATAAAAAGGGCTGACTTTAGTCAGCCCTTTTTATTGGTAACCTTCCCATAGGCATATCACAGTTTCCAGATATTACCCACCTGACAAATCATATCGACTTTGTGTATCGAATCTGCGGGCCACCCCACCATAGATATCCAGTCTTCAAAGTGTTGTTGCTCAACGCATTCACATTCTGATATAAGTCTTCCGTTCTCCAAATCACCGTAGACCTTAACAATAGTTGTTCGCCTGTCAGGTCTCCACTTCTTGACTGCGTCTAATTTATCTCTAAAATCTGCTTCGGTGATACCAGGTACACTATGTATAGCTAAAAATCGAGCCATATTTCCTTCCTTAAGACGTTCTTTTAACGTATATCCAAATCGCACTCCGCATGTCGTTACGAGCTAACTAGTCGGCGCGACAAACGGGTATGGTATGGGTGGTCCATTTCTTAATGGCAACACAACCGTCGCGCTTCCCGGCATACTTTCCACACCGTCATGCGTTTTCATGCCTATATCAAGTTCTACAATCCCCATACCAGATTTCTCTTCTTTGCCAGTAACAATACCCCACATAATTAAAACATCGCCAGGTACCAACATTGCCCTATGCTCAAACCTGGCCTTCCAAGGCCACCCTGTCGGTGCTACCCAATCCTTCAAAAACTGAGGTACGACACTTTGTTTCCAAGACCCGTGTACCAGAATACTAGGATTCTTATCATGATTGAGGCCAAAATCCAGATCATAATGA
>PBBR01000029.1 GCA_002716645.1 Chloroflexota bacterium
ATTTGTGCAAAGCATATATTCTGACCCGCGGCCACGTTCGGAGCGCCGCAAACTACTTCAACTTCGGTACTGTTAATGCTAACTTTGCAGAGGTTTAAACGGTCAGCGTTGGGATGTTTATTTACTTCTGTAACTCTACCAACATAACAATTTTCCCATCCTCCGTGTATTATGATTTCTCCCAACTCTATTCCGGCCATGGTTAAACGATGTCCCAATACATTGGGATCGACTTCAATATTTACATATTCTTGTAACCAACTTAGAGGTACCAGCATAATTATCCTATGATGTTTCTTGATCCTGGACTAATGGTAGTATCCATTCGTGTAATAGAAATATCGGTTAAGGCATTAGAGAATACGCGTTAAAACTGCTGTAAAAACCTTAGATCATTCGAGTAAAAGTGTCTAATGTCATCTATTCCATATTTCAACATTGCAATACGTTCGGGTCCCATTCCAAAAGCGAACCCCGTATATTTTTCCGTATCATACCCAGCACCCCGAAGGACTTTGGGATGTACCATTCCTGCCCCCATGATCTCGATCCATCCAGTATCTCTACAGATCCTGCACCCCGAACTAGTTCCATCGCAGGAAAAACAATCTATGGAGACATCTACGCCAGGCTCAACAAAAGGAAAATAATCACATCTGAATCTTATTTTCCTATCCTCCCCAAACATGCGTTGAGCGAATTCATATAAAGTGCCCTTGAGATTGGCAAATGTAATGCCTTCATCAACTGCTAACCCTTCTATCTGATAAAAGTGCCATTCGTGAGTAGCGTCAGTGGCTTCGTACCTGTAACATTTGCCTGGTACGATCACTCTTATAGGCGGTTCAGTGGATTCCATTACCCTAGCTTGCATAGGAGATGTGTGAGTCCTCATTAGAAGAGGTCTATTACCGTTTTCATCCTCTTGATTTATCCAAAGCGAGTTCCACATATCTCGAGCAGGGTGCCCGGACGGTATGTTGAGCATTTCAAAATTGTAGTGGTCGAGTTCGACTTCGGGCCCTTCTACGACGGAGAACCCCATACTCTCGAAAGCTCTAGTGATCTCTAGAACAATGCTGGTAGTCGGGTGTAATTTACCTGTAAGAATGGGCCGCCCAGGTAACGTTACGTCTATCAATGTTTTAGTGTCGTTTGAGCCGCTGTAGGTTGATAGTGTTAGTTGTTTTTGCTCGAGTAGTTGTTCCAGTTGGACCTTAGTCTGATTGGCTAGATTGCCGATATGTTTGCGTTCTTCTATACCTAATTCAGATAGTCCTCGTAATATAGATGTAAGTCTTCCTCTGCGCCCGAGGTAAGATACTCTCCATTCCTCTAACTTTTCTAAGTCGCTGATATTTGAGAGCTCTTGAGTTGCAGAGGCAGTTAATTCTTGAATGGATTCTAATGACTTTGGATTCAATATAATCTCGTTAGTATCTTTTAGGGAGAATGTTACGTCTTTCGTAACGCAATTATAGGATTCGCGCTGCAGTGGGTCAAGATAACAACACCTCATAGTGTATAATCTCCGACTAGTGAATTAAAAGGTGCTAAGGAAGGGATTTAATAGCATTTACATGGATAACACTGAACCGCGTAAACGTAGACTAAATTATGGATGGATAATACTAGGCCTTACTTTTGGCAATATATTCGTTGAAGGAGGGGTGAAAAATAGTCAGCCTGTATTTCTTCCTGCTTTGAGGCAAGGTTTCGGCGGCAGCGCGGCTATGACCGCTGGAATATTTTCGGCGTCGGGACTTGTTGGGGCATTTTCAGCTCCTATACTAGGAAAGTTGCTTGATATGTTCGGCGCTAAGTATATGTTCCTAGTCGCTGGGATAGTTATTTTGCTAGGGTGGTGGGCCAGCAGTATGGTTAGCCATATATGGCAATTGTTTATTTTCTATAGTGTGATTGCTACCGCAGGGCAGACAATGATTGGGTTTTTCTCTGGTACAGCAGTTCTGACTCCGTGGTTCCCTAGGACCAAGGGACTTATGTTGGGGATAGCTGACTCCGGAAATCCTACCGGACAGGCGATAATTACACCGTTTGCTCAATATACAGTAAGCGAATATGGTTGGCGAAGAGGATTCCAGGTTCTTGGGATAATTTTTTTCCTTATAGTTTCGCCTTTAAATTTTTTGTTACAGCGTAAACCTCCAGGATATGGAAGCACTTCGGGTAACTCGGACTATGACCCTAGTGAATCCATTGCAGGAGCGCATGCTTTTGAAAGTGAAACTGCTAATTGGTTTGAAGAAGCTACTGTCCCAACTCCGTATGATAAAAAAGATTTCAATGCTTTAAAAGAAGCAGCTGTCTGGCTGTTGCTCTTTTCCAGAGCTGCCCAGGCTTTATCAAATCAAATGACCAATTTGCACATAATCGCGTTTTTTGTACTGGCTGGATATGGTGAAATGCAATCTGCGACTGCCGTAGGTGTGGCGGGATTGTTTGGAGTAGGGGCCCGGCCATGTTTTGGAATATTGTCAGACAAGTTTGGCCGTGAGAGTGTCTATACTGTAAGAATACTTATGACTGTTTTGTCTTTAGTGATAATCATTCTATTTGCGAAAAACGCTGCACTTTGGCCGTTGTTCATATTTGTAGGTTTGACAGGGTTGAGTGATGGGAGCGGCTTGTTAATTGGAGTTAAGGCTGCAGATATTTATCCTGCTCATGTATTGGGTTCGGTTATGGGTGTTATAGAAGTCGGCCGTGGAATAGGACTTGCTGCTGGTGGAGTGCTAACTGGTCTTATGTTTGATGTGTATGGGGATTATACTGCCGCATATTGGCTAGCTGCTTTTCTATTGTTAATGTCAATAGTTTCCATGTGGGCTCTTTTATTAATTAAGCCAAAGTATTCGCTAGGAATACAACAGGATGGTTGAGTCGTGTTACTAAATACCAATATAGCAGCGCAGTGTATAATCTCTGATAATAGGTTGTCATTAGTTTATTCAGTGTTCTAGGAGGTTTCATGCCGATTATACAAAGACCTTATGTTCCACCTGAAGATCAGGTGCCACAAGAAGATGAATATGTGAATCCCGGAGATACCCAAGAAAGTGGATCCACTGGAGAACCTATAACATTTTATGCGGATTCTATGCATGTTTATAGCAGCTTGTATTCAGCGGTATTGTTCTTTGGAGAACAAATGGAAGAGCGGGAACCGATATTGCGCACTCGTATTAAAGTAAGTCCGCAGATGTTAAAGGCAATATCTATTCTGACCAGTAAGCATGTCCGTGAATATGAGGAAGCTGTAGGTCCTATTAGTCTTCCTGATCAGGTATATGCTGCCTGGGAATTGGAGTCTGAACATCTTGGAGAGTGAAGGTAATCTTGGACCTAATCGTATGATACAGGAAGACTTGGCGCTTCCTGTAGTTATAGATCCGGGCGTGGATAGCGCTAATCCAGAGGTCCTGGATTGGAGAGTGGTTAGTACAACACAACCTAACAAAGCCACCTTTCATATTAACCATAGTGACGTAACTAATGTTAGAGTTGGGGTGCTGAGGGCGTCGGATTTCCCTTTAGATACGCCCTTTGTTTTAGCTGAAGATTTACCAATAGTGATTATAGATAGTCTTGATAAATATTGGGCTGGTGAATCAAGGACAGCTCTACCGCTGGGTGGGTTACGGGTTCCAGTAGAAGGTGACACTGAGGACGAAGCTAAGGCCAATCTGGCAAGGGATCTGGCTGCTCAATTCAGGCTACTTTTATTATTACATTCCTCTAGATCAGGGGATATGGCGCCAGAACTTTTAAAGAACATTGAGTATTTGAGTTCGGTAATGACAGCGCGAGAATCCTGACAGAGTAACGTTTGACATTGCTAGTCAACCTGTGAAGATATCCAGGAAACTATATCGGTACTTTTAATCAGTTCGGACTCGTTGCTTTCGCGTGTTTTTACTTCTAGTTGCCCGTTCTTTAGATTTCTAGGGCTAACTACTATACGCAATGGTAGTCCGATTAGGTCAGAGTCATTGAATTTCACACCAGGGGTCTGGTCTGTTCGGTTATCGTACAACGTTTCTATACCGGATTCCCAGAGTTGATGGTAGAGGTCTTCAGCAGATTTTGCTACGTCATCATCAGACAGATTTAGTCCGATTAAATGGACTAAATATGGTGCAATGTTTTTAGGAAATAGTATTCCTTTTTCATCATGGTTTAATTCTATAGTTGCCGCTAAGAGCCGTCCTACCCCTATTCCGTAACAGCCCATTATTATAGGTGTATGGTCTCCGTTTTGGTCTAAGTAGAGGGCTCCAAGCGTTTCACTGAAAAATGTTCCTAACTTAAATATATGGCCTACTTCTACTCCGCGCGTGGATTCGAGGGTAGAATCACAGTTTGGGCATATATGCCCTGGTTCGGCTAATGATATGTCATCTTCAGAGTCTACGGTGAAATCCCTCGGGTAATTAATGTTTGCGAGGTGTATGCCTTCTTGATTCCCTCCAGCCACAAAATTACTACCATTATTTATAGAATGATCGCCAATTTTTCTTATAGCGGTAATTCCTACTGGTGAAGCAGATCCCGCAACTAGACCAGCTGCCTGCACTTCATTGTCGTTCGCTATTCGTAGATCGCTACAGTGGAGTGTATTTTTCAACTTGACTTCGTTAATTTCTAAATCGCCCCGTATGGTCGCAAATATGAGCTCCTCATCAGCCATGTAGAATACGGCTTTCAAGGTTTGAGAAGGAACAATGTTCAAATGTCTGCATAGATCGGGTATAGTCTTTATATTAGGAGTGTCTATTTGTGATACTTCGGCTTCAGCTACGGGCGTTATTATTGGGGCCAATCTGCTTTGAGCTTTCTCAGAGTTAGCTGTATAAGAGCAGGAAGGGCAAGTTATAATGGTGTCCTCTCCTGTCGGTGTTGCGCATATAAATTCGTGAGAGTCTTTGCCCCCTATGGCTCCACTATCTGCTTCTGCCATAAGGACTGGCAAACTGCAGGAGGAATAGATATTTTTATACGCTTGAGCCATGGCCTGATAGCTACGGTCTAGACTTTCCTCGTCACTGTTGAATGAGTAGGCGTCTTTCATAGCGAATTCGCGAACTCTGACTAGTCCTGCCCGAGGTCTTGGTTCATCTCTAAATTTGGTTTGAATTTGATAGAGTATAAGTGGTAAATCCCTGTAACTTTGGACGTTCGATCTAACTATGTTGGTCACCACTTCCTCGTGGGTGGGAGCCAATACCATAGGCCTGCCTCGTCTATCCTCTAACGAAAAGAGATTGTCTCCAAAAGCTTCTTTTCGGCCAGTTTCTCGCCATAATTCTTCTGGTTGCAAGGATGGCATTAATAGTTCCTGAGCCCCTGCTTGATCCATTTCGTCGCGAATTATGCTCTCCAGCTTTTTTAAAGAACGCCAAGCTAAAGGTAGATATGCATATACACCACTAGAAACCTGGTGGATAAGTCCTGCCTTGAGCATGAGTTTATGGCTATTAGTTTCGGCTTCAGGTGGGTCTTCGCGTAGAGTTTTTGACAGCATATGAGTAAATTTCATATTTCGTCTGGCCTTTCTTAGTAACTGTTACTTATTATATTAAAGAGAGAACGTGGAGGGTTGGTTCATTTTCAGGCAGGAGTTTGATCTACTTCTTCCATTAGCGCGGTAAGCATGTCTTCTGCTGGGACAACGCGAACTTTTTCTCCTTTGCGGAATATGACGGCTCTCCCAGCTCCCGCGGCTATACCAACATCAGCGTCCTTGGCCTCTCCTGGCCCGTTGACTTCACAACCCATTACTGCAACTTTTATGTTTTTATTGTTCTTTTTCAGTAATGCATCTACATCATTGGCGAGTTTTACGACGTCGACATCTGCTCTTCCGCAACTAGGACACGCCACTAAAGTAGTGCCTTTGTTGCGTAGGTTCAATGACTTTAATATTTCATATCCTGCTGTGACTTCTTCTGTAGAGTCTCCACTGAGTGATACTCTGATGGTGTCGCCTATCCCTTCATATAACAAAATGCCTAGCCCCACAGCTGTCCTAATTGAACCTGATTGCACTGTCCCAGCTTCGGTTATTCCTAAATGAAGTGGGTAAGGGACCATTGCACTCAACTTTCTGTATGCTTCTACTGTAGTAGGAACATCAAAGGCTTTCATAGATATTTTAATTTGATCAAAATCGTGTTGTTCTAAGAAGCTAATTTCCCAGAGTGCTGTTGCGAGCATATGATCTACTATGCTGTATTCTCCTTCGGTAGCTTCTAATGCTTTAGGTAACTTATTTACTAGGTCCATGTGCCGTGAGAACCCTTTTGTGCGGCCAATACCACCTACTGGTGGTAGGCTTCCAAAGTTTACTCCGATTCTAATTGGAATATTGCACTGTTTTGCTTTTTCAACTACTTCCTTTACTTGGTTTTCATCGCGTAAGTTGCCCGGATTTAATCTCAAGCAATCCACACCGCCGTCTGCGCATTCTAGGGCTAATTTGTAATGAAAGTGTATATCTGCAATCAGCGGTATGTTTATTTGTTTTTTTATCTCTTTTATTGCTATAGCTGCTTCCATGTCTGGTACTGCTGATCTGATGATTTCACATCCTGCCTCTTCTAATTCGTGTATCTGTCGGACAGTAGCTTTTACGTCGCGAGTGTCTGTTTTAGTCATTGATTGGACTGTTATATCTGATCCACCTCCGACTTGAACATTGCCCACATGGACAGGCCTAGTTACTCGTCGTTTTATCATAATTACAATCTCACGTGTTTAAAATGCTAGTACTGTTTAGGCTATGTTACAGGAATTGTTTTGCTGTTACTAGAATTCATTCGAGAATAAATAGGGTTATGAACGCCTATAATGAACGAAATATTATCAACTGCCAAGTAGACTTCCGCCTTGTAGCAACCGATTGATGTCGTTAGCACTTACTAAAATGACTAGTGCAATCAATGCGGCAAAGCCTATGATATGTACTAAGCCTTCTTTTTCCGCTGGTATTCGTTTACCTCGTCTTACCCATTCTATTATGACAAATAATAATCTTCCGCCATCTAACATAGGGATAGGTAGGATATTGAGTATTGCTAGGTTGATACTGATCAAGATTGAAAGCATCAACCAGCCTCTGGCCCCACCTTGTGTTGTGATTTCACCGGTAATTTGAGCGATGCCTATGGGCCCAGAAAATTCAGGGTTAGCGGTTCCTGATATCCATCTGCTGATCTCTTGTTTCATAAGAACTAGCATATCCCAGGTGCTGGTTGCTCCTAAAGCTAAGGCTGTCCATGGTGGATGAAATTGCTTTGTAGTAACTGTATTTGCTAGTTCAATTCGGATGCCCGTTGCACCCTGGCCTTCGGGAGGATCGACTCTTGGAGTTATCAAGATACTTACAGGAGAACCGCCCCGAGATACTATCCACTCCATCTCAGAGCCAGCGTTAAACGTTATGCTTTGGATTAAATCTGATGTAGACTTAATCATTTTTCCATCGGTGCTGACAATATGATCTCCTGGAGTTAATCCGGACATCGCTGCGGGAGAATCTGGAGATATATCTGAGATTATTACATTTCCAGTTACGGTGTCGTGTGGGATCATGAATAATATGGCGAACACCACGATCGGAAATATGGCATTCATAACTGATCCTGCTACTAAAATTATGGCTCTTGAAAGAGGACTTTTACTGGCTAGGCTCTGCGGTATTGAAGGATCATTTTCTCCGGCGAGACGCACGAACCCTCCCAAGGGAGTCCAGTTCAATGAGTAAAGCATGTCAGAAATGATCAAATGATCAATTGCAGCGCTTTTGATTTTCCCTTCGTGCTGTAGCAAATTAGTGTTCGATAAGGTGAGTTCTGGATTAGATGGGAATTTACCGTTGGCCCCTTGAACCAAAATAGCTTTGGCTATCAAGAGGCCCTCAGGTGTTGACTCGGAATAAATACGAACTAGAGATCCAACGTTTAATAGATTTGCATTTGGTAGATTAATCAACTGAGTTTCCTCAGTGAGCAACACTTTGGTTTTTCCAGTATATATGCCGAAGGCCCGGGGAGGATATCCAACCCCAAATTCTAGAACTTTTACCCCTAGCCATTTAGCGGTGAAATAATGTCCGAGTTCGTGAATTACTACCAACATCACCAACATCGGTAAAAATGAGCCGATTGCTATTAATATCGCTTGTGCCATAAATTACGCCAAAACTAATTCTTGGGCTTTGTTGGTTGCCCAGATTTCTGCTGCTAATATGTCTTCAAGAGTAGGATTGCTCTGATTTGTGTGTGCTGACAATACTTGCTCGAGTAGTTGAGGAATCTGAGTGTATCGTATCTTGCCATCCAAAAAAGATTGCACAGCAATTTCATCAGCTGCACTTATTACTGTAGGAAATGTTCCGCCCTTTTTCGCATAGTCTAGTGCTAATTCGAAGCATGGGTAGTCTTTTGCATTAAGTGGTTCGAATTCTAGGTTGTACGCATCGTCAGTTGGGAGCCTCGGAATTTGGGAATTGCTTCTCCTGTTTGGGTAGAATAGAGCATACTGAATCGGCAACCTCATATTGGGAGGGCCCATTTGCGCTTTTACTGAACCATCTATAAATTCAACCATAGAGTGAACGGTGCTTTGAGGATGGATCATTACTGTTATATCATTCCACTCCATATCAAACAGCCATTTTGCCTCTATAACTTCAAAAGCTTTGTTCATCATGGTGGATGAGTCAATAGTGATTTTGGGACCCATGCTCCATGTAGGGTGATTGAGAGCATCAGATGGGGTTACTTTGTAAAGCTGATCCTTTGGGGTTTTTCTGAATGGCCCTCCGGACGCAGTTATTATGAGCCGTTTGACTTTGTTTTGTTCACCCTGAAGGCATTGCCATATGGCACTGGGTTCACTGTCCACTGGTAACAACGTGCCACCAAATTCACTTTCGTATTGTTTAATCAGGTGACCAGCCATAACTATTGGTTCTTTGTTAGAAAGAGCAACCTGTTTCTTTTGTTGTAGAGCTTTCAATGTTGGGATAAGTCCTACAGACCCTGCCGTAGATACCATTATAAGGTCCACTTCTTCTATGCAGACCATGTCCTCTAGAGAGCAGTACTTTACAGACTTATTACCTGGGAAGTATGACCTCTCTGAGTAATAGTAACGCGGACAGAATTCTTGTATTTGTTCTTCTAATCGAGAAATGTTGTTGCCCGCCGCTAGGCCGATGATCTTGAGTTCGTCGGGAAAGGCTCTAACAACATCAAGGGTTTGTTGGCCGATAGAGCCAGTAGACCCGAGTACAATTATATTCTTCATAAATTAAAATAATGTCAAAATAAGATAGTATGTTATTGGCACAGACCATAGCAGACTATCTAGTCGATCTAGAAGGCCTCCGTGGCCAGGTAACAAACTACCTGTATTTTTTACATTGAAAGTACGTTTGATTTTGGACTCTGTTAGGTCTCCTAATTGGGAAACGAACCCTACTGTAGCACCTAAAGCCGCTATTTGCCATAAATATTCTGGGTTTTCGGACATGTAACAAAAAACTATGGAGAATAAGATGCTACCTATAATCCCACTTATAGATCCTTCCCAAGTTTTGTTTGGGCTGATCGTGGGTGCCAGAGCATGGCGTCCGATTGTTTTACCTCCCAATAGAGCTGTAGTATCTGTTGTGAAAGTAGCAAGTATTGCAAATAGGAGCCAGATTTTGCCGGAGTAGATACTATTTTCGATGTCATAGTACATTGGAAAATGTGCCATTAGTATTCCAATATACGTACAACCCAGAGCCATGCATAATAGGGCTGGCACAAAGCGAGATTTTTCTGAGTACACTATTAGCCATAGTATGGAGGCAAATATTCCTATGCAAGTAATACATAAGCTTATAACAATGAAAGTATTATAATTTGGTGAATTTGGCTCGCCCAAAATTAGAGCGCATACCCAGATGATACCGATTAGTCTAGGTAAACCACGATTTTTAATTTTATACAGTCCGTAAATCTCGCACGCGGCTATTGAAGCTAGGATGAGTATTGCGATTAATACTGTAATAGGACCATACCAGACGGTGGCTAAGACTAGTGGTATCCCGACCAATGATGTCAGGATGCGAGCTTTCAACGTTATGCCTCGTCCAGAACTTTGCCGAAACGTCGTTGGCGTCTGTTAAATGATCTAAGAGCCTTGTCGATGTGTTTTTCTTGGAAATCTGGCCACATTACTTTTGTGTGGTAGTATTCACTGTAAGCGGACTGCCATAACAAAAAATTACTTAGTCTCAGCTCTCCTCCTGTGCGGATTATCAAATCTGGGTCTGGCGATTCTGATGTATACAGATAATTAGAAAAGCTTTTCTCTGTTATGTTAGAAGGGGATGTTCCGTCGGCAATTATATCTCTTACTGCATTAAGTATTTCGTTACGACCTCCGTAATCAAATGCTACGTTCAGGGTAATGCCATCATTATGTAGTGTTAAACCCTCGGCGAATCGAATGGAGTTTATGATATCGTTAGATAGTTTTGAGACTTCTCCTATATGTATTATTCGAACATTGTTTTTATGTAAAATTGGGGTTTGACTGTCCAAGGTTTCTTGCAAAATGCGGATGAGACCTCCAACTTCTCCAGTGGGTCGATTCCAATTTTCAGTGGAGAACGCAAAAATAGTGACAAATTTTACTCCTCTTTTTTCAAGATGGGTCAGTATTCTGGGAATGTTGTCTACACCTACTTGATGCCCCGATATTCTAGGAAGACCTTTTTTACCTGCCCAGCGGCCGTTGCCATCCATAATGAAGGCCACATGATTTGGAGTCACCTTGTTTTTATTAGATGATTTAACGAACGTGAGCAATGATTTCATCTGTTAAACCTGTGTGATTTCGCCTTCTTTTGCCTTAGATATATCGTCTATCAATTTCGTATAACTATCGGTAGACTTTTGGATTTGATCCTGGCCTCGGCGTGAGTCATCTTGGGAAATGGATTTGTTTTTTTCAAGTTTTCTCAGGCGTTCAACAGAATCTCTTCGCACATTCCTGACTGATACTTTACCGTCCTCTATTTTCTTTTTAAGTAGCCTAACCATGTCAAGGCGACGTTCTTGAGTAAGTGGCGGTATTGGCACGGTGATCTGATTGCCATCGTTCGATGGATTAAATCCCAAGTCAGAAGTACTTAGACTTTTTTCTATGTCTGGGATCGATCCTTTATCCCATGGCTGGATGATGATCGCCTGAGCATCAGGAGCGCTTATTGAAGCTAATTGGTTTAACGGGGTAGATGTGCCATAGTACTCTACATTGATGTTATCAAGAAGAGAAGGCGCTGCTCTCCCTGTTCTTAGTGTTGATAGTTCTCTTTTCAAGGCGTCTATGGACTTTGTCATACGGTCGTCTGTATCGGATAGTATTATCTCGGGTGTTAGGTTCTCGTTTCCGCTTGTCATAAACTAATCCCTCCCTGTTATGGTAGTGCCAACTGCATTCCCAGTAAGTATCTCCGACAAGTTACCTTTCTTGAATATATTGAATACTACAATCGGGAGTTTGTTATCCATACACAACGACAATGCCGTTGAGTCCATTATTTCTAATCTTCTGTTTAATGCGTCCATATAATCTAGGGATTTAAACAATACGGCCTTAGGATTTATGTGAGGATCTGAATCATATACACCATCTACACCGTTTTTTGCCATAAGTAATACCTCAGCTCCTATCTCGAGAGCACGAAGGGATGCCGCTGTATCTGTGGTCATGTATGGATTCCCTGTCCCTGCTGAAAAAATTACAACTCGGCCTTTTTCCAGATGTCGTATAGCCCTGCGTCTGATGTATGGTTCAGCGACTGCCTGCATTTGTAAGGCACTTTGGGTCCTCGTTATTACACCTGCTTTTTCCAAGGCATCTTGAAGAGCCAGAGCATTCACAACGGTGGCCAGCATCCCTGCGTAATCAGCAGTGGAACGATCCATTCCCTGGGCTTCGGCTTCTCCGCCACGCCAAATATTACCGCCGCCAATAACTATCGCTATTTCAACACCGAGGTTGTTTGCTTCAGTTACTTGCTTAGCTAGGTAATTTACTGCATTGGGATCTATGCCAGATTGAGCGGAACCTTTTAGAGATTCGCCACTGAGTTTTAGTAGGATTCTGCTATACTTGGCCTGACTCATGGTATTGAATCAACTTATTCTGCTAGTGCTAGCCGGCTAAACCGGACTACCCTAACGTTTTCCCCTACCTTTGCGGCGAGTTCTTGTATCAGATCACTAATTTGTTGTGAAGAGTCTTTAATAAAAGGTTGAGCTAGAAGATCAATCTGAGCTGCAGGTCGAGTATCATCTTCTGGGTGATCGCCGTCTCCTACATATTCAGGTGACATTGCCGCTACTTGCATTGCTAGATCGTGTGCTAACTCTTTAAAATCTGGAGTCCTTGCGACGAAGTCGGTTTCACACCCTAACTCGACTAGAGCTCCTACTCTTCCGCCAGTGTGTATATAAGCTTCAATAACTCCCTGTGTGGTGTCTCTGTCAGACCGCTTAGCTGCTTGTGCGAATCCTTTCTCTCTTAGGATGTCGGATGCTTTCTGTTGATCGCCATTTGACTGCTCAAGCGCTTCCTTACATTCCATTATGCCCGCTCCGGTACTTTCACGAAGCGTTTTAATATCATCTACTGTGACTGACAAGGGTTTTCCTCCTTAGGTTCATGGGCCGAGTTTAATCTCCTGAAGTTGGTTCCTGCTCAGACCCCTCAGATGGTTCTGTTCGATAAGATGAAGCTTGTTCCATTAATTGGCCTAGCTCTTCCAGTGGCATGCTTTCTACTGCAATTTGTTCCATTTCTTCATCGCTGAGATTGCTGGTATCTCCGGAGGCAACCTCATCAGATGTTTCCTCAGATGCTATGGCGGCTTCCGCAAGCAAGGCTTCTCTTTGAGCCGTCCCCTCAAGTATTGCACTTGCCATACGATTAGTAATCAAGCGGATTGACCTGACAGCATCATCATTGCCTGGTATAGGATGGTCTATGAGGCTAGGATCACAATCTGTGTCCACGATCGAAAAGATTTTGATTCCCATTCTTCGGGCCTCTGCTATGCATATGTCCTCTTTAGCTATGTCTACAACAAACATTGCTTGAGGAGGCGCTGTCATGTCCTTAAGGCCAGTAAAATACTTTTCCAAGCGATTTAGAGTATCAGTTAATTTTACAGCTTCCTTTTTAGGTAGTAGTCTGAAGTAACCTTGCTCTCTTTTTTGTTGAAGATCTAGCATGTATTTTATTCGAGTTTGAATGGTTTGAAAGTTGGTCAACGTGCCGCCTAGCCATCTCTGGTTAACGTACCACATGCCACACCGATCAGCCTCGGTCTGCATAACCTCCTGAGCCTGCTTTTTTGTTCCTACGAATAGTATTTTCCCGCCTTCTGCTGCGACTTGTACCATCGCGCTATAGGCGTCGTTAATTAACCCAAGCGTTTGTTGTAAATCCAGTATGTGAATACCATTACGTTGGGTGAAGATATAACGTTTCATTCTGGGATTCCATCTTCTGGTCTGATGGCCGAAGTGGACTCCAGCTTCTAGCAAAGACTTCATTGTGAGAGTTTCGTTCTCTGGATTATCTCCGGTATTCGTAGGTCGTTCAGGAGCCTGTACCATAAATTACTATGACCTCCTTTGGGTTCATACTAAATATGTATTTATAAAATGATGCGGATGTTTGATTATTTTAGAGTTCATTAGACGCGCAGACAGTCTGCGGCGGGTTTGCTCGCATACGTGCTGAGTATAACATTTGTGGGCAAATAGGTCCAATCGTAAATGCCTTGTATTAAGATAGTGCAATCCGAATAATATTTAATATAATGGCCCCGTATATCCCGACTAATATATCGTCGGCCATTATTCCCATTCCCCCATGTAGACCTTCAAGTTTTCTCGCTGGATATGGCTTCGTTATATCCAGGACTCTAAAGCAGATAAAAGCTGATATTAGCCATAGTGTTTCTTTGGGTAGAAATAGGCAAGTTATCCACATGCCGACGAATTCGTCCCAAACTGCTTTTTTAGGATCTTTATCGGATTCGGTCACTAGTGTATTGCAAGCCCATATTCCTAGTACTATAC
>PBBR01000030.1 GCA_002716645.1 Chloroflexota bacterium
TAGGCCAAAACAATAGAGAGATATTGACTAGTCTAGGGGGGCTAACAACGTCTGAATTAGATTTTCTGGTAAGTGAAGGGGCAGTGTAGTAATACCCTTGTCACGTATGCAGAAATTACATCCATTGATTAGGGGAAGACGCTAACCCATCGAACCCCATATCCTTACAGAGTTCCCCATATTCTGACCTGTTTGCGCCCACCCATTTGAGATCGTCTATTGACTCTAATATCGGGACTTCGACACAAAGCGTAGCAAGTTCTCGATACAAGAATGCATCAGTTTTATGAATCACCAAATTTTCTGCAACCGTTTTAGCTCCTCTTACTTCTACATCCCAGAGTAAATAAGATTCTGGGATTGCTTCTATGTGCGTATATCTCTTTAAAACAGTCGAAGCCGTTTTAGCCCCCCACTTAGGGATGCCAGGTATTCCGTCAGCAGCATCCCCCACTAAAGCGAGGTAATCAGGAATGCTATCTGGCAAAACACCAAACTTGTCCTTCACACCTTCTTCATCGATTGTTATTCGTCGTCGTCTATCGAGAAGAACCACTCTGGTTCCTATTACCATCTGCGCCAAGTCCTTGTCAGGGGAACATATTATTATTTGCTCCACATCAGACATGTCTCGCCACTGATGAACTGCACTCGCTATAGCATCATCAGCCTCAAACTCCTCCATAGGCCAAACCACCACGCCTAAAGCCCTCGCAGCTCGCTCAGCTAAAGCAAATTGATTCTTAATATCTTCTGGCATACCATCAGAAGTCTTATATCCAGAAAACATCTTATTACGGAAAGATTCAACAACACTGTCGAACGCACATCCAACATGAGTTACGTCGTCCTGTCTTAAGAGGCTTAATAGCGTCTGAACTAACCCTCTAACAGCACCGACTTCTGTCCCGTCTGGTGATAACACGCTTGGCACTCCATAGTAAGCGCGAAACAGTTCATACGTCCCATCAACCAAGTGAATCTTCATCTATGTTAGAGACCTTCCAAAACGCGGGCGATCCGTTGTGCTCCTTCAAGAACTCTCTCAGCAGGAGACCGCATCAGCGCGATGCGAAAATGATTCTCACCTGCCAATCCAAATCCAACTCCTGGAGTAACCACCACCCCTTCTTCATCCACAAGGAGCTCGGACAATTCAGTCGATGGGATAGGCGCATCATATCTGGGAAACATGAATGTCGCTCCCTGAGGCAGGGGGCACGTTACCCCAGAAACAGAATTCATCAATGTAGCTACTTCAGTACGTAGCATGTCACACTCATCTCTCCACACAGGGATATGATCTTGAGGACCCTGCAGAGCCTGAGCTCCTGCAACTTGTATGAACGGAGATACGAAACTCGCTGTATGTTCATGCATACTTATCAGAGGACTTATTAACTCGCTAGGCCCCACGATACACCCGAGCCGCCAGCCGGCCATGGCATATGCTTTGGTGAAGGTATAACTCGTAAGAGTTCTGTTCCACATACCTGGCAATGATGCCAATGTTATATGCACATTATTGTCATAAATGAAGTATTCGTAAGTCTCATCGCATAAAGCCAAAAGATCGTGTTCTTGGCACACTCTGGCAACGTCTTCTAATTCCTGCTTCGTATATACCCTACCAGTCGGATTATTAGGGTTATTTATTACAATCATTTTCGATTGATCTGTAACACTTTTCTTCAACTGATCGTAAGTGATCATATATTCTTCTTCTTCACTAAGTGCAACAGTAATCGCATTTCCCTCTGATAATTCCACTTGCTGCCTGAAACTAACCCAAGTGGGTTCTATGATAAGCACATCGTCTCCTTGCCCAACAAAGGCATTGATTGATTCATAGAGACCCATTTTGCTACCAGGCGTAACTATCACTTCAGTATCGGCATCAATATCAAGATTATTGTAAGTGTGAAGTTTGTCTGCCAAAGCCTGTTTGAACTCGGGGATACCGCTTGAAGAACTTATATTCGTCAGGCCCGCTTCCAAAGCCGCTACACCAGCCCTAATAATGTGATCAGGAGTGACGTGATGAGGGCTAGACTGACTAAGATCGATAATATCTTTTCCTAGTCTAGCTTGCTGACGAGCTTTTTCACCTGCTGCTAAGGTGGCAGGAGGTTGAACCCGAGTTACCCGTGAAGCCGGTTCTATTGACATACAAGTACTCCCATATAGAAATTAACTGGAGTCTACCATAATTTACCCGGCATAATTGCGACTAATACTATTTAGTGGCACAATCATCGATAATCTTCGGACTCTCAAAGAGTATCTAATCCAGATAACGAACTACAAAAATATATTGTACTAGGAGGGGAAAATGGTAACTCAGTCACAAGAGATAAAAAATATGCGACTAATATCACACCATGACCTGAATGGATTTGGAAACATCGGCGAAGGAATGCATATACATACTACAAGAGATGGGAGAAGAATTTTATATCTTGCCCACGAAAGTTCCCCTAAAGACATAACCAGCATTGATGTAACAGACATTGCCAATCCTAAGCTAGTAGCCCAAACTGACCTCCAATATGCGCATTTGCGCTCAAATTCTTTATCTATAGTTGGAGATACCATGCTAGTGGCTTATCAAAGCCTACAGCCGGGACAACCAGGAACTGGCATGGGTGTATACGACATAAGCAATTCTGAAGAACCCCGACAAATAGGCTTTCTTGACACCTCAGGACCCTATTCGAGAGGATGTCACTGCTTATGGTGGGTTGATGGCAATTATGCACACCTGTCTACTGGCGCCAAAGACTTTAAACCTAACGACCAAAAAGATGACCAATTCTATATGATCGTAGACGTCAGTAATCCTGAAAACCCAGTTGAAGCCGGAAGATGGTGGATGCCGGGAACTATGGAAGGTGACGGGCACAATCCCGTTAATCGTCACCCTGAATTTGACTCTGGCCACCGTTTGCACAACGCAAACGTATATCCCGCAAAGCCAGACAGAGCATATTGTGCATATATGGACTCGGGAACAGCTATTGTAGATGTGTCAGACGTATCTAAACCTATCATGATAAGCCAATTTAATTTCGCACCTCCATTTCCTGGGTTTACACATACAGTGTTACCACTTTTTTCACGCGATCTAATGGTGGTAACGCAGGAATCCGTATATAACAACGCCGAAGATTATCCAAAATTAATTTGGATGGTTGATATAAGAGATGAGACCAATCCTGTGATTATTAGTACATTCCCAATGCCGGAACTAGAACTTTACAACGCTAGACCAGGAAGATTCGGCGCTCACAACGTACACGAAAATCAACCTGCCCCGACCAGCATGCAAGATGAAACTTTAATATACGGCACCTTTTTCAATGCAGGCGTAAGAATATTCGACACTAGCAATCCTTTCCAACCTGAAGAAATAGCATATTTTGTCCCACAAAAGCTAGATGACGCGAGCTCAGTCGGAATAAATGACGTTTATGTAGACGAGAATGGCATAATCTACGCAGTTGATAGAGTTAAGGGCGGTTTATACATACTTGAATTAACTGCTTAAGAACCGCCGGATAGGAGGCATAGATCATTAGAAATCCGTGCCTCCTATTCAGTAAAAAAGCGATTGGATGCTTCCTAACACCTACTCTGCCAATGACCCCATAGGATCCCATGGAGGCAATATAATTGGCTCATCATCCCAAGCATCTAATATATCTTTAGGCAAATAACTCTTAGGCGCAGATATCTCAAACATATACTCAGCAAACCAAGAGTCGTTCATCAGACAGAAACCTTTATCGCCAACCTTATCATTCCAACTGTTTTCGACTCTCCATCTACGTGGCTTACCGTCAACTAAATCAACTCCAGTAAACAACATAGCATGCGTCATACGCGTTTGATGATATTCTAGACGTTCCGACTTATCCATAGAAAATTCGGTCTCATACACACCTGGATAATCAAATAATTCTGCATCCCATATACCTAGGTCACGATGCATCTGCTTTCCGGTATCACACCCCATCCATACCGGTTTTCCATCTTGAATCATTCTGCAGGCAATATCTTTCATGACATCTATACTTACGTTAATGTACTTAATGGGAGGACCATCCACTACATTACCCAAATATTGTATGGTGAAAGTTTTTCCATAGGGGTTAGATTTCCTGGGATCATGAACAAGACAAACATAATCATCCATTGGAGTCACAATATATTTTTCAGCAAACTCCATCGGTGTCATATCTCCATCTCTTTGAAAGTCCCCATCTTTATCACGCCATTGCCAAAAAAACTGGTCGGGCGGGCTGCCTAGATGGATAGCCAAAATCTGATACATTGCACTCAAAGTATCTTTTTTGGACTCCCTCATATCGTCTACGCCTGACTCCTGAGCATACAAATCCCGAATCTTTTTGGCACCTTGGCGATACTGATAGTTCAACATGGAGTTCATACGCATGGAGTTACTGGAACTCTCAGTCTCAGGCATAACACTTTTCGGTACTACACCATGTTTTTTTACCAAGCTTACGAACATATCCCATTGCCCGCCGTCTTCCACTCCTCTTTGCAACAGCCATGATACCGTCCTATCATCGATAGGTTTATCTGCTGTATCGATAATAGCCTCCAAAAGAAAATTAGCCCTCTCTATTTTGTCCCAAAACATCAGGTAATTCTGGCTGAATTCAAATTCTTTTACATTCAACACATCTTTACTTTCGACCCTGAACATATTCAGACCAGCGAACATCCAACAACGTCCGGAGCGAGCTTGATTAGTCACGGACCAATCATCAAGAAGGTTGGAAAAGCTGTGGACTGATTCAGTAACGATTCCTCTGTTCAATGCAACTTCGTTAACATCTCTCTGTGTAACAACATTTTGCATAAGCGAACTGGTCTCACTAGTGTCAAACACATTCTTGAATTGTGTGATCTGGTCAAATGTTAATGACCTATCCACTTTATTCTCTGATGACATACGCATCTCCTTCTCACCATTTGAACAACTAAACACTGGTACAATAGCTTATTATATTACAGGACCGTTTTAAGGTAGTAACAAAATGAATTCTGTCTATCTTGATTACAATGCAACCACACCAATCGACCCAGTGGTCGCCGAAGCAATGTTACCATTCATAACCCAACATTTCGGTAACCCTTCAAGTGGTCATGCGTATGGAGTTAAAACTCATCTAGCGGTGGAAGAAGCCAGATCACAAATCGCCAGCCTTATCGGTTGCAATAGCTCAGAAATAGTATTTACCAGCGGAGGAACTGAAGCCAATAATTACGCTATACAGGGGATAACCGGTGCTTATAAACATAAGGGTTCTCATATCATCACATCAGGCATCGAGCACCCTGCAATAACCGAAGTTTGCAAGCACATGCAGAGCAAAGGATGTACCACCACATACATCCCCGTTGACCAATACGGCTGTGTTGACCCCAATGACATTGAAGAAGCGATTACCGACAATACTGTTCTTATCACAATAATGCATGCCAACAATGAAGTCGGAACAATCCAACCTATAAAAGAAATATCACAAATAGCCCAAAAGCATGGCATATTGCTCCATTCTGATTGTGCTCAGTCTCTAGGTAAGATTCCAGTCGACGTGGATGAGTTAGGCGTGGATCTACTCAGTATTGCAGGGCACAAACTATATGCCCCTAAGGGCATAGGAGCTTTGTACGTCAGGCACGGAGTTAAGCTGGAGAAAATGATGCATGGCGCAAATCATGAGAGCGGATTACGAGCCGGCACAGAAAACGTTATCCTAATAGTGGCGCTTGGCGAAGCTTGCAGACTTATAGGTGATCATTTACCCGAATATATTGATAATATGAAAAAAATGCGTGACCTATTAGAGAATGGATTAACCCAAAATAATATCGACAGTCGTGTAAATGGGCATCCTATCTCCCGACTTCCGAACACCCTTAGTATTGGATTCAATGCTGTAGAAGCAGATCAACTATTACTAAATCTAGAATCTATAGCATCATCCGCCGGTGCAGCATGCCATACCGATAATGTTGAAATATCGGAAGTACTAAAAGCGATGAAGGTTCCAATTGAGTATGCTACTGGCACCATACGTTTATCAGTCGGTAGGTACACTACAGAACAAGAAATATTACATGCTGTGAAAGAAATAACAGACTGGGTACTAGACAAGCAATCTACGGGCATTAAAGGAGCTTAACGATATGGGTAGATTAGAAGGAAAAGTAATACTAATCAGTGGCGGCGCAAAGGGACAAGGAGCCACAGAATCCATAATGTTCGCTGGTGAAGGGGCAAAAATCATCATCGGCGATATTTTAGATGACGAAGGCCTAAAAGTAGAATCACAAATAAGGGAGCTAGGTGGAGAGGCAACTTTTGTGCACCTAGACGTTACACAGGAACTCGACTGGGATAATGCTGTGAAAACTGCAATCAGTACGTACGGGAAGCTAAACGTATTAGTAAATAATGCAGGCATTTTGATAAGGAAGAGCATTGAAGACACCACCGTAGAAGATTGGGACAGAATAATGTCCATTAATGCAAAAGGCGTGTTTTTGGGTACCAAGGCAGCTATCCCAGCACTAAGAGAAGCAGGTGGTGGATCAATAATAAATATTTCATCTACAGCTGGATTAGTGAGTAGCTCCAGCGGTTCTGCCAGCTACACGGCAACCAAAGGGGCTGTGAGGCTTTTCACTAAATCTACAGCGATACAATATGCTAAGGATAGAATCAGGTGCAACTCAGTACATCCAGGACCAATAGAAACCGATATGATACATCAATCCATAACTGACCCTGACGCAATGGCCCTACGAATGGAAAAACTGCCTATGGGAAGGTTAGGGAAACCTGAAGAAGTAGCCAATGGAGTTTTATATCTCGCCTCAGATGAATCATCATTTGTTACTGGATCTGAACTTGTAATAGACGGAGGGAGTACTGCCCAATAAATTCTGTCCTCTGAAACACATTATTCAGGGTTAGTATTAACGCAAGGTGATCCTTGAAGTGGGCAGCACCTCAGGATTAACCAGGAATTCTGGCATCTGTCCCAAGAGAACGTCCCTTGTAGCCCGAGCTGTTCGCACTTCTAGTTCATTGACTGATTCTACAGATAAGAAGGCTACATGCGGAGTGACTATCACATTATCTAGTTCAAATAATGGATTATCAGCCCTAGGCTCTGTATCTTCCAAAACATCTAATCCGGCTCCTGCTATCGTTCCGGATTTCAATGCTTGATAAAGTGCCCGTTCATCAACGATAGGACCTCTAGCGCAATTAATAAGATAACTAGAGGATTTCATTCTAGATAATTCCGTTTCTCCTATAAATCCTCGGGTATTATCATTCAACGGAGTGTGAACACTTATATAATCAGACCTCTCCAACAAATCCTCCAAGCTAGTAATGTGGATATTCCCCATGGTGTCAGGATTACCGCACACGTAAGGATCGTAGCCAAGTACATTTATACCTAAAACTTGTAATTTGGCAGCCACGGCTAAACCAATCCTTCCGAGACCAATCACACCAAAATTTTTCCCTCTTAATCGTCTCAACGGAACAGGGGAAACGGAACCTCCCCACTCACCCTTTTTTGCAACTTTATCGTAAAACACAATTTGACGATTCCAAGTAAGCAGCAGAGCCATTACATGGTCAGAAACCTCATCCACACAGTAATCGGGGACGTAAGTTACTGGGATTCCCTGCTCGGTGGCTGTAGATACCGCTATGTTATCTACACCAACACCATATCTACTAATAACCATACAATTCTTAGCCGCCCTGACTACATTCGAGGTCACTTGAGCAAAACACGTCATAATTGCATCAGCGTCAACGGCCAATTTTATCAGTGTAGATTCGCTTTGATCCGGGGCTTCTATAATAGTTGCACCAATGCTTGAAAGGACTTCTCTCTCTGGTTCAGTAGAGGGCCACACGTAATCAGTAACCAAAACTTTATAATCGTTAAGCTCCGCCATAATCTGTCTCACATCACCGTTATCTATTCTTACGACAAATATTTTCCGAATGTATTCCTACCATTATATTTCGCTTCAGACCCTAATTGATCTTCTATTCTCAACAGTTGATTATATTTTGCTAACCGTTCTGATCTCGTCAAGGAACCTATTTTAATTTGCCCTGCTCCAGTCGCCACCGCAAGATCTGCAATAGTAGTATCTTCAGTTTCACCCGATCGAGCCGAAACGACAGTGGCTAAACCCTCTTTTTTGGCTAGATCTATAACTTCCAACGTTTCGGATACAGTACCAATTTGGTTCAACTTGACTAACACTGCGTTGGCAGTAGATTCTTCGATCCCTTTCTTTATCCGGTCCACGTTTGTAGTAAAGAGATCGTCGCCTATAATCTGGATATCGGCTCCAATGTACTCTGTCATTTTTCTCCAACCTTCCCAGTCATCTTCATACAACGGATCCTCAATAGATAATATCGGATATGAATTAGTCCATTGAACTTGCATAGAGATCATCTGTTGCACAGTCAATCGCCTATCTTCACAATGCAAGACATATGATTTATCCTCGTAGAATTCATTGGCAGCTACATCTAACCCAATTGCCACATCGTTCTCTAAGCCACCTTTATGGCCAGACAATGTAAAGGCATCTACCATTAGTTCCAAAGCTTCCTCGTTAGAACTTAACAATGGCCCCAGCCCACCTTCATCAGCTACTCCATTGGGAGCTTTACCCCGTTGCACTAAAAGAGTCCACATTGCTCTTCTAACATCAGAACACCATATCAAAGCTTCTTTATAAGAAGAGGCACCAACCGGTATTACCAAAAAGTCTTGTAGATCAACACTCCAATTTCCATGTTGCCCTCCACTAATTATGTTAACCATAGGTACTGGCAGCTCTTGTCCTGACAAACCACCAAGACAACGATAAAGTGGAAGTCCAACAGCGTTGGCCAACGCGTGGGCTGAAGCCATGGATATTCCTAAAAGAGAATTCGCTCCCAACTTAGACTTATCTCTAGTCCCATCAATATCGGTCAGAAAATTGTCCACAGAAGCCTGGTCCGCAGAATCTAGCCCACTTGCTACCAATTGAGGCGCAATAAGGTCATTAACATTTGATACCGCCTTCAAAACTCCTTTTCCATCATAACGCTTTATATCATTATCTCGAAGCTCCAGAGCTTCATGTGTGCCCGTGGAAGCACCCGAAGCGACTATAGCGCGCCCAAACCCTCCGCCTTCCAATGAAACATCTACCTCTACAGTGGGATTCCCACGTGAATCCAACACTTCTCTAGCGTGAATAGAAGATATCTTAGTCTTAGCCGTCAATTTACAAACTCCAATATATACTTATTGAGAGATCAAATTCATAACACTGACTATATCAGAACATTTCCCTGATATGATTTCTTTTGCTATAAACCTAACTCTGTCTTGTACGTCAATGTCCACTATGTACTCTACGGGAGACTTTCCATCAATTCTGGCCAGCATTAGGCAGCCCAGTTGAACTAACAATTCCTTACAGTTTTCGTCGGAATAACTACGCAGCAGGGGATTTGCGGATACCACTTGCCGATAGTCTTGGAGATATTTTGACGCAGCTTCAAAATACAGATCCTGATTTGACCCATTATGTATGCTTTTCAAGAACAAGTGATTTAGCATAAATGCTAAATCAAATACGGGATTTCCATAATGAGCCACCTCAAAGTCCAATAAGATCAAATCACTCTGATGAACAATAAAGTTTTTTGGACTGTAATCACCATGAACAAGCACTAATTTATTTGAGAGTAATCCCTGAGCATGGTCAAAGATAATATTAGCTACATCTTGATGTTTGGAAGCGGTGAAATAATAATAGGGCTCCACTCTGAGCTGTACAAAACTTTTATCATTCGCAAATAGTGTTCTTACGTTCTCATTACTGAAGCTAAACATATGTATTTCGCCCAGTATCTGCCCAGCTTTTCCCGCTAATGCCGGTGATACATTCCCAGTAAGAAGATTTTCCTTCCAATTAACACCCGACTCTGGAGCACAAGTCATTACAAATAGATAATTATCCGGATCATATCCTAGAACTGAGGGTACGCTGCCAGAGGTTATAACGGGTGCCAAAAGATCTATACATATTTTCTCATTGTGAATTCGGTCTACGTCTGCTAGCCATTCATCTTCTACGTTTAACTGTGGCAACGATTGTTTTATTACAAAAGCACTCGTATCAGTAACTACCTTTACTAACGTATTCGATATACCCCAACCCAGAAGTTCAACCGATATAATATCTTCTGGAGCACATACACTTAGACGCTCCAGCCAATCTCCAGCATTATCCCTAGTGAGTTCAGTACGTACAAACACTATTCTTCAATCGATATCATAATGTGAAGCAGTTACCAAGCTTTACCCAGGACATCCATAATAGGGGTGGAATCGGAAATCGGCTTAGGATTTGTGGCTAAAGCCCTATCATGCAACGTTGCAGCGGCAATATATTCCAGTCCACCTTTCGGCACATCAACTTCTCTCAATGTTTCAGGCAGATCAAGATCTCTACACAGCTGCCATACCCGTTCAGCTGCAGCCAACCCTGAAGCCTCCGCGTCCATATTCTTTACCTCGATCCCCATAGCTTCGGCAATTAAAACTTGGCGATCTGCGCTAGCATCAAGGTTAAATCTCATCGTGTGTGGTAATAAAATTGCATTCGCCTCTCCATGGTTGACGTCGTACAACCCACCTACATGGTGGGCTATGGCAGTATTGATACCTAGTCCACCACCTACCGCCGACATAGCTAACATAGGCAAACAAGCAGCTGTTTTAGTATGTAGAAGTACATTTATATCTCTACCTGCACACTGAGGCAAATATTCCATTATCATCCTAATAGCATGTAAGGCTAATGCATCTCCAATAGGATTGTGACTCGTAGAATAAACACTTTCTATAGCGATGCGGAGCTGCCCAATAGCCGTACCAAGCATTATTCTCATTGGTGTCGTCGCAAGTGCTTCACCATCAACTATTACCACCTTGGGACGAGTACCTCTGCCAGATAACGAGATCTTTCTCCCAAGCTCTTTATCCGTAAATCCCCCTCCCCCTGCACTGAGCTCAGCTCCACCTAGTGTCGTTGGAACAGCTATAATAGGCACTGTCTTATCTGGAGTTTCCGGATGTATTATGTTGTTAGGAGGCTCAAATTGAATCGCGTAGTCATGGATGTCGCCACCTCCTGACCAAACCATTGATATTCCCTTAGCCGTGTCACTAGTGCTCCCGCCGCCAACTGCAATAATGACATCGGGATTCAGTTCTTTACAGACTTGCACCCCCTCCTCAACCGTATTGATAGGGGAATGAGGCGTAACACCTGAAAATATTCCTACATATTTCCCTCCGAGAGCTCCCTCAACCCGTTGAACTACATTAGATTTTGACAGTATTGTTGGCCCGCACACTATCAATGCCCTATTCAGATGTATTTCTTCTAATGTTTCATTAATATCGGAAATTGTCTCTGCCCCACAAATAATATCCTGCCCAATATTTTTATAGTGGTACTGTAATTGTGAATGGTTGCCCATAGACTGACTCCTTCCTCTAAACCTATCCTCTTGGTAGGCCTAATCCCCTGCTAGAAATAATATTCCTTTGTATCTCTGAAGTTCCTGCTGCTATAGTGTCTGAGAAACTAGCAAACCAACATTCCTGGACCCGTCCTTCCATAATCGCTCTACCATCGGAAGAAGAAATGCTTCCGTACACTCCCAGTATATTCATACATGTTTCGGTAGCCTTATGCACCGTTTCGCTACCAAAAACTTTACTAATTGAAGCTTCACGATTCGGAACTAAGCCAGAACTCTGCATATAAGCAACATTGTATGCAATCAATCTGGCTGCTTCACATTCCACATACCTATCTACCAGATCATTTTGCACCCATGGTATATCAATCAAAGGTGACCCGTTGATTATAGTTTCAGACGCATAAGCACGTGTGTCGTCAAGTAAGCGCCTAGCTCTAGCAGAATAATCTATTCCAGACCTTTCAAAATCCAATAGCGTAACTGCTACATACCATCCCCTATTTTCATCGCCCACTATATTAGTCGCAGGCACCCGAACCTCTTCAAACACTATCTGGTTAAATTCATGCTTACCGGCCATGTTCACAATCGGACGCACTTGTATACCCGGGCTTTTCATATCTACCAAGAAAAAACTGATGCCACGATGCTTCGATGCATCTGGATCAGTTCTAGCTAAGAGCATAATCCAATCTGCTCTATGAGCCATGGATGTCCATATCTTGGTGCCATTAATTACAAACTCGTCTCCATCTCGTATAGCTCGAGTAGATAAAGAAGCCAAATCTGAACCTGACTCTGGCTCACTATATCCTTGACACCACTGTACTTCCCCTTTTGCTACCTTAGGTAAATGTTCCCGTTTCTGCTCTTCGGTCCCGTGAATCATTAAAGTGGCCCCCATCATACGGACACCAAAGTTATCTCTTCCGGGAACCCTATGATAGGACATAGCTTCATTGAATATCGCAGATCTTACGGCGGAAGCTTGTTGGCCACCATATTCCTCGGGCCAGTGCATAGTAAGCCAGCCATTAGTGGCCAGCTTTTCTCTCATGCCGAGAGTGATTTGCCAATGAGCATCAGAAGTTGCAGAATTAATGTCGTCCCAAACAGGGTTGTATTCCCCACTAATGAATTTCAGCAATTCTTGGTTAAAGTCTTTATCCTTGTCGCTGAACTCAAAATCCACGATATTCTCCCCTGACATTCTCTTTCATAAAGACAAGCGTATATTATCACTAACTTCTGTATTGCTGTAGTCAAATGATACGGTGAAGCTGCTTTAATGCTATAATCTTGAATTCATTCCTACCCATGTTTTACGGGAGTTTTTTCAATTGCAAAACCATAAGGATTTCCTATTATTACCCGAAGACAAATGGTTAGAATCTGCAGATATGCAAGTGCATTATATGAAATGGCAGAACAAAAAACCTCCCATAATCGGTCTCCATGGATTGGCTTCCTCCGCACAATGGTATAACCGACTAGCCGGCTACCTACAAGATTTTTCCCTTATTGCACCTGACCAAAGAGGGCACGGGAAGTCTTATCAAGCTACTACAGGCTATGACTGGGCAACACTATCTAAAGACATTGTAAACCTCCTTGACCACGAAAGCCTTAATAATATTCCTTTGATCGGACATTCCTGGGGAGGCCACGTAGCCTCAAATATATCGGCACTGTTTCCATCCAGAGTGTCACATCTAATCATGGTTGATGGCGGGTTCCAGGACGGACATTTGCTTCCTAATCCCAGTTGGGAAACCTTTAAGTCAAGGTTCTCTCCCAGAGATGTTTCGGGCAAACGCACGCAATTCATAGAAAGAATGCAATACCAACTAAGAGAGTGCTGGGACACAGATTTGGAAGAAACCGTACTCAGCATGGTCTACGAGGACGATGCACAGGAAATAAAGGATATCCTGCACCCTGACAACCACGCACAAATATTACGAACAATGTGGGAGACCCCTCCATCCGTAACACTACCTGAAGTAACATGTCCGACTTTAATAGTTGCTGCTGGACCTCAACCGGACCGAGCAAATACAGAGTTTGCACGTTTACGCGAAATAATGGTGTCAGCTGCAGAATCAATTATACCTAATTGTGAGGTCATATGGATCGCAGATACTATTCATGATATCGGATACCATAAGCCAGCCTTATTAGCCTCAATCATTGAAGAATTCATAAGAAACAACTAGTAAAAATAGCTGACTCGAGTAAATGACTATGCGATACGCCCTCATTGTGTTGCTACTCTCCTTGCTAGCCTGTCATTCAGGAGAATCGAGAGTATTGACCAGCGAACCTTGCCAAACAACCCTATGCTGCACCGCCTGTCGACCAGTGACGGTAGGCAAAACTATTGATGGAGATACTATCGACAGTAATGAAGGCAGGATTCGACTGTTCGGAATAGACGCTCCCGAAATAGGAGAACCTTGTTACGGCGAGGCTAAAACCGAACTTAGAAAATTATCAGGGAACCGTATAAGGGTGGAGGAAGGGCCTCGCTCCACAGATAATTTTCAAAGGCTCCTTTATTATGCATACACAGAATCAGGGGAAAGCATAGACGAACATCTTATAGCTAAAGGGTTAGCAGAAGCTTGGCGAAGAGACGGTCAACACAAGGATCACCTGATAAGCGTTCAAAAACTCTCTCTTAGGTCAGAAAAGGGCTGCCTCTGGAAATGATCTAGTCGTTATCACCTGGCGACAAAACCGTGCTTTCCGACTCTGATGACTCAGAACCATTACTTAGCCCGTAATTAATAGCATAGAGCTTTGCATAAACGCCGTTCTGAGATAATAGGTCTTCATGTTTTCCTACCTCAGCAATTCTTCCTTGATCTAAGACGACTATCTTATCGGCGTTCCTTATAGTCGACAGTCTATGGGCAATAACAATGGATGTACGGCCTTCCAGAACCCTTTTGAGAGCTTCTTGAATGACCAATTCTGTATGCGTATCAATATTAGCTGTGGCTTCATCCAAGACGAGTATCCTAGGATCAGCCACTACCGCTCTAGCGAAGCTAATAAGTTGCCTTTGTCCTACGCTTAGATTTATACCCCTTTCTGCCAGTATAGAGTCATATCCATCTTCTAGTGACATGATGAAATCGTGGGCCCCCACTGCTTCTGCAGCTCGCGCTATATCATCATCTGACGCTTCTTCGTGACTATATCGGATATTCTCTTTAACTGTACCTGAAAACAGATAGGGTTCTTGTAACACCATGCTCATCTGCCCAACTAGTGAACTACGTTTTACGCTTTTAATGTCGTATCCATCAATAGAAATACTCCCACCGGTAACATCAGCAAATCTATGCACCAACGTCACAAAAGTACTTTTACCCGCTCCAGTAGAGCCTACTAACGCCACGTTTTCACCTGCGTTAATTTTCAAACTAACGTCTTTTATAACTTCAACACCCGGAACATAGTGGAAATCTACATTTTTGAATTCAATATCCCCCTTTAAAGGAGGCATATCGCCAGCATCATCAGCATCTTTAACTTCAGGTTCTACATCTAGGAGTTCAAATATTCTAACTCCAGCAGACATAGCCCTTTGTAATTGACTGTATTGCATTGTTAGTTGACGAATGGGCTCAAAAAACCTCTGAATCCATAAAGCAAAGGCTACCAACACGCCCCACTCAACTTCTCCTCTTTGCAAAAGCAATCCCCCGACGAAAATAATCCCGAAGCCCATCCCGATCCCTGTTAAAAACTCAACAGTGGGCTGAAGTCCGCCTGAAAATCGACTTGCTTCCAAATTCGCGTCTAGATGCTCTTGGTTGAGACCGTCAAAGTGAGCAAGGTTTTCATCTTGCCTGTTAAGGCTCTGAACAACCCGAACCCCTGTAATATTCTGATTGTACTCTCCATTGACCATTGCTATCGCGCGCCGAATGCGAATGAACGACCTTTTCGCAAATCTTTGCCAATACCCCAAGATCAGGAACAGAACCGGCACAATACTTAAGCTTACAAGTGCTAACTGCCAATCTATTATTAGCATAGCAATGACTATGCCAAATAGGCTTAATAAATCAGCCAATGCCACAACGATCAACTCAAAAGTTTCTTGTATCTGATTAACATCGCTAAGGCTACGAGACATTATTCTGCCAACCGATGTCCTATGGAAAAACGACGTAGATAACTCTTGCAAATGATCAAACATTTCTGTTCTCAGAGAATACAGTATTCCCTGGCCTACCTTGGCCACGTATACAAACTGCAAATAGTTCGCTCCGAAATGGACTAACGTGACTACAAAAAAGGCTAGTCCCACTAAATGGAGGTTGTTAACATTACCACTATTAACACCCCAATTAATTCCAAGCATTATTAACAATGGTATACATACGTTGGCAGCCGTATAGATAGCAACTGCAAAGAGCGACATTAAAGCGTCTTTCTTGTAGGGGGCTATGTATGTTAGTAGCCTCATTACAACGGTGTTGTCATAAACTTTTCCTAAAGCCTCATCGTCAGTCAGATTGTCTGCAGTGGGAGCATGCATACCACCTGCGTTTGTTCCCCTAAGACCACTGAGCATCCCTCCGCCGCCGTGTCCTCTCATTTAATTGTCTCCTCCAGCGTCAGAGTTTGAGATTGCAGCATCGAGCAACAGTTCTTCTTGTGGCCTCAGCTGTAAATCATATATATCCCGATATATACCGTTAGCAGATAGCAATTCGTCATGCGTCCCTTGCTCAGCTATCTCTCCATCCTTTAACACTACAATTAAATCAGCTTCTCTTACAGTACTTAATCTATGGGCAATTACAAAAGTCGTTCTTCCTTTCATAACGTCTATCATAGCCCTGTGTATAAGTCTTTCAGTTTCTACATCAACACTAGAGGTAGAATCATCCAAAATTAATACTGGAGGATTAATCAATACGGTTCTTGCAATAGAAAGTCTCTGACGTTGCCCACCAGACAGGGTGGAACCACGTTCTCCGACCCACGTGTCATATCCCTGGGGTAGGCTAATTATATGTTCATGCAGCTGGGCTATTTTCGCAGCGTTTATAACATCGTCTTCTGTAGCGTTGGCAACACCGTAGGCGATATTATCTCTAATCGTAGCACTGAATAAGAAGACATCTTGCTGAACAATACCGACGTTCCTTCGCAACGACTCAAGAGTGAATTCACGTATATCGTTCCCATCTATAGTTATGCTGCCCTCAGTAACGTCGTAGAATCTGGGCAGTAGGTTTACGATAGTACTTTTACCGCTGCCAGGAGAACCTAAGATAGCCGTTATTTGACCTTGCTCAGCTCCTATGTCGATATGCTTAAGAGCAGGAATTCGTTCATCGTATGAGAAAGATACATCCTGCAACCTTACTTTACCTTCTGACCTGGTTAACACACGGGCATCAGGGCGCTCTTCCACAGGAGAATCGGCGTCCAAAACTTCGAATATCCTTTGCCCAGAAGAGATAGCCCTAGAAAAACTATTAATAACCTGAGCCGATTGTCTGATAGGGAAGGTCAGTTGATTCATGTATAACACAAACTGCGCTAAACCACCGGCCGTCAGATTACCTCGTACCACTTCCCATCCACCGAACCAAAGGACTACTCCCAACGCGAATGTAAAATAAAACGTCATCCATGCACTATTTATACCTTGGAGTCTTTCTGTTAGGAAATATTCTTCTCTAAGCTCAGTAGCCTTAGCAGCGTATTTCCGGATCTCATAGTCTTCAGATGCAAACGCCTTGACTACATTTACGCCAACAAGGTTTTCCTGAAGCACTGTGACCGTTTCACCCATGATCTCCTGTACATGGAGCCACATCCTTCTCAGTCGTCTCAAAACAATAGCCGATCTTAAAATTACAAACGGGACAAAGATCAAACTAAGCAGCGCAAGTTTCCAGTTCAAGAACATCAGTATGCCGACTATTGCTATCAGTCTAACAATCACATCTAGAGATCGAACTAGACCTAAATTGATAAACCTGCGAATAGACTCAACATCGGAAGTAGCTTTCGACATGAGATTTCCCGTATGTTCTTTGTCATGATAAGCAAAACTTATATGCTGGAGCTTGTCATACAAAAGATTTCTAATGTCATAGGCAACTTTTTGAGACAAAGAATCCGTAGCATATGTGCGCCCAAAATCTGAGAACCCTCTCATCAGGCTAGCGCCCAGTAATAGCGCCGCCATAAAGAAGAGCCCTCCAATTCCCCACATTGCTACATCCTGGGGGACAACAGCTCCATCCTCGACGAGCACCAAAGAATCTATGGAGTCCCCGAAAATCCGTGGTACTAGAAGGGCGAAAGCGATTGCAGCTGCGAAAGCTATATAAGCCAGTATGAGGCGAACCTTATATCGCCAAGCCATTAATGTAATTCTAACGAGTATTCGCATTCAACAAGACAAGGCACAAAAGAGAATTAAAGAATCTTGATCGTCCCGAAATGAGAGCAGTTGTGACTTGTTGTAACCTTTCAAAGATGGAAGCCGAACAATGAGATTTAGCATCAATAATAACCCTACGAATGAGCTAATTCAAGGCTAACTGATGGCCAGAGAAAGTACTTTTTACAATTAGAAATGAGGCTACATACGCTCGGGAGCAGTCATCCCCATTAACTCTAAGGTTCTCTTGAGAACAATCTGTGATGCTTCAACTAACTTCAGCCGGGAGAGAGTCATCTGATCATCTTCTTTCTTGGCAGATATCACCCGGCAATTCTCATAGAACCAATGAAATGCTATCGCTAATTCCATGGCGTAATGAGGCAAATGATGAGGTTCTAGGTTATCTGCCATATATTCGACTAGTTCCGGCAATCTCAGGATAGTCCTCACCAGATTCAATTCATTAGGATCTGTCAGTAACTGAACATCACCCAGTGACCAATCGATATTCTGCGACCTAGCTAGGTTTAAAATGCTAACATTTCTTGCGTGGGCATATTGTACATAATAGACAGGGTTTTCAGACGATTCTTTCTTTGCTAACTCAAGATCGAATTCCATTTGGCTGGTAGCAGACCTAGCCAAAAAGAAATACCGGCAGGCATCAGAACCAACTTCCTCAACTAATTCATTAAGAGTCACAAAATCTCCAGTACGCTTTGAAGCACGTACTACTTCGTCGCCTCGCTTCAAAGTAACTAGTTGAGATATCAGGATCGTAAGATCGTCTTCATTCAGACCTAATGCCTTAACCGCAGCCTTCATCCTCGTAACATGACCTTGATGATCGGCTCCCCAAATATTTACAACCTTGTCAAAGCCCCGAGAAGCAAACTTATTGTAGTGATATGCGATATCCGAAGCAAAGTAGGTTGGCTCGCCATTAGACCTGACAACCACATTATCTTTATCTTCTCCCAAAAGCGTAGAGGCAAACCACAATGCGTCTTCTCTCTCTACGAGATAGTTTTGATCCTTCAATATCTGCATAGCCTTATCGTATTCATTATCATCATAGAGAGAATGTTCACTGAACCAATTCTGGAAGCTTACGCCAATTTGCTCCAAATCAGATGAAATGACGGACACCATTTTCTCACGGCCAATACTTCCCACTTCTTTAATTGCATCTGATACTTCAATATCCGCAAATTTTTTTCCGTATTCTTGTAAAATGTCACCGGCGATATCCGCGATATATTCGCCACGATAGCCGTTCTCCGGAAATTCGCTATCAAGACCAATAGCCTCTCGGTATCTCGCATGAACGGATCTATAAAAAGCCTCCATCTGGCTACCAGCATCGTTGACATAATATTCTCGGGAAACATCAAAGCCAGCTGCAGACAATATATTAGCTAACACACTTCCCAGAACAGCGCCCCGAGCATGGCCAACGTGTACGGGTCCGGTAGGATTAACACTAACGAATTCAACCATAGTCTTCGTCCCATTTCCAAAAGGAACATTCCCGAAGGAAGGGCCTGACTGTCTTACAACATCTACCTGTTTTCTAACCCATTTATCATCCAGAGAGAAATTGACAAAACCTGGAGATGCTGCTTCAACGTTTGAAATCTCGGCTCCAATGGGAATTGTCTCAACTAATCTTTGTGCTAGTTCCATGGGCTTCAAACTAGTAGAACGTGACAATCTCAAAGGCAAATTAGTTGCAAAATCACCATGGTCTTGGTTAGAGGGGCGCTCTATCATAATATCTGGAGTAGTTTCTAACTTAACAACTCCTTCATTTCTCAATACGTTGATTCCATCTTCCACAAGTTGGGCTATTTTATCTCTTATCAAACCAGATGACATAAAGGTCCCCTATTGACCATAATTTTTCTCAACTACCAGATACCGACGACTAACTTCAAATCAGTCTATAAATACTAACATATCGATAGCCAACGAATACTTATTCCAAAGCCAGTAATCGACTACAAATTACTACTATCCTTCGGCAATCTGAAATGGAAATCCCAAAGAGCTTTCGGGGTCAATATTGGCTGTCATATAACCTTCAGCACTTCTTGTCATACCATTCTCACCGCGCATTTTATTTCCTTTGGCTGCTAAACCCTTGGCTGCTTCCTCAATTCCATCCACACCAAAAGCAATGTGATATATTCCAGGACCCTCTCTTTCAAGAAACTGCCCCATCTTCGAACTCATATCCAAAGGTTCTGTTATTTCCAAGTTAGTATCCCCAACCTTGTAAATAGCATTTTTCATACCGCGTTGCTTGTACACCTGAACCTTGATTGGGCGCATACCAAAATTTGTATCCATATACTCCACCATATCATCCGTGTTATAAACGAGAATTCGTACGTGATGCACATTATTAAACATACTTGCCCCCCAATTCATAGATTATTGTGCTTAGACTACACATAGTATTACCCAATGCAGACATGTTGCAAAATTCTGGTTAGATTGTTTTCCTCCTTCACCAGAATAATAGACATCTCGCTGTTCAATCAATTGTGTAACACCCTTATTCTTTAAATTTCTGATACAATTCATACTAATACACCCTCATATTTGCAGAACCCACCGGAGACCACATGCCAACAAACATTGCCTTGGCCGGAGGCGAAGAATTTCGAGCCGGCTGTGAAGCCATGGATCTGGAGATGATCCGCCACTATGGGCTTAATGCTCCTAGAGTACTAATAATACCCACCGCGGCTGACACAGCTCCAAACAGGGCAGCAAAAAATGGCGTGGATTATTTTGAACGCCTAGGCACAGACGCCTTTGACCTGATGATACTAAATAAAAGTGATGCCAATGATAACGAATTAATACATGGCATACACGAAGCAGACATAATTTACTTCACCGGTGGAAACCCTGACCATCTTTTGGACAGTTTGAACGGGACTATCTTATTAAAATCCATACAACTAGCTCTCAAGAACGGGGCAGTGCTCGCAGGTTCGAGCGCAGGGGCCATGGTACTCGGTACTTTCATGAGACGCCCTGGCTTAGGAGAATGGGTCAAAGGACTAGGTATAGCCAATAATATTGCTGTACTACCCCACCACGAAAATAGCGATCCCGAAAAAACAGCAGACGATTTAAAATCCGCCGTGCCGCAGAATATAACAATACTCGGAATAGACGCAAAAACAGCGTGTGTAAAAAATTCCAACGAATGGTTAGTTACGGGAACTGGGAACGTCACAGCCTACAAGAACGGCCTCTGGAATATATACAAATCTGGAGATAGTTTCATATAACATCCCAGATTCTATAACAATAGGACTAACTTTCAGCGCCTATTGCGTAGTTCCTCCCATATCTGGCTAGGCTTTACCCCAGAATCAGCCATGAGAACCAACGTATGATAAATCATATCAGCCACCTCGGATGGTATATGATCAACATCTCCTGACGCTGCGGCTATAGCAGTTTCGCCAGCCTCTTCAACTACTTTTTGGGCTATACGGTTCGTACCCTCTTGTAGGAGGGTCGTTGTGTAACTATCCTCTGGCATTTCCTTTTGCCGGTCCTGTATAACTGAATATAATTCTTCTATAATTCCCGACCCGACATCTGTGTCTTCATAAGCTTCAGGCATTTCATCTAGTGGATTAAAAAAACAACTAACTTCGCCAGTATGGCAAGTAGGGCCATCAGGTTCTACTTGTAACAAGATCGTATCTGAATCGCAATCGGTCCACGCAGATTTAAGATTGAGATAATTACCGGATATCTCACCTTTATGCCACAAGTCTTCTTGACTCCGGCTATAAAACCAGACCTGCCCTCCCTCAAGAGTACGTTTCAAGGTCCCGGCGTTCATATATCCCAGCATAAGGACTTTACCTGTATTTACATCTTGGGCAATTGCCGGTATGAGACCTTTATCGTTAACTTTCACATTCATTGATATACCTCTGATTTAATTGATTAACTTACTTACTTCACACAAACTAGTTATTATGTGATCCGGCTCAGAAAGATTTGGATCTCTAGGTACATGGTCGCGGTTTATCCAAGCCGTTGCCATACCGCACAATTTTGGCCCATGAACATCTTCCCACTGTCGATCACCAACATATAGCAACTGATCGGGACGAAGCTTCAGTTGCTGTGTTATATCATTGAAAATCTTGGGATTAGGTTTATAACAACGCGAAGATTCCGACGATATGACGCACCCGAAAGTTCTACCGATTCGACCGACCACAGGACCCAAGAATACATCATCTGCATTGGATAATAACGAGATGTTGACCTTTTTACCTATTGAGTCCAGGGCACTTAGCGTTTCGGGAAACAAGGGACGTTTAACCATATCAGATACAATAACCTCTATGGATTCTCCTACATTACAGCTTGCACCTATATTGCTGTAAACAACCTGAAAACTCTTTTCCCAAGCTTCCCGATATGTGTAAAATGGCCAACCGACAACTCCTCGTTTGGCTCTATATTGTTCGTCTATCAAACACCATTCTCGTCGGAGCGCCTTCCCCGATAAAGCCAATCCTTGGCGTTCTACAATATGTTCAAATGTCTGCTCCCAATAGTTATCACCATCTTCAACTAGAGTATTGAACATATCAAATACAACAGCTTTTATCTTTCCCATTTATAAACTAACCTTAACGTACACAATCAAATCAGGAAGATTCACACCCGAACCGAAACACCGTATTCATGTAAATACCCTTTAGCCTGTGCAATAGAGTACGTACCAAAATGAAATATGCTAGCCGCTAGAACAGCATCTGCTTGGCCTGTAGTAAAAGCCTCATGTAAGTGCTCTAGAGTCCCCGCTCCACCGCTAGCTATCACTGGAATACTAACTGATTGTGATACCGCACTAGTTACCTCTAAATCATAACCGGATAACTGCCCATCGGCATCCATACTAGTCAACAATATCTCTCCAGCTCCTAATTCAGTGGCCTTAACAGCCCACTTGACCGCGTCTATACCTGTCGGGTTACGCCCTCCATGAGTGAACACTTCCCAAATAGAATCCTCCGTCACCGCTATTTCTGAATCTGGTAGCGGTTTATTATCTATGCTACTGACGCGTTTTACATCTATAGCTACTACTATGCATTGATTCCCAAATTGGCTAGCGCCACGAGATACCAATGTCGGATCATTTATAGCAGCTGTATTAACTGATATTTTGTCCGCTCCAGCGTGTAATAATCCCCTCATATCGTCTACAGTGCGAATCCCACCCCCAACAGTCAACGGGATAAACACCTGCTCTGAAACCTTTTCAACTACATCAATCATAGTCCGGCGATTATCTGAGCTAGCTGTAATATCTAAAAATACCAATTCGTCTCCACCCTCAGAGTCATAGAGAGCTGCAAGTTCTACAGGGTCTCCAGCATCCCTTATATCAATAAAGCTAGTACCTTTTACGACTCGTCCTGCATCAACGTCCAAACACGGGATTATTCGCTTAGTAAGCAATTATTTCTCCACTTAGTATCATCATCCGAAAAGTATATCATCGACGGTGTCTATTTTAACCGTGTCCCTATGTACCTATAAAAGCTGAGAGCAAAACATTTTTGAGTTACAATTAGGTGCCAATGAAATCAAGCCATAGGAGAAATTATGTCGATAACACTTTCGGAAGCACAAAGAATCATGGACGCTGCCATTGCTAAAGCAGAAAATCTTAATATAAAAATAACCGTGTCAGTTGTAGACAACGGTGGAAGAACTATAGCTGTTAACAGGATGGATGGTGCTATCTGGGCCAGCACGTATGGCAGTCTAGGAAAAGCGGTTGGCGCTTCAGCATTCGGACGTCCGAGTGGGGTCATGCAAGCTAGAGCTAACGAGCCAACTCCAAGCGGGGTTGCGCAAGCCTCCGGAGGGCACATGATTCTTGGTCAAGGAGCAGTCCCTATAATACGCGACGGAAATATCGAAGGCGCATGCGGCGTCGGCGGCGGCACCAGTGAGCAAGATGAAGAATGTGCCACAGCTGGTGTAGCAACCATTTAATCATAATAGGGGTGCAACTGTTGGCAGTTGCACCCCTATTAATAATACGCCATCACGGATGCAGGACTCCCGTGCCCACCCTTCAATTTTATTATACCGATTGATAAGCTCACACCGACTGGAGGCAAAACTGACATATTCGTCAGATTCTCTAATACAATCCTCTTTTCCGAAAGGACGAGCTTATTGATTGAATAGTCTAAATTAGATCCCCCATCAACCCCTGGACTATCAATTCCCACCCCTCTTATCGACCTATCGGATATCAGAAATTTGGTCGCTTCTTCACTAAACCCCGGAAAAGTCATATCCCCGTCTCTACTCACATAAATATATCTAGAAGGATCATCCCAATAAGCGCTCCATCCAGTATTAAGCAGAACTACTGACCCATCTTCAATTGATCCAAAGGTATATTCCCAATCCTTCAGGTCTGCCATGGTTAGTAAGTAATTGGCATTGTGGCTTACGCGATCATGAACGTCTATGCAAACCGCAGAACTAATCAAAGAATCTCCTTCGTATCGATCAATGGTAGGTCCAGACTGAAGAAAAGCACTTGGAGCATTAATATGAGTCCCGACATGTTCTCCCAAGACCCATTCATTTAAAGCATATCCTTCTATTACAAAACTGGCACACTCCTTTACTTGCACGGCTGGATCTTGTGGCCAGATTGGAATATCCGTACTAACAACATGACTTAGGTCAGCAACATGTAAATCCTGTAGAGGTCCTTTTGAATACGTCATAATCACCCATATATTGAATCTATATTTACAGATCATATATTAACTAAAAAGCCCATCGTTTGATGGGCTTTTTAGTTAATATATGATCTGTAACCAGTTTAGATCGGAACAGAAACCTCTACATCTTTTCTATCGAAAATCTCAGCCCACAAATCTCTCTTCACCAGCCTGCTATCGTATACTTGTTGATCAATCAACTCCATAGCCCCCGTGAAGCTCCCAACTCTTGCTATTTCGGACCTAACAGGTCTTTCACCATATATCGTGTACGAAATTGCTTTTATTTCTTCGTGAATAACATATCCGCGATAAAATATATTCGTGCCTCGCATCAATCCGTGGAACATCATAATACCTCCGATATAACATGAATAAAAAACCAAAAAAATACTACTAGCACATATGTTCTATCAAGTTAGTATGAATATCAACAGGCATCTGTCAGTAATTGCACGGTTAATGATCTAGCTGAAAGATAGATTATTAAGAAATTCATCCAGAGGCCTAGTTTCCTGAGTTGAATCAGACATGTTGCGAACCACTACCTCGCCTCTCAAAATTTCGTCATCTCCAATGATAATTGCCTTAGGTATACCTAAGGCATTAGCTTGCCTCATTTGGCCTCTTAGCGCCCTTCCTCCATTTCCTAATATTGCACCTACTCCTGCATTTCGGATTTGTGAAGCCAATCTAGCAGCGTTTGGCCGCGCGTCATCTCCAACATTAATCACCAAATATTCTGGAGTAGGATCATCTGGTACAACTATATCGCTCTTTTTTAAATTCAGGGTAAGCCTTTCTATTCCAGATCCGAATCCGATACCCGGAGTAGAACGACCTCCAAGTTGCTCCATTAACCCGTCATATCTACCACCCCCACAAATTGTGGACTGACCACCGACATCAGATGGCTGTATTTCAAACACCGTACGAGTGTAATAATCCAATCCCCTGACTAATCTATGATCAATAGAAAATGGTATTTCATTAGTGGACAGAAAATTAAGTAGTTTGTCCCAATGATTCTGACACTCAGCGCACAGGTGATCTACTGATCGTGGAGCTGCGTCGCCAAGCTTATGACAAACATCAACCTTGCAGTCTAATAACCGTAACGGATTCCTGTTCATTCTACTTTGGCAATCCTCACACAGGTCTTTATCATATTTGGAGAAATAGTCTCGCAATTTGTTTATATATACTGGTCTGCACTCTGTATCTCCAATATTGTTAATTAACAAGTTTATATCTACCAGACCGAGAGATTTCATCAAGCGCCAAGCTATCTCTATAACTTCGGCGTCTACTGAAGGATCAGAGTCTCCAATTACCTCTAAACCGAATTGATGGTGCTGCCTAAATCGGCCGGCTTGGGGTCGCTCATACCTAAACACAGGGCAAAAATAATACATCCTTACCGGTTGTGGAAGATTATGCATACCATGTTCTAAATATGCTCTACAGACAGGGGCAGTGCCTTCTGGTCGAAGAGTAATGTTATCCCCGCCTCTGTCTTCAAATGTATACATTTCCTTCTCGACAATATCTGTTCCCTCGCCAACTGAACGTATAAATAGACCTGAGTCTTCGAATACTGGACTGTCAATCCTGCCAAATCCATATACTGATACCAATTCAACCGCTTTACTTTGAATATACCGCCAATATTTCTGTTCTTCCGGTAGAAGATCTGTAGTACCACGTGGAGCTTGAAACAATGTATACACCCCTTTTAGTGTTAAATCTTTCCTTCTGACTCTAGAGCAGCCAATTCAGTTTCTGATAAACCACCAATAGAGGATAATATCTCCCTGTTATGTTGACCCAGTTTAGGCGGCGCCCCAGTAGGAGAATTTACGCACCCAGTTAGCTGTATCGGCGTGTTTATAGTCCTAAAATTACCTCCAGAGCCATCACCACTATCTAAAAACATGTTCCGCTGCTCTAGGTGGGGACACCTATCTATGTCGCCGGCATCTTGTACTATTCCCATCGAAAACCCACAGGCCAACAATTGCTTGTTTACTTCTTGCTTAGGGAGTAGTTTCGACCATTGTTCAATGGCAGGAACCACATTATTGAAATAGAACTCACCAGTGACTCCTTTACCTAAGTATCGAGTATCTGAAATTAGTTCTTCGCGACCGATCATAGACCACAAAGCCTCCCACTTGCCTTCCCCACCACTACCGGCTAATACAACAAATCCATCGCTTGCCTCTAGAGCTAATTGGGCGGTAAACATATTTTCTCTAGCCCTGCCGCTAATTTCTTTAGTTGCTTGAAAATGAGGCATACTGCTCGTCATGTGAGAAACCATGCAGTCATACATGGACATATCAACATGCTGTCCTAATCCAGTTTTTCTGCGAGATTCAAGAGCAAACATAACTCCTAAGGCAGTCCATACCCCTGGAACTGAATCTCCAATATTGTCCCCTACCATTTGAGGTGGACCATCAGGAGAACCTGTTATTTGCATCCAGCCTCCCATACCTTGAACGCACGGATTGTTCGCAGCCCACTCAGAATATGGTCCACGAAGACCTTCTCCGTCACCATATCCAGTTATGCTCGCATATATCAGACCTGGATTGAGTTCTCTAAGGTAATCATATCCCAAGCCTAGTCGCCTAAAAGCACCCGGCCCCCAATTATCCAGCAGGACATCGGAAACTTTTACCATTTCCTCAAATGCACGCCTGCAGGTCTCATCCCTTAGATCCATGGTTACACTTTTTTTATTACGATTAACCCCCAGAAATCTGGCACTTACATCTTCTCCATCAGGATTTTGTATGAATGGGTGGTTATGCCTAGACCTATCTCCACTGCCTGGACGCTCTATTTTTATTACTTCGGCACCCATATCTGCCAGTATCATGGCACAGAATGGTCCTGCGATAATGTGGGTGGCATCTAATATCCTGATACCTTCCATTGGTAATTGTTGATTGCCATTAGTCGTCATTGAACCTCCTGATTCCTATTACGAGTGTATTACCACCTGTAGTTGATCTACTATAAATCACATCAGTCTCACTGAAAACCCACAGCTATCCCACAAACTGTCCTAGATAAAAGTTGAATACCCCGCGTAATATTGCTTGATACTAACAAAATCATCTTGACAGTACTGAGTAATAATCTTACACTCAATGCTCATCAATACCCTACGCGGCCCGGTGGTGTAGCGGTTAACATACGGCCCTGTCAAGGCTGAGATCGGCGGTTCGAATCCGCTCCGGGTCGCCACTTATTCACAATATCCCAAGATTGTCTCTTAAAGTACTTCCCCGATAATCATCTTGGAATACACCTCGCTCCTGTAACTCAGGAACAACCCTGAAGCAGAAATCCTCATATGCACCAGGCATATGAGTTGCTGCAATCACAAATCCATCGCAGGCGCCGTTTTGAAACCAGTCTTGCATATTATCGGCCACCGTTGAGGGAGACCCAACGAATGTGGGAAGTTCATCCAGTGTTCCGCGTCCGCTATAAGTAATGAAGTCCTGAACGGTAGGATTATTTGTCCCACTTAATCCTACCACTCGATCTAAAAATCCTCTTAACCCTGATATAGATTCAAGATCCGAATCAGATAACGGTTCATTGATAGAATGCTGTGAAAAATCGTAATTAAACACTTCCGATAAAAGTGTCAGAGAATCAACGGTCTTGGCCAATTTCTTAATTTCTTGGGATTTAGCAAAAGCGCCTTCATCAGTGTCGTCCACAACCACGTATATGGCAGGAGCAACTAGAACCTTCTGGGGATCCCTACCATATGAAAATATTTTCTCTTTAATATCAGTATAAAACTTTTTGTTTGCCTCTAGACTGGGGAAAATCACAAATATCAACTCTGCCCATTTAGCAGCAAATTCTCTTCCTCGAGGGCTTTGTCCTGCCTGAATGATTACCGGTTTCCCCTGCGGACAGTGTGGTACAGTAAGCGGACCTCTGGATTTAAACCAGATCCCATCATAATCAATGGACTTGACCTTAGCCCCATCTGCAAACTGACCGCTGCCACTGTCCACAATCAAAGCGTCACTTTCCCATGAGTCCCACAGGGCAGTAGCTATTTCCATGAATTCTTCGGCTTGATCATATCGAACATCGTGGTCCGAATGTTCTAGTAGTCCAAAATTTTGGGCCTCGGCATCATTTAAAGAGGTAACTACATTCAGTGCGCTCCTGCCGCCAGTCATATGGTCTACAGTAGCAAATAGCCTAGCCACGTGATATGGGTGATGATATGTGGTTGAATAAGTGCCACCTATACCAAGATTGGATGTTGCTAGTCCCATTGCAGTCATAACCGGTACTAGATCCAGTTTCACTGATCTAATACCGTGATTTACAGAATCTAGAAAAGAATTTCCATATTGCGATGGCATAGCTAAACGATCATCTATGAATGCTAAGTGGAACTTACTTGATTCTAATGTCCTAGCTATTGACTGGTAATATTCTGGTGATAAAAAACCATGATCTGTCTCTGGATGCCTCCAAGACCCCGCGTAATTCGAGCAATTGGAAGCCTGTATGAACCCCGCCAGTATCATTTTCCGCGAATGCGAGTCACTCACGACTATATCCTAATACCAAATGATCTGAAAATACTTACTCATCAACGAGCTTACTAGCACTATAAAATGATGAGAGATCCGACTCAGAAAACCTGTCCGGAAGAAACAAATCTACGTCGCTAATGCAATGGCATTTTCCGTCTAGATACCATTCTGAAATCATCCGACCAGTTATAGGACCTAAATGTATTCCTTTGGTAGTATGGCCGGTAGCTATTAAAACACCGTCCCAGCCTGGTACAGGTCCTATAATCGGCTTTGTATCAGGACTTAGTGGCCTAGAACCGGCTAACTGTTCCACTAGCTCCGCATCTTCTAAACCTGGAAATACATCAATAGCTCGCTGTAATAACTCTAGCCTAGCCGATTGCGAAGGTTTTCTATCAAATTCTTCACCACCAAATAATTCTCGTTCATCATAATCACGCCCACCGGTGCTTCCAACACTTAACAAACCGTCCATTCTGCTGATCATATGCCCCCTTTTCGGCGAGCTTATAAGCACTTCCAAGGGGTCCCCCTCAAACCGCAGCTGCAATCTCTCACCTTTCATAGGGATCACAGGTATTGGAAAATCCAAGAATGAACTAAAATTTCTACTCCACGTGCCGGCTGCAATGATTACGGTATCGGCATAAACATCTCCAGAGATAGTACTCACACCTGTAATCCGTTTCCCGTCAGAGATAAGTCCAACAACCTCTCGTTGAACAAGACTTGCTCCAAGTGATTCCGCTCCCTGCCCTAAGGCAAGGTTTAGTCGATAACTATCTAGTTGAATTGATTCATTCTCATACACACCGCCAATCACGGACTGGCTTAGTCGTGGTTCGATTTTCCTAACTTCGTCACCATCGATCCAGTGCATGTTAATTTTTTCTTCCTGCCAAACCATCATTTCTTGTATTAGATTAGCTTCATCATCTGATAAAGCCAATCTAAGCGAAGGTCGCCTCTGAAATAACAAGTCTATACCAGTCAATTGTTCCAAATCTTCGGCTAGATGGTCGAATTCGTTATAGCTAGCAATACCCATCTCAAAAGAGGGCCCCGGCGAGAATTCCGCTCCCAACAAGCTCAAGAATCCTGTAGCGTGGGCCGAAGCTCCACTGCCCATAGCTTCCTTCTCTAAAAGCATAACCTGTACGCCGCGCTTAGCCAGATAATACCCCACAGAACATCCAACTACGCCTGCACCTATAACAATGACATCGGGGTTAGATTGCAATACAAAATCTCCAGATATAAACTTTCCGAATTATCTGCAAGTGAACAATTCATGTCAATCAGTTGCGATAAATGGTTCCACGACACAAATATCTCGGTCCCACCATTAGAACCACATCAAGAATAATACGTTGACACGGGCTCAGCTATCAAACTACACTCCGAACTAACCACGTTTTGAATAAATCAGACTTGCAAAGGAAGGTTACATATGAAGTTTGGAATGTTCATGATGCCCCTTCACCCGCCGCACAGAGGGTTCTCAGAATCGTACGAACGAGACCTAGAGCTTATAACACTAGCAGACCAGCTAGGCGTCCATGAAGCATGGATCGGAGAACATATTACGGAAATGTGGGAAAATGCACCCGTACCTGAACTTATGATAGCCCAAGCTCTTTGCAAAACAGAAAACATAATTCTAGGTACCGGAGTAACCATGTTACCCCTTCATCATCCAGTTGACACAGCACACAGGATAGCCATGCTCGACCATCTTGCCAAAGGTAGATTCAATTGGGGCATAGGCTTAAGATCACTAGCCACAGATTTGAATTTATATGGTATCGAATATAACAACATGAACGAAGTTCGTGACAGAAGTAAAGAAGCACTAGACATCATACTTGGAATGTGGGCATGTGAAGACGGCAAATTCGGTTACGAAGGAGAATACTACCAAGTTCATGCACCCGATATCGATCCTATATTGGAGCGTCGCTTATATTATAAGCCCTACCAATTACCGCACCCCCCAATCGGAGTAGCCGCCAGTAGCATGAGATCCGAAACAGCTCGTATGGCTGGAGAACGCGGATGGATACCAATGAGCACAGGTTTATTAGGAACAGACCTTGCAGACCATTGGACAATGGTCGAAGACGGCGCTTCCCTCAGCGGATTAGTTCCCAGTAGGAGCGATTGGAGAATATCGAAAGAGATATACGTAGGAGAATCGTCAGAATCCGCCAGAGACGAGGCCCGTATAGTCCTCGGAGAACCATTTACACAGCACAGGTGGATAAATCAAAAGGCACAGGGCACACTAGCACGATACAAATCTGATCCATCTATGCCAGATGAATCAGTAGACGTCGACTACATGCTAGACAACGTATGGATTGTTGGGGATCCCCAGGAATGTGCCGACAAGATAAGACATCTGTACAAAGAAGTAGGCGGATTTGGATGCCTACTATTTATTACTCAAGACCCTGATAACCATTCCCTGATGCAAAACTCTACGAGGCTACTAATGGAAGAGGTAGCGCCACTAATCAGAGATCTTACTTAAAAGGAAGTAAAATATGGCACGATTAAAAGCAGCAACCAGAACGTCAATCCCATCAGATCAAACCGACGCCTTCGACCAGATAGTCCAAGAGAGGGGCAGCATACCTGAACTGGGTCCAATAGGCGCTATGATTCATGTTCCAGAACTTACGCAGCGAGGAGAAGTGCTCAGAGAATATCTTAGAGGTGATTTGACTTCACTTCCGGCGCAAACCCGGGAACTAGCCATGATACTAACAGCACGCGAGATGGACTGCCAATATATTTGGCACGCCCACGCTGGGTTTGCTAGAGAATCGGGCCTTTCAGATGAATTGGTAAACAACCTCAGAGACAAAAAAGATTTGCCAACATTGTCCACAGACGAAGACGCGGTTATCAATTACGGACGTGAATTCTTCCGTACACATAAAGTTACCCAGAAAAGCTTTGACGCGGCTCTTGCATGCTTCGGGGTTAGAGGATTAGTCGAACTCACCAACTTAATGGGATATTACGCAGCTCTAGCATTTAATGTTAATGCTTTCGAAATGGAAATACCTGGAGATAGCCCAGAAATACCGCTCCCAGTTTAGGCACATATTTGCACAATTGGGCAATAGATAAGAGCGGGATTGTTAAAACAGTCCCGCTCTTATCTATCATTTTGCAATCTTACAGATTTACTTTATACAAACCCGAGTTGCTCGAAATTCCCACCTACAACAGACTGAGCATCCAGCCCTAACCATTTTTCGACCATGGTGCCGTAGACACCTCGATAATCGAAATTAAAATGCAAATCACCTTCCAAAAGATCTTCGGCTTTCAAAGAAGGATATTCACTGTATAGACCTCCCTTAACGGGATCGCCTATCGCCAATGCCATTCCACCTGAGCCGTGATCTGTACCAGAACCATTATCCTTCACACGCCTACCAAACTCCGTAAACACAAACATCAGAACATTATCAGCTGTATCATGCTCACGTAAATCAGCATAGAAATCAGAGATACCCTGAGACAACTCAGTCCATAGTTTGGGGTGAGCTGGACCTTGATTAGCATGAGTATCGTATCCGCCATGCTGAGTGTAGAAGATTCTAGTACCTAGATCAGCCGTAAGAACCTTAGCGATGCCTTGCAAGTTCTTACCTATACTAGTTTCCGCGTATTCTACAGTAGATTCATATTTGTCAGGAGCAGTCTTCAATATATCCGCACCCTTAAGTGCGTCTAGACCTGTCTGACCCAAATAATCCATTACCGGACCACCACCGATTGTTGGAGCATACATGCGTGAGAATACATCCAAAGCTTCACTTCTTTCAGGTTCACCCGTAATGCCTGTTAAGACTCCGTAAGTTTCCAGAACTGCTACTGAAGCCACAGGCACTCCTGAAAGTGCTAATGCTCTTGGCAATCCTCTACCAAAGTTAACTCCCGTGAGTACGTTTTCACTCTTAGGGTCTATGTCACGAATTACTCGTCCGAGCCATCCCTCGTTGCCAACCTTATCAGGCTCACAAGTGTGCCATATATCCATAGACCTGAAATGCGACCTGTTAGGAGTCGGGTAGCCAACACCATTTATAATCGCTACTTTCCCGTCGTCATAAAGGTCTTTAATTGCCGATGCTGCAGGATGCAGGCCAACGTAATCATTGATTGGCAAAACCTCGGCTTGAGGTATTCCGACGTTAGTACGATTGTCATAATATAGAGGATCGCCATACGGTATAAGCGTATTGAGATAATCGTTACCACCGGTTAACTGAATCACTACCAATATCGGATCTTTCTTAGTACTAGTCATCGTTTTTTAATCTCCTTAAAGGTATTGATACCCCGATTATTAATTATACTGTTTTTCGTATATCTGGATCCGGTGTCTACCTGTGTCAACTACAAGTATTCTATCTTCATCGTCTATTCTAACTGTGGTAGGCTGGAAAAACACTCTTTCAACTGTAAAATCGGAGACCACAGCTCGCTCGGCAGACATCCCTTCTGGGTCAGATGCCATTCTTGCCTCGGCCCATTTAGAGTAACCATGGCAGTCACCATTAAACTGTCCTACATACGAACCGATACTATCGTACACTTGGACGCGGTCATTGCCCCAGTCTGCCACATATATATAACCTTCTGAGTCAACAGCCACCCCACTCGGGCGTGCCAACTGGCCATCGCCTGACCCCGAACTCCCTATCTGTAAAGTGGGTTTGCCATCCGGACTAAACTTCTGAATCCTATCGTTTCTCCAATCAGCTACATAGACATTCCCATCTTTATCTAAGTTTATACCCCACGGTGTATCAAATTGGCCGGGTCCCGAACCAAATTCTCCAAACTTGCTTATGAAATCTCCGTGTTTTGAGAGCTTCTGAATTCTATGATTTAGGCTATCTACTACCAACATATTGTCTTCTGAATCGAATACTATTCCCGCAGGCCTATCCCATTCTCCATCTTTACTACCGACAGTCCCAAGCGTTTTCTCGAGATTACCATCACCATCGAAAACTGATATCCTATTCAACCATTCGTCCGTTACATATACACTTCCTGCAGAATCAACCGCTATCGAATTCGGCCATGTAAATTGCCCTGATCCTTCTCCATACGACCCAAAATGCTTTATATAATCTTCGTCCATGTTGCACTTGACTACGAATTTCCAAGCGGGCACATATTCATAATAACTACAGAGCACGTACAAGAGCCCGTTGTTGGCAACAGCCACACTAACCGGCCCTGAAAAGCCATGAGCAGGCGGGACTGCCTGATTTCCAATAGTGTAAGAATATTTAAATGAAGGTGAAACTTTAGTAAGCAATGTCATTTTTATTCAACTCCGTTTATGCAAACTGGAACTCGCGCGAAGCTACTATAAGCCGCAACAAACCAGTTACAATTAATGCAAAATTATTCATATCTTCCGGAGTGCCACATTTAATCTCTGTATACTTCTCTAGATAAGACATTAATTCTGCCCTACGATCGCTAGAAACCTCCACGGGTCCAGCTAATTCTAAAGTGTGATCCAGTAGGTCGCCAGACTGTATTACAGGTCCCAATGCAGACAATCTATCAACAATTCTCTGTACGCCTGGCATGTTGATATCACCGACTCGATCCGCCGCAAAATTAACCCTTTCAACCAACGCTCCGCTATCTATCCACTCTTTACCTGTATGCCATCCTTCAACGGTAGGAGGATTCAATAAATCTTGTCCCATATAAGCTGCAGCGAACGCTATTTCGTGACTATTCGGTTTTGGAGTCGTGTAATCATCTACTAGACGCATAACGCCCGCAATTAGCTCTGCGGGACTTTTCACTTTCTTATACGAAGAATTCTTAAAGAAATCTGAATTAAATAAAACACGTAACATAGACCTAACGTCGCCATTAGATCTGAAATATTCATCTTCCAGTATTTTTATTGCCTTAGGGTCTTGAGGATCACTCGTTTGCCAAGAAGGTACCTGGGGTTCATCAGACACGAAAAAGTTATACAAATGACGGGAGAGGAAACGAGCCGTGGCTGGCTGTCGGACGATTATGTCAACTATATCGTCGCCATTGAATCTGCCAGTCTCACCAAGGAAGGATTTTTCCCCATGATCATGGTCATCTGTACGATATTCAAAATCCCAACAGTAATCACCGTAAGGGTATCTTGGCAGCTGAGGTGCCATAGTCCATCCCGTAAAGGCTCTCGCACATTCCTTAACATCATCTTCCGAGTAATTGAATCCTTGGTCCATCCCTACACCCATAGAAAACAACTCTAATAATTCCCTCCCGTAGTTTTCATTGGGTGCCCCATTATGATTCTCACAGTTATCCAGCCAATATATCATCGCGGGATCTTTGGAAATTTCTATGAGTATCGTCCTAAAATTACCCATAGCAAAACTACGTAATAATTTCAGTTGTTTATTCATCTGAGGGTTACGATTTAGCTTGGAATGACTAGTCGCGAAGACATGATGCCAGAAAAGGGTCATTTTCTCTTCTAAGGGTCTACGAGTACTTATCATCCTGTACATCCAGTAACACTGGTAGCTAGGTATTCCAGTACCCATGCGGTAGTAGGGAACGTACCGATAGGCTAAATCATCTTCGTAATCAGGCTGAAGCTCAGGGTTAAGCAATTCTTCTACGGTCGCTTCATAACCCATATCGGAATAATGTTCAAGATCTTCCCTACTAGCTCCAAACCCCGCCCTACGTAACAAGTGAGCTATCCTAGAAATTTCAGAATAACCAGTCATAACTTCAAACTCCACTAGTATAGTTTCGTAACTTTATACCCAATTAGTAAAGGTTTCGACACATTCCGTATTAGGGAATGAATTGAGTTTAGTAGCAGGCACAAAACCTGTCAATGCAGACAGCACGCACAAACAACAATAACCGATTGTTTCACCTTAAGTAACTATAGCCATCTGCTGCACAATATTTATTCCGACTTCGCTTGAGCCTTCAATCGTTACTTTTCCTGATAAGACCGTATCCTCTCCAGACCATCTACCACACGCCAAACACAAAAAAGTCTGAAAATCCATTTTAAGAGATACTGTGGCGGTATTTGGCGTTGCATCCATCTTTCTAGCACGCCCATCAACAACTTCTACAGAGATATTTCCCTCTGTGTTTCCAGTGATATTAAAAACAACTACAGTACCGTCCTCCGATTTGGCTTTTCTGCCCACTACATAAGGCATTGCCATAAGGGTTCTGTTTAATACGTGAGTTGCCACTGGTCCGTCCAGATGCCCAGGTTTATCTAGAGCTCTCCTGATGTCCTGTTCATGTGCCCATGCATCGTAAATACGCCTATTGAGCTGTTCCAGCATTGTGGTAGAACCATTCGGGGTCTCCACTGTACCTTCCAACTCTTCCTGAGACAAAGCACGTAAATACGAGAGCCTCTGTTTAGTTAATTCCTTGAATTCCTCAAGAACATCGGACCCAGACCACGATCTCCGCCAATCAACCAAAATTTCATTTCTTTGACCGCCATCGTTCTTAACATGAGACACGTCTGCGGCTACATGATCAGGTGCATCATTGCCTAGCAACCTAGATTCGCTGCCAGACATATGGGAAATTTGGTCTTGCACGGACCATCCCGGACAATCCGTCTTAGCATTCCAATCGGAATCAGAAAAACCAGTACATAAATCCACTATGGAAATCCAAACAGTCTCCATAAGGTCAACTATTTTTAAATCAGCCATTTGTCTTTCTATTGAATCAAATCAGTACAAGATACTCTAATCAATTTAATTAGATTCAATAGCCTCTAAAATATTTCCGGGTGACATCGGTAATTTACGCATTCGTACACCTGTAGCATGAGAAATAGCATTAGCTAAAGCAGGTAAAGGAGGTATTATTGGACCTTCCCCTACACCTCTCAGACCGAACGGATGTCTTGGATTAGGAACTTCTATAATTACCGAGTCAATCATCGGAAGATCTAAGCTGGTCGGCATTCGATAATCCAAAAAGCTGGCATTAGCCACTGATCCATCATCATTGTAGACATATTCTTCATTTAGAGCCCACCCTACTCCTTGCACTGTTGCTCCCTGAATTTGACCCTCTACAAAACTGGGATGGACTGCTTGCCCAGCGTCAATAAATGCGGTACACCGCAATATTTCCACCTTGCCCGTATCCGGATCAACTTCCACATCGACAATATTGCCACTAAAAATCGGACCAACACCTGTAGAAGGAGCTGAAGCCGAGCAAGTCACCGGTCCACCAGTACGCATTAATCGAGTGGCCAATTCTTTGAAAGTATATTTATCTTCGGCGTTCTTAGAGCAAACAAACGTACCATCTGCGAATTCCACATCCTCGTCTTGAACTTCCCAGAGTAGAGCAGCTCTACCTTTCATCTGTTTTATGACTTCTTCAGCAGCAGCTATCCCCGCAAGCCCAGTATCAAATGCGGTGCGGCTACCCCCTGTGTTACCCGTATAACCTACGCTATCTGTATCAGCAACTGCGGGGTTAATATCTTCTGAATCTATGCCCAATACTTCTGCAACCTGCATCGCAGTAGCAGTCCGCGTACCACCAATATCCACAGAACCAGTTATCAAATTTAAGGTTCCATCGCTGTTAACATTGATAGTTGCTGAGGAAACCTGACCTCCCTGAGCTCTAAACGCTACTGCCACTCCTCTACCTCGGTTCGGTCCACCTAGAGGAGCAAGATAATGCGGGTGATTTTTCATAGCCTCTTCCAACTCAACACATCCAAACCTAGCATGCGCTACACCATTGGGCATCCTGTCCCCTTCACTTACAGCGTTCTTGAGGCGAAGTTCCATTGGGTCTACCTTCAACTCATCAGCCAACTCATCGATTGCGCACTCAACTGCAAACCCAGCTTGTGGTTGACCGGGGGCACGATAAGCCTGTGCCTTTTGTTTATTGCATACAACATCATATCCATCTACAAGTATATTTTCACAATTGTATGACCCGAAAGTTGTAACTGCTCCTCCACCAACAGGCGCACCAGGAAATGCTCCCGCTTCGTAAACCATGTACACCTGACCGGCAGTAAGCTTTCCATCTTTCTTTGCTCCTAACTTTACCCTCATGAATGTCGCAGAAGCTGGACCACTCCCTTCAAAGACTTCTTTCCTGGTCATTACAACTTTGACAGGTTTTCCAGACTTCTTTGCCAATACAGCAGCGACAGGAGCTAAATAGGTCACACCCTTAGCTCCGAATCCACCACCAATTTCCATAGGAACGACCTTAACGGAAGAATCAGGTATACCCAGAATAGCGGCAGTAGCCGTTCTAACAGAAAATGGTCCTTGGGTGCTAGTCCAAACTGTGACACGACCATCACTCCCCCAAACTGCAGAGGCCACGTGAGGTTCTATATAGCCTTGATGTACAGTCTGGGTCTCATATTCTTTTTCGAAGATCACATCTGCTTCTTTGAATCCCTTATCTATATCCCCTAATTTATGTTGCAGATGCCCAGCTATATTGCTTATCTCTCCCGTATCATCTCCAGGGCCAAATCGTTCCACTCTAAATCTAGTGGTCATCTGGTCATGTAATAGAGGAGCATCATCTTTCAGTGCATCTCTCCAGCCCAATACTGTAGGTAGAACTTCATATTTCACATCTATCAATGCTGCAGCCTCTTCGGCAACATGCTGACTAGTAGCAGCGACAGCAGCTATAGCATGACCCTTATAGAGAACTTTTTCATTGGCAAAAATGTTCTCTGCTATGAGCCGAGGGTTGCCCTGAAAGTTTTCATAATCTAAGGCCCTTGCCGAAATAATAGGAAAATCAGCAGCAGTAGCTACCGCTAAAACCCCTGGTACTGCCTCTGCCTTGCTTGTATCTATTGAGAGTATTTTGGCATGAGCATGGGGGCTGCGAAGTATCTTCCCGTGCAACATTCCTGGCGCACTAAAATCAGCCCCATATTTAGCGGCTCCAGTCACTTTATCTACTGCGTCGTGACGCATAGGCCGCGTTCCTATGACACGATATTTATTAGATCCTTCAACTGTAGTCATATTTCCCTCCATTTCTTCTCTTGCAACATCAAGTACCTATATTCTCGAGATAGCGGACCAGTGCTATCTATGGTGTATATCAACGCATAGCTTCTAATCCTATGTTTCTATTATCTCAACTGCCCTTTGCGTAGCAGACCATGGTAACAACCATGACGAATGTCTTCCGTCTCCTCCCGCCACTACTACAATATATCTATCAGGGTCAAGCGCCATTGGAATACCAAATTCCTCTCCTTGCTGCTCCCATTCCTCAGGCCATCCCCTAGCTCCCCAATGCCCTCTATCCTTCAATTCATACAGAGGAATCCTCACATTATCAAACAGGTATTGCTTTACACTCTCACGATCATACCCGGATTTCGATATTTCCGCCGCGTGCTCCGGACCTATCACCAATATCGGTGAAGCTCCCCGTAACTGATAGTAGTAAGCAGATATCCCAGCACCTTTTACAGCCATACATATAGTCTCCAGCACACCATCTCCGGTCTCTTGAGCCCCTTCAACAAAAGTATGTATGCCTCTAACAGCTACAACTATTACCACGTTACTATTCGGTTCGTACCCTAGTCCTGTATGGACTGGTTCCCAAGGACTAGCCGCTTGATTTTCAGCAAAGCACATCGTGTATTTACCTGGCCAACCATGGGTCGACTTTTCCATGGTATGGACGGTCGCCCCGCCCATGTTTCGCATTGTTAGTCTTAAGGCTCTTCCGATTGCAGCATTAGCCTGATGCCCAGATCCAAACACAGCAGTCCCACTATTAATTCCTAATTTATCAGCTATAGGGCCGCTTACTATGATCGCTGGAGCTGCTCCTCCGGTCGTGGTAGTTATTGCGGCGACATTAAATTGTGGCTGCATAACAGCTTTAACAGCCGCTACAACAACAGGCATATAATCTGGTTTGCATCCTGCCATAACCGCATTGATAGCTATCTTCTCAGGGGTGACGCTTCCGTTCATCGGAGGCATTCTTCCTAAAACCTGATCTGCCGCTAGAGGGCATGCCTCCAACATTTCAAACACAAGATCTTCAGTGGGAGGTATTATGGGCAAGCCATCGGTCCATCCCTGGTCATAGAAGTAGTTATTGACATCAACAAGTGACCCGGTCACATCTAGCCGACTTGCTCTTTTCGAGGCTACCAATTACGCGCTCCTACCCTGAATATTATTGAATTATGAACCACGAAGCCCGAGGACAATCTTCTCCACGCTACGGCGAGCTGTTTCATGGATCTCTTGTTTAGTCTTACTGGCTATAGGATGTTCAATTACCACCACAGGGTGGTCGGCCATACCCAATGTCTTGGCTCTGATACCAGCCGCTTTTATGAATGCCTCGGTTATTACTGTAACCGCAGGCTTTCCCCTTTTCTCGGATTCTATTCCATCGTGGAGACCCCACGTTGTACAAGACCCTCAATCCGCCACCGCATGAATTATTGCATCGCAGTTTTGGGCCATATCATCCAACACGTCTGCCGGAGTTGGAATACTCTGACTGGCCTTCCGATAAGTCTGAAATTCAGTTACGCCATATTGTTCTTCAAAGATGCGAGCTATTTCCTCTAAATACAGATCGGCATTGCGTTTACGATTATCTATCAATCCTATCTTCATACCAGAAAGGCTTGGCAATCTATTAGCGAGCCCAAAAGTTTCGGCTTCATCTTCCACCCCTGGATGCAAAAATACATTGTTTTGCTCACTAGGCATACTTGTTACCTCCTAGGGTATTTTCAGGAGTGTATGCAGGATATCAACCGTAGTCAATAGCTATAATTACCGTATTATGTAATATAATTTCGGCAGTGAGTAGGAAAATTTAAGGGATTACCACTTTTTACAGTAAAAAAGGAGAATGCTTTGCCTGATCAGAGCATCCTAATCGTAGAAGACGAACAAAATCTGGTTGCTGCACTTAAAGTCAGCCTTGAAAGAGAAGGATACCGAGTATATGTTTCTCACGACGGAGTATCTGGTCTAGAAAAAGCTCGTTCATTACAGCCGGATTTATTGATATTAGATGTAATGCTCCCATCTTTAGATGGTTTCGAGGTATGCCGAATGATAAGGAGAGAATCCAACATACCTATATTGTTCTTAACAGCCAAAGGAGAAGAAATTGACCGAGTTGTAGGCCTAGAATTAGGAGCTGATGACTACGTTACAAAACCATTCAGCATGCGCGAACTAGTAGCACGCGTACGAGGAATCCTAAGAAGGAGCCTAACCACCCAGACCCAAAGTCCAAATACCCCCCGACAGTTCTCACTAGGTCGAATAGAAATTGATTTAGATAGTCACTCTGCGGTCCTCAATGGGAAGCCTTTATATCTCAAGCCCAAAGAATTCGATTTGCTGGCGTTCTTGGTCGCTCACCAGGGAATAGCATTCTCTAGAGACCAATTGCTTGAGAGTGTGTGGGGTTACGAGTATATGGGCGAAAGCCGAACAGTCGATGTTCACGTTAGATGGCTCAGAGAGAAAATCCAATCTGACAGCGGGCTACCTCCAAGAATAATAACCATAAGAGGTATCGGATACCGGCTCGACTAACACTTAAGAGATCTTCCAAACTATCAGATAGGTCCCAACTGATAAATCTGTAATATGTAAAGATAATGACTTCATTGCAAGTAGCATTAATTTTAGTCACAACTATAGTATGCATAGTACCTACTCTGGTATGTGTGTATGTTTATAGGCGTTATGCCAGAGTTAATAA